>JAYVOF010000206.1:0-3187 GCA_043758105.1 Rhodospirillales bacterium | reverse complement strand
CGAGTTCGTCCGCACGAACGGCCAGGGCGGCGGCATCCGCGACCACCTCGCTCACCAGGCCGATCGCCTGGGCCTCCTCCGCCTCGATCAGCCGGGCGGTGAACACGATGTCCTTGACCTTAGCCGGGCCGAGCAGCGCAGCCAGCCGGGCGTAGTTCGCCATTGACAGGCAGTTACCGAGCGTGCGGGCCACCGGGAACCCGAACCGCATCGTCGCCGTCGCGATCCGCAAATCGCAACAGGCGGCCAGCCCGGCCCCGCCACCGGTGCAGGCTCCGTTGATCGCGGCAATCGTCGGCACCCGGACCCGCTCCAGCGCCGTCATCACACGGTCGATGCGAGCTTCATATTCCAGGGCGTCCTCAGGCGTATGGAATGCCCGGAATTGCGAAATGTCGGTCCCGGCCGCGAACGCCTTGTCACCCGCGCCCGTGAGGACGAGCGCACGGATCGAAGGATCCCCGTCCACCTCGGCACAGATGCTCGCGAGCCGCTCATACATCGTGAACAACATGGCATTCCGCGCGTGCGGACGATTGAACGTTACGTGAGCGATACCGTCCTGCACCTGATACAACAGATCATCAGCCTGGTTCTCGCTCATGCTAGATCACCCCATCCCGCCGCAACGCGGCCACGTCGCCCAAGCTGTACCCCAGTTCCGCCAGCACCGCGTCCGTGTGATCGCCGAGGCCGGGCGTTGCGGTAACGAGCTCCGCCGGCGTCCGGCTCAGCGTGATCGCCTGGCCTACCACGGCGATCTCACCAAGGTCGGGGTGCGGCAAATTCCGCGCCATTTGTAAATGCTGCACCTGTGGGTCGGCGAACACGTCGTCCATGGTGTAGATCGGTCCACACGGCACCTCGGCCGCGTTGAGGGCCATGACCCAATGGGCACTGGTTTGGGTCAGCGTCACGGCCTCGATGGCCGCATTCAAGGCGTCCCGATTGTCAGATCGCGTCTCGCCGGTGGCGTAGTGTGCATCCTGCAACAGCGCATCGAGCCCCAGCTGCCGCGCAAGCCGGGCCCAGATCACATCCCCAGTTGCCGCAATATTGACGTGGCCATCCTGAGTTTTAAATACCCCGGTCGGAATACTGGTGGGATGATTATTGCCCGCTTGCTGCGGCACCTCTCCCTTCATTAGCCATCGCGCGGCTTGGAAATCCATCATGGCGATCTGCGCGGCGAGCAGGCTCACCTGAACCCATTGGCCTTCACCCGAGACCTCCCGCTCCAGCAACGCGGCCATGATGCCCTGCGCGGCAAACAGCCCAGCCGTGAGATCCGCCACCGGGATACCCGCACGCACCGGACCCTGACCCGGCAGCCCGGTGACCGACATCAACCCGCCCATGCCCTGCGCAATCTGGTCGAAGCCGGGCCGCATCCGATACGGCCCATCCTCCCCGAAGCCCGAGATGCTCGCATACACCAGCTGTGGATTGACCGCGCGAACGGCTTCATACCCGATCCCTAGGCGATCCTTGACGTCCGGGCGGAAATTCTCCACCAGCACGTCCGCCTTCCGGGCAAGGTTCATAAGGATCGCTTTCCCCTGCTCCGTCTTCAGATCCAGCGTGATGGAACGCTTATTGCGATGCAGGTTTTGAAAGTCAGGACCAAGCCGCGGACCCCCCATCCCTTGGTCCGCGCTCCCTGGAGCCTCGACCTTGATCACCTGCGCGCCAAAATCGGCAAATTGCCGCACGCAAGCAGGCCCGGCCCGGACCCTGGTCAGGTCGAGGATCTTGAACCGGGAGAGCGCGCCCTGGGCCATGCCGACCCGTCAGACGGAAAAGTATTTCGCGCGCGGATTAAGCACGACGATGGCGCTCGTCGATTGCTCCGGATGCAGCTGCCACTCATCCGAAAGCGACACACCGATCCGCTCCGCATCCAACAACTGCAGTAATGGCGCCTGGTCCTCCAGCTTCGGACACGCCGGATAGCCAAACGAATAGCGGGAGCCGCGATACGATTGCGAGAGCATCTTTTCCATGTCCCGGTCATCCTCCCCGGCGAACCCCAATTCGGCACGAATGCGCTTATGCGTGTATTCCGCCATCGCCTCGGCGATCTCGACCGAAAGCCCGTGGAGATACAGGTAGTCTTGATAGCGGTTATCCTCGAACCAAACCCGGGCCGTATCGGACGCCTTCTGTCCGACGGTCACGACCTGCAGGCCGATGACATCACGCTCCGCATCATCGACATCCCGGAAAAAATCGGCGATGCACTCACCATCGTCCTTGGGCTGCCGGGGCAGGCTAAAGCGGCAGAGCTCTGTTTGGCCGTCCTTATCGAACACGATCAAATCGTTCCCTTGCCCGGCCGCCTTCCAATACCCGTAGATCGCTTGCGGCCTCAGGATGTCGTCGGCCTCGCAAATGCCGAGCATGCGGCGCATCACCGGACGCAGTTCCTGCTTGGCCCAACCCAGGAAATCTTCCAGCGTCTTACCCTGCTTGCGGAAGCCCCACTGGAATTGATAGAGGCTTCGCTCGTTCAAGAACGGGATGACCGCCTTGGGCGATGCCTCGATGACGCGGGGACCCCAGAACGGCGGGACCGGCACCGGCACGTCCTGCGTCAGTCCCCGTCGCCGGCTTTGCACCGCGGCGACATCCACCGGGCGGAAGGCGCGCGCGTCGGCCTGTCCTAACGTGCGGGTGGTGTTACGGGATTTGCCCGACCGCTTGGCCTGAATGGCCGCAAGATAATCGTCGAACCCGTTGCCCGTCACCTTGTCCATCAAATGCAGACCGTCGAACGCATCCCTGGCATACGCGACCCGGCCACAGGCATACGCACGGACGCAATCATCCTCGACATAGTTACGGGTGAGCGCCGCACCTCCCAGCATGACCGGGATCTCCAGACCCTGGCGCGCCATCTCCTCGAGGTTCTCACGCATCACCACGGTCGATTTCACCAGCAGTCCCGACATGCCGATCGCGTGGGCATGGTGCAGCTTCGCGGCCGCGACCATGTCCGCCAGCGTCACTTTGATGCCCAAATTGACCACCCGGTAGCCATTATTGGTCAGGATGATATCGACCAAGTTCTTGCCGATATCGTGCACATCTCCCTTCACGGTCGCCAATACGATCGTGCCCTTCTCCTGGCCCGCCGCCCGCTCCATGTGTGGCTCCAGGTGGGCCACCGCGGCCTTCATCGTTTCCG
>JAYVOF010000205.1:0-3190 GCA_043758105.1 Rhodospirillales bacterium | reverse complement strand
TTCACCGCCTGGAGGACCTGGCGCGGTTTCCGCTCACCGTGAAGGCAGACCTACGCGCCAACTACCCGTTCGGCATGTTCGCCGTACCGAGGGAGCAGGTCGCGCGCATCCACGCGAGCTCCGGCACGACGGGCAAACCCACGGTGGTGGGCTACACGAAGGCGGATTTGGACGTCTGGGCCGATGTCGTGGCCCGCTCCATTCGCGCCGCCGGCGGACGGCCCGGCATGCGGGTGCATGTGGCCTATGGCTACGGCCTGTTCACCGGTGGCCTCGGCGCGCATTACGGGGCGGAGCGGCTGGGCTGCACCGTGATTCCGGTGAGCGGCGGACAGACGGAACGGCAGGTCCAGCTGATCCAGGATTTCGAGCCGGACCTGATCATGGTCACGCCGAGCTACATGCTGGCGATCCTGGACGCCTTCCGCGCCGCCGGCCTCGACCCCGCCCGCACCACGCTTGCCGCGGGCATTTTCGGGGCCGAGCCGTGGACCAACGCCATGCGCGGTGAAATCGAACAGGCGTTCGACATGCACGCCGTGGATATCTATGGCCTGAGCGAGGTCATGGGCCCGGGCGTCGCCAGTGAGTGTGTGGAGACGAAAGACGGGCTGCACATCTGGGAGGATCATTTCTACCCGGAAATCATCGACCCGGTCACCGGCGCCGTGGTGCCGGACGGGTCGGAGGGGGAGCTGGTGTTCACGGCGCTCACCAAACACGCCATGCCGATCATCCGCTACCGCACCCGCGACCTCACCCGCCTCCTGCCCGGCACCGCGCGGTCAATGCGCCGGATGATGAAAGTCACGGGGCGCAACGACGATATGATCATCGTCCGCGGCGTGAACGTGTTCCCGACGCAGATCGAGGAGCTGGTGCTGGCCGAGCCCGACCTATCCGGGCATTACCAGATCGAACTCACGCGCGCCGGGCGGATGGACGAGATGCGGGTCCGGGTGGAGACGCGCCCGGACGGGTTTACGGCACCAGACGCAGCCGAGCGGCTGATGGCGGCGATCAAGGAGAGGATCGGCGTGACCGCGCAGGTGGACGTCCTGCCCCCCGGCAGCATCGAGCGGTCGCTCGGCAAAGCGCGGCGCGTAATCGATTTGCGGCGGGGATAAACGTGCCGTCGTTGCGATCCGCTTGGCGAAGTAATTCAGGCGCCGCGAGAGCGCCTGTCGCCCCTGGATTGCCGCGCCACAAGCGGGGCTCGCAATGACGGTTGGCGTTTAGGCCACCACCGTCACACCCAGCGGATCCAGCCGATATCCTCCGCCCTCCGTCACCAGCAGACGGGCATTGGCCGGATCGGGCTCGATCTTCTGCCGCAGCCGGTAGATGTGCGTCTCGAGCGTATGGGTCGTGACGGCGGCGTTGTAGCCCCAGACCTCGTTCAGCAGGACCTGCCGCGCGACGGGGCGGGTGCCGGCGCGGTAGAGGAATTTCAGGATCGCCGCCTCTTTCTCGGTCAGGCGGATGCGGCGGTTTTTGACCGGCTCCTGCAGCAATTTTGCGCTCGGGCGGAAGGTGTAGGGTCCGATCGTGAAGACCGCGTCCTCGCTATTTTCGAAAATGCGCAGCTGCGCCCGCAGCCGTGCCACCAGCTCCGCCAGACGGAAGGGCTTCGCGATGTAATCGTTCGCCCCGGCATCGAGCCCGCGCACCACGTCCGCCTCGTCATCCGAGCCGGTCAACATGATGATGGGCATGCGTTGCCCCTGCTTGCGAAGGGCGGCGCAGAAATCCCGGCCGTCCCCATCCGGCAGCCCGACATCGAGGATGACAGCGTCGAAGCGCGCACCCGGCACGGCGATCAGCGCCTCCGCCTCCGCGACGCTGCCGGCCTGGCCGGCCATAAATTCCCGGTCGAGCTGCAACTGCTCCACCAAGGTGGTGCGGAGGGTGGTGTCGTCATCGACGATCAGAATCGGACGCGCGCCAGTCATTAAAGCTATTTCCTTCACCATCTTCCGTAGCAACGCACGGAACCGTGACACAGCGGGACGGCTGCAGGCCGTTATAGCACACAAATACGTGAGGTAGGATGTCAACCTTTGTCGGGGCCTCCCCACATTAGCGACTGACGCCGCCACAGACCGGTAATTGAGACCCCACATTGCGAGGCTGGCCCTTGGCCTGCACATACAGGCATAAAGAAGACGCAATGCTCTCCGACCCACAAATCGATCACGCCCCCGCCCTCCCGGCCCCCGACCCGGCGATGCTTCGCCTGCGCGGCGTGCACCGGGCTATGGCGGAGATGCGCCGGGGCACACCCGTGCTGTTGGTCGGGAGCGATGGCCAACCCGCGGCGGTGACGGTGGCGGCCGAGACCGTGGGCTTGGGCGGCCTGCAGGAATTCCACGCCCTGGCCGGTTCGGCCCCCGTGCTTCTGTTGGGGGCTATGCGGGCGGCGGCCCTGCTGCGCCGTCCGGTGGCGTCGCCGGATGCCGCGGCCTCGTCGTCCGGACCGGTGGCGCTGGGCTTTCGCACCGGGCTGCTGTTTACGCCGGCGCTGCTGCAGGGTCTGGCCGATCCCACCGCCGGGCAGCTGATGTTCGACCCGCCGAGCCCTGTGCCCCTGCCGGCCCTGGCGCCGGCGTCCATCGCGCTGGCCAAGCTGGCGCGGGTCTTACCGGCCGCGCTCATCGCCGCCGTGCGGCCCGGCGTCGATGCCGGGCGGCTCGGCCTGCTGGCGGTGCCGGCCGCCGACGTGCTCGCGCATCCGGACGCGGAGGCCGCGGCGTTGGTCCGGGTGGCGGAGGCGGCGGTGCCGCTGGAAGACGCGCGGGACGCCCGGATCGTGGCGTTTCGTGCCCCCGACGCCGGGATCGAGCACCTGGCCATCGTCATTGGACGGCCCGAACGGACCGAGTTGCCGTTGGTCCGGGTCCATTCCGAGTGCTTCACGGGCGATCTGCTCGGCAGCCTACGCTGCGATTGCGGGCCGCAGCTGCGCGGCGCGCTGGCGCGGATCGCGTCCGAGGGCGCTGGAATCGTGCTCTATTTGGCGCAAGAGGGGCGGGGAATTGGCCTTGCCAGCAAGCTGCGGGCCTATGCGCTACAGGACCGCGGCCTCGATACGCTGGATGCCAACCGCGCGCTCGGCTGGCAGGCGGATGAGCGGAACTTCCTCGTGGCCGCGACCATGCTGCGTGAACTGGGGATCAGCCGGATCCGGCTC
>JAYVOF010000204.1:0-23719 GCA_043758105.1 Rhodospirillales bacterium | reverse complement strand
CCGGGAACGGCCACCGTATTCATTACGACATGGACTACGCGCGCACCGTCGAGGGCTACCCGGGCCTCGTGGTGCACGGCCCGCTGCAGGCGACGCTGCTGGCCGGACTGCTGCGGCACCCGCCCGGACGGTTCCACTACCGCGGCCGCCGCCCCGCGTTTCATGGGGAGGTCCTGCGGCTCGAGTCGTGGACTCATGATGATTGCACCGAACTCCGTAGCCGGGATCCGAGTGGTGCGGTGTGTATGGAGGCCGAGGCGTATCCGTAACGGCTTGCCGCCGCCGCGCCGCGGTGCGAGCCTTCGCCCATGCAAATCGCTTTCCTCACCGAGCCGGAGCCCGCGCGGGGTGTGCCACAGGCCGTGGCCCCCGGCATCCGCCGCATCGTGGCGCCGAACCCGGGTCCCATGACCTATTGGGGCACCAACACATACCTTATCGATGCGCCAGACGGCATGACGGTGTTGGACCCCGGTCCGGATGATGCCGGGCATGTCGCGGCAATTCTGGCGGCTGGAACCGTACGACGCATTATTCTGTCGCATACCCATTCGGACCACATCGCTGCCCTCCCGGCGCTGCGGGCCGCGACGGGCGCGCCGGTTTACGCCTGGCATGACCCGGCGGTTCCGTTTACGCCGGACATCCCGCTGCATGAGGAGAGCGAGGTGGCCGGCTGGACCGCGCTGCATACGCCCGGTCACGCCGCAGATCATCTGTGCTTCGCTGGCCACGGCGGCGTGCTGTTCAGCGCCGACCATGTCATGGCGTGGTCCACCAGCGTCGTGAACGCGCCCGATGGCAGCATGGCGGCGTATATCTCCAGCCTGGACCGGCTGCTGGCGCGGAATGACACCCTATACTTGCCCGGCCACGGACCGCCACTCGCTCAGCCCCGCGCGTATGTGGAGGCGCTACGGGCACATCGACTGGCGCGGGAGGCGGCGATCTTGGCGGCGCTGGGGACGGTGCCAGTGGGGTCCCGGGCGTTGACGGAGCGGCTGTACGCGACCGTCGATCCCCGTCTGTGGCGGGCGGCGGAGCGGAATGTGCTGTCGCATTTGGACAAGCTGGCAGCCGAGGGAAGCGCGGTCCCAAGTGCAGGAGGATGGCGGCTTTCTTCCCCCTCTCCCTCCGGGAGAGGGCCGGGGTGAGGGAAGCAACCGGCGCAGCCTTCAGAATGTAAGCCATCGCCAGCCGCCCCGCCGCTTGCATTCCCTGGCGTCGTGCCGCACATAAGCGGCCTGCATTCTAGCCCTTACGCCGCAAGGCCCGGGAGTGTATTGCCCGGCGCGTGGGACAGGGGTCCCGCAGCGCCCGCGCCTATTGGAGATTACCCGTGTCCGAGACCGCCACCACCGACGCCCCCGTAGCCAACCCGCTCGGCCTCATCCGTAACATCGGCATCACCGCGCATATCGATGCGGGCAAGACCACGACCACCGAGCGCATCCTGTATTACACCGGCGTCTCGCATCGCATCGGCGAGGTCCATGACGGCAACACCACGACCGATTACATGGAGCAGGAGAAGGAGCGCGGCATCACCATCACGTCCGCCGCCGTCACCTGCGAGTGGAAAGAGCACCGGATCAACATCATCGACACGCCGGGCCACATCGATTTTAACATCGAAGTGAACCGGTCGCTCCGCGTGCTGGATGGCGCAGTATTCATCATCGAGGGCGTAGCCGGCGTGCAGCCGCAGAGCGAGACCAATTGGCGCCTGGCCGATCGCTACAATGTGCCGCGCATCATCTTCATCAACAAGCTGGACCGCACGGGCGCCGATTTCTATCGCGCTTTCGATACGCTGAAGGAGAAGCTCGACATTGTGGCGCTGCCGCTGCAGCTGCCGATCGGGATCGAGGACCAGTTCATCGGCGTGGTGGACTTGGTGGAGATGAAGGCGATCGTGTGGGAGGGCGGCGAATTGGGCGCCAAGTTCCATGACGAGGAAATCCCGGCCGACATGGCGGACAAGGCCGCGGAGGCGCGTGAGTTGCTGCTGGACACGGCATTGAGCGTCGATACCGTGGCCATGGAAGAATATTTTGAAAAGGGCGACGTGTCGGTCGCGACGTTAAAGCGCTGCATCAAGCTCGGTGCCATCAGCGGCGCTTTCCGCCCGGTGCTGTGCGGAACTGCGTTTAAGAACAAGGGCGTGCAGCCCTTGCTTGACGCGGTGCTGGACTATCTGCCGAGCCCGATCGACGTGCCCGGCATTAAGGTGGCCGCCGAAGAGGGTGATCCGGAGGACAAGGTCCAGCGGGTGATCCCGGCCGTGATCAAGGCGCCGTTCGCCGGGCTGGCGTTCAAGATCATTAACGACAAATACGGCGCGCTGACGTTCGTGAGGGTCTATGCCGGGTCGCTGAAGAGCGGTGACACCGTGATGAACACGACGAAGGACAGCAAGGAGCGCATCGGACGCATGTTCCAGATGCACGCCGACAAGCGGGCCGAGATCAAGGAGGTCCATGCCGGCGACATCGCGGCGTTCGTCGGCCTGAAGGACACCGGCACCGGTGACACCCTGGCGTCGGCCGATGACCCGGTGATCCTGGAGCGTATGGCGTTCCCGGTCCCGGTGATCGACATCTCGGTCGAGCCGAAGACCAAGGACGGCGTGGAAAAGATGACGCTCGGCCTGCAAAAGCTCGCGGGTGAGGACCCGTCCTTGCGGTTGAAGACCGATCAAGAGAGCGGCCAGACCATCCTGTCCGGCATGGGCGAGCTGCATCTCGAGATCATCATCGACCGTCTGCGCCGCGAATATGGCGTGGAGGCCAATATCGGCGCGCCGCAGGTGGCGTATCGCGAGACCATCAGCAAGGCGCACACCGAGACCTACACCCACAAGAAGCAATCCGGCGGCAGTGGTCAGTATGCCGAAGTGAAGATCCTGTTCGAACCGCTGGACCGGAACGCGGGCGTCGTGTTCGAAAACAAGGTAGTGGGCGGTACGGTGCCCAAGGAATACATCCCGGCGGTGGAAAAGGGCATCCGCAACCAGGCCGACACCGGCGTGCTGGCCGGATTCCCGACGGTCGATTTCAAATACAGCCTGGTGGACGGCAAATACCACGACGTCGACTCGTCCGCCTTGGCGTTCGAAATCGCGGCGAAAGCCTGTTTCCGGGACGGCATGAAGAAGGCGTCGCCGATCATCCTCGAGCCGATCATGGATGTGGAGGTCACCACCCCCCAGGATCACGTGGGCGACGTGGTCGGTGACTTGAACCGCCGCCGCGGCACCATCCAGGCGCAGGAGAGCAGCGGCAGCACCGTCATCGTGCATGGCCACGTGCCGTTGAAAGAGATGTTCGGCTACATCAACCAGCTTCGCGGCATGACCAAGGGCCGGGCGAGCTTCACGATGCAGTTCCATCATTACGACCCGGTGCCGCGCAACATCGCCGACGAAATCATGGCCAAGAGTGCCTGATCGACCATCCGGCCGAACCCGGTTACGGGTCCGGCCGGATCTATCTTTTCTTCGGAACGACACTGGTATCCATCGCCGTCACAGATTAAGCGTCACGTAGCTGTGTCGGGATAGGATCATATGAGTCACACAATCAGGGTTGGTGCCGCGGCCTTCATCGTCGCGTGTGGGTTGTCGTCCCCCGTTTCCGCACTCACGTTTAATTTCTCGACGATCCAGGGTGACACGTTGACCGCCGCCCAATCGGCCGCGTTCGTTACCGCCGGGCAAGCCTGGTCGTCGGCGTTCTCCGACCCGGTTACCGTGTCCGTCGGCATTGGCTTTACATCGCTCGGTTCCGGAGTTTTGGCGCAGACCACGGCCAATTTCGTCACGGTGTCCGGCGCGCAGACCCTCACGGCGCTGACAGCGGACGCCAAGTCGGCCAACGATACCCTGGCCGTGGCGTCCTTCGCCACCCAGCCGCCTGCCGGGCAGATTGCGCTGTCGACAGCACAGGCCCGCGCGCTCGGCCTCGCCACAAGCGGGGGGGATGGCAGTATTCAATTCTCTAATAGCTTTATTTTTGCAACCAGCCGGAATTCAGACGGCACTATAGCGAGCAACAGCTTCGACCTGATCGGCGTGGCAGAGCACGAGATCGCCCATCTGCTCGGTTTCGACTCCAGCATCGATGGCATCTCGGCCACGGGCGCCCCGACGCTGTTGGATGAGTTCCGGTTCACCGGCGCCAATGCCCGCACGGCGGTCCCCGGTGCAGCTTATTTCTCTCTCAATGATGGCATATCGGCCGTCCTCGACCCCCTCGGCAATCCGGCGAATTTTTCACCAGGCGGGGCCGGGCAATACCAGGCGAGCCATTGGGCCCCCGGGGTGTCGGGGATCATGGTCCCGGCGTATTCACCCGGCGTCGTGATCAATGCAACGGCGCTCGATAAGACGGCGCTCGACGCTCTTGGGTATGATCCGGTAACCGCGGTATCACCGATCCCCACACCGACTCCGGTGCCCGAGCCTGGCAGCCTGGCCGTTGTATTGCTCGCTCTCGCCAGCCTAACGATGTGGCGGCGCACAAACTAGAGCGTTATCGCACAAGGCAAAATCGCCTCCTGACACATCGATAAGAGCCGTCGTTGGACGGGTCAAACATTCATGCCGTCGGCATAATATATAAATCAGAAGCGAGACCCCCGTTTGGTGGGCCGGCCGGCTCCAAACAGGCTAACCCTCAGCCAGGTGGAAGAATCCGGGCCGCCTCGTAGGCCCGGTCATTACCCAATAAAAACCGGGCGGCCGTGAAATCGGCCTCCCGGCCGTCTGCTGCCGGGCAGGGGGTGCGCAGGTTGATGATCTCCGTTGCGGCCACCGGGTTACGCGCCGCCCGCTCTCGCTGCACGGCCGCCGCCATCCGGGACGTGCCGCGGGCCAGAGATTGCAGCTGAACCGACGTATTTTCCGGCCCCTGGCTGGTGCAAACCTGGGGGATCACGCCCAGCCCCTGGATCGGCCAGCCCCGCGGTGCCAGGACACGGGACCAGGTGATGAATAGCTCGCCGCCATCCGGCAGCGGGGCGATGGTTTGCACCAACCCCTTACCCAGCGTGGCGCTGCCGACCACCACCGCGCGCCCGTTATCCGCGAGGGCGGCGGCCATGATTTCGGCAGCACTGGCGGACCGGCCATCGACCAAAATCACAATCGGGCGGCCCTCCGCGAGATCGTTGGTGCCCGCGCGGAACACGTGCGCCGCGTTGGCATTGCGACCCTCCGTCGTCGCGATGACCCCCGCATTCAGCATCAGCTCCGCCGCCGCCGCCGCCGTTTGCAGCTTACCCCCGCGGTTGCCGCGCAGATCGATGATGAGGCCGCGGATCCGCTGACCCTCCGGACCTTCCAGCCCCCGCTCCAGCTCTTGGCGCAGGCGCTGGTCGGTATCGGCGCTGAACGCCGAAATCCGGATTTGTAGGATCGTGCCGCGCCGCTCGGCAAACACCGTCTCGGGCGGGACCACGGACCGCTCGAGCTCCACCGTCCGGATACGGCCGTCACGGCTGCGGATCGTGAGGTCCACATCCGTGCCCTCGACGCCCGCGATCCAGCTGAGGATCGTGGGCAAATCCTCGCCTTGAACCGGCTGATCATCGACCGCCGTCAGCCGGTCCCCGGCGACGAGCCCGGCATCCGCCCCGGGCCCGGCCTGGTTGACCGACGTGATGGTATAGACGCCGCCCTGCCGCACGATGGTGATGCCTGCACCCGCGTCACCACTCCGCCGCTCCCGGTCCAGCACGGCGGCGCCGGGTGCGGTGTAGCGCGAATAGGGATCGAGGTGGTTGAGCATCTCCTCGAACAGCGCCGTGATCACGCCCTGGCTGCCGGCGCGGCGCACCGCATCGGACGCGTCCCAGGCGGCGGACATGATTTCGGCGACCGCCGGGCCCCAAAGCTCACCGGTCGCCGAGGGCGCAATGCCACGCTGGAAAATCGTCTGCCCGCCCCGTCGCAGCATCAGGAGGGTGCCGCCGCGCAGCTCGACCGACAGGGCGGGATCGAGACCGGTGACACTGCCCAGGCCCCACAGCGCCACCTGCTCGACCGTCACGGGCTCGAGCGTGCGGGAGGCGATGAAGGTGAAGGCGGAGGTGAGCACGGCCGCGACCAGCCGGAGCTCGAACTCGGGCCGTCCCGGGCCGGTTTGCGCCGCGGCGGGTGCGGTCAGCACGAGCATGAGGGCGAAAAACAGCCTCACCGGCGCCCTCGTTTGGTCTTGGACGCGGCTTGGGTGATCATTTGGAAGATGAGCCCGCCCGTGACAGGCGTCGCCTCCGCCAGGCGCACCTCGACCTGCTGCGCCAGGTGGAAGACATGGCCGGTGCGGCGCCCGGTCAGGGATTGCGTCGGCTCATCATACACCCAATAGTCATCGCCGAGCCCGCTCATCGGGATGAGCCCGCTAGCGCCCGAATCGGTCAGCGTCACGAACAGGCCAAAGCGCTGCACGCCGGAAATGCGCGCGGGGAAAATGGCACCAACCTTGTCGGACATATACGCGGCCAGATATCGGTCGACCGCCTCCCGCTCTGCCAGCGCCGCCCGGCGCTCGGTCGCGCTGATATGCTCGCCGATCGCGACGTACCGCCCGGGTTCCTCCGGTGCCAGCCCACCGAGGCCGAGCTTGCCGCCGGTGATCAGCGCCCGATGCACCAACAGGTCGGCATAGCGGCGGATCGGACTGGTGAAATGCGCATAACGCGGCAGGGCGAGACCGAAATGACCAATGTTATCAGGGGCATATGCGGCCTGGCTCTGGCTGCGTAGGATGATTTCGTTGACCAGCGGCGCGTGCTCGGTCCCGGTCACTTTCTGTAGCACACGGTCCAGGTCGCGCGGGTGGATCTCGTTGCCGGGCGGCAGGCTGATGTTCATGCTGTGCAGAAAATTCCGCAGCGCCTCGAGTTTTTCTTCGGTGGGCGGCGCGTGCACGCGGTACATGCACGGCCGGGTCCAGGCCTCGAGCTGTTCGGCGGCCGCCACGTTGGCCAACACCATCATCTCTTCGATCAGGCGATGGCTATCCAGCCGCGGCCGCGGCGCCACGGACGCGACCCGGCCCTCCACCAGCACGATCTTCCGCTCCGGCAGGTCCAAATCCAGCGTGCCCCGCGCCTGCCGGGCTGCGAGCAGCGCGCGGAAGGCGGGGTAGAGCGCGCCAAGGCCGATATCTTCGCCGGCATCCTCCGCCGTCTGCACTTGTTCATAGGTGAGCCGGGCGGCGCTGCGCATCAGGCCGCGGCCGAACCGGTGACTGGTTTTCCGCCCAGATGCGTCCAGGTGCATCTCGACGAACAGGCAGCCGCGGTCCTCCTGCGGTTTCAGGCTGCACCAGCCGTTGGACAGCGCCTCTGGCAGCATCGGCACGACGCGGTCGGGGAAATAGACGCTGTTGCCCCGGACAAACGCCGCCCGGTCGAGCGGGCTGGCCGGGCGGAGGTAGTGCGCGACGTCGGCGATGGCGACCACGAGGCGGAAGCCATCCGCCTGGCGCTCGGCAAAGACCGCGTCATCGAAATCCCGCGCGTCTTCGCCATCGATCGTGACCAACGGCAGCTGGCGCAAATCCTCGCGCTTACCCAGTGGCACGCCCCGAGCGCGGGCGGCGGCGGCCAGCGCGTCCTCCGGGAATTCCTGTGGGATATCGTGCCCGTGGATGCAGATCAGGCTGACGGAGCGGGCGTCCCCCATGCGCCCCAGCCGCTCCATGATCCGTGCGGGTTTGAGGCCGTGGCCGGCATGGGGCAGGGGGGTGGCGCTGACGATTTCGTCGTTTTCGGCGCCGCCATCCTCGCCGGGGGGGATGCGCCATTCGGCCTTGGCCCGGCGGTCGGTCGGCACCAGACGTCCCGGTGCCCGGAACACTCCCAAAATCCGGCCGGGCTCGTCCGAGAGGCGTTTAAGGGTGCGGCCTTCGAACACGCCGGCACCGATCGGCGACAGGCGGGCCAGCACGCGTTCGCCGGGTGCCAAGGCCGGGCGGCCGCGGGGCTCGGCGGCCATGCGCACCGTGGGGGGCGGCCCGTCGCCGGTCCAGTCCACCGGGCGTCCGACCGCGTCGCCGTCCATGTCCGTGCCGGTAATCCGGACCACCATCGCATCCAGCACCCGTCCCGGCGGCGCGAACCGGCGGTGACCGGCCGGTGCGATCTCACCCTCTTTCGACAGGTCTTTTAACAAAGCGTTAACGTCTGGCCGAAGGTCGGGCGGCACGCGGAATTCACGCGTCACGTCGCGCTTGCCCACGCGTCCGGGGGCGGCGCGGACGAAGTTCTTCACAGCGTCCCGGCTTGGCATCTTGCCGCGCGGGGGGCGCGTCACCCTATCCGGCCTTTCGCGCCGCGGCGGTTTTCTTCACGGCGCTGGTCTTTATGGCGACTTTCTTTACAGCGGGCTTCTTTGATGCAGGGGCCTTTGCGACGGCAGGCTTCTTGGCGGCGGCTTTCTTCGGCGCGGCTTTCTTCTGGCCGGGCCGGGCCTTCAGCATTTTGCCCTTCTCGGCCAGCAGCGCCACGGCCTGTTCCAGCGTGATCTCTTCCATAGCCATGTCCCGCGGCAAGGTCGCGACTCGCAGGCCGTGTTGAGCATACGGCCCAAACCGGCCCTTGCGCACCTGTACCGCTTCCTTGTCGGACGGATGCGCGCCCAGGCTGCGCACGCTGTCCAGTTTTTTCGAGATCAAATCCATCGCGCGGTTCAGGCCGACGATGAGCACGTCATCGTCCTTATCCAGCGACGCGAAGATCGATCCCATCTTGATGAATGGGCCGAACCGCCCGATCCCGGCCTCGATCGGCTCCTGCCGGTCCGGATGCAACCCGACCAGCCGGGGCAGCGATAGCAGGCCCAGAGCCTGTTCGAGCGTGATCGTATCCCCGTCCACGCCCTTCGGCAGCGACGTGCGGCGCGGCTTCTTCTTCTTGTCTTCGGGATCCGCCTCGCCCTGCTGGACATACACGCCGTAGGGCCCGCGGCGAACCGTGATGCCCTCCTTGGTGTCCGGATGAGCCCCCAGCTCGCGTTTACCCTCTTTTAAGGTTTCTCCGGCATCATCCCCGGCATCGATCGCGAGGCGGCGCGTGTATTGGCATCCCGGATAATTCGAACACCCAATGAAGCTCCCATGCCGGCCAAGCTTCAGGCCGAGGCGTCCGGCATGGCATGCCGGGCACAGGCGGGGGTCCGTGCCTTGGCCGGCACCGTCCTCCGGCACCGGGAAGAAATGCGCGCCCAAATCATGGTCCAGCGCGTCGATCACGTCGCTGATTTTCAGCTCACGCGTCTGCTCGATCGCTTTGGAGAATTGGTCCCAGAACGCATGCAGCACCGCGCGCCACTCGGCCCGGCCGCCGGAAATATCATCCAATTGCTCCTCGAGCCCGGCGGTGAAGCCGGTATCGACATAGCGCTCGAAGAATATCGTCAGGAACGCGGTCACCAGCCGGCCCCGATCCTCGGGCACGAAGCGCTTATTCTCCATCCGGACGTATTGGCGGTCCCGCAGCACCGTCAGAATGGAAGCATAGGTGGAGGGCCGGCCAATGCCGAGCTCCTCCATCTTCTTCACCAGGCTCGCCTCCGAAAACCGCGGCGGCGGTTGGGTGAAATGCTGCTCCGCATCGACCCCGTTGCGGCTGAGCGGATCCCGCTCCTGCATCGGCGGCAGCATCCGGCTCTCATCCGCCGCCCCGTCCGGCGCGTCATCCACGTCTTCCCGGTAAAGCTTGAGATAACCGTCGAACGCCACGATCGATCCATTCGCCCGCAGCTTTGTGCGGATCCCGGCGATATCGACCGCCACCTGGTCCAGCTCGGCCGATTGCATCTGCGACGCCACGGCCCGCTTCCATACCAGATCATAAAGCCGCGCCTGCTCGGGCGACAGGAACCGCGCCATCTGCTCCGGCAGGCGGGCCACGTCCGTGGGGCGCACCGCCTCATGCGCTTCCTGCGCGTTCTTGGCCTTGCTGGTGTATTCGCGCGGGGCGGCCGGCACATACTCCCGGCCATACACGGTGCCGACATGCTCCCGGATCGACATCATGGCTTCCCGCGCCATCTGCACGCCGTCCGTCCGCATATAGGTGATCAGGCCGGTGGTCTCGCCGTCCAGCTCGATCCCCTCATACAATTGCTGTGCCGCGCGCATCGTCTGTTGCGCGCCCATGCCGAGCTTGCGGCTGGCCTCTTGCTGCAACGTGCTGGTGGTGAAGGGGGCCGGCGGGTGCCGCTTGACCCGGCGCCGCTCCACGCTCGCCACGCTGAACGCTCCCGTCTCGACCGCCGCCTTCGCCGCCGCCGCCAGGGCGGCCGTGTTGAGGTGGAATTGATCCAGCTTCTTGCCGTCCAGATGCGTAAGCCGCGCCAGGAACGGAGCCCCGGACGGCGTCAGCATATGCGCCTCGATCGTCCAGTATTCCCGCGGCTTGAACGCCTCGATCTCGGCTTCGCGCTCGCACACCAGCCGCAACGCCACGGACTGCACCCGCCCGGCGCTCCGGCTGCCGGGCAATTTGCGCCACAGCACCGGCGACAGCGTGAAGCCCACGAGGTAGTCGAGCGCGCGCCGGGCCAAATAGGCCTCGATCAGCGGCTGATCCAGCTCACGCGGATGGGCGATGGCGTATTGGATGGCGCTCTTGGTGATCTCGTTGAAGGTGATCCGCTGCACGTTCACGCCGCGCAGCACCTTCTTTTCTTCGAGCATGGCGCGGACGTGCCAGGAGATCGCCTCCCCCTCCCGGTCCGGGTCGGTGGCCAGATAGAGTGTCCCGGCCCCCTTCAGCGCCCGGGCGATGGCTGTTACCTGCCGGTTACCGCGCTCGTCCGCGGCCCAATCCATCGCAAAATTCTCCTCCGGACGGACGCTGCCATCCTTCGGCGGCAGATCGCGCACGTGCCCGAAGCTCGCCAGGACGGTGTATCCGCCGCCGAGGTACTTATTGATGGTCTTGGCCTTAGCAGGCGATTCGACGACGACAACGTCAGTCATGATGTCCTTTACGCGGGAACGCAGGCCTCATCCACCATCGTTTTCGGGCGAGACGAGGAGGCAGGCTTGATGGCCGGGCAGCAACTCGATCCGGCCGGCAAGCTCCAGATCGCTCAGCGCGGCGGCGACGGCAGCGGCGGAGAACTGGCAGCGTCGCACCAGATCGTCAACCGGTGTCGGTGCGAAACCGAGCAATTCAATGATACGCTCCCGTATATGTGCCGGGTCCGACACAGCCTGAAACGGATCGGACGCCTCCGCCACCGCAACCAGGGCGGGCGTCGCATGGTCCGTTGGAAATGCCATCAAATGTTGCAGCACGTCCGCCGCCGACTCGGTCAAAAACGCCCCGGAGCGGATCAGGTCGTTGGAACCGCGGCAGCGTGGATCGAGCGGCGAGCCCGGCACGGCGAACACATCCCGGTTCATCTCCTGCGCCAGCCGCGCGGTGATCAGGCTGCCCGAACGCAGCGCCGCCTCGATCACCACCACGCCGAGCGACAGCCCGGCGATGATCCGGTTGCGGCGCGGGAAGTGCCGGGCCTGGGGCGCAGTGCCGAGCGGCGCCTCGGCGACGACCGCCCCGCCCTCGGCCACGCTCCGCTGCAGCGCGGCGTTTTCCGGCGGATACACCACGTCCACGCCCCCGGCCACCGCGGCGATGGTGCACCCGGTTTGCAGCGCGCCCCGGTGTGCCGCCGCGTCCACCCCGCGCGCCATGCCGGATACGACCACCAACCCGGCCTGGCCCAATTCGGCAGCCAACGCCTCAGCCATACGCTGCCCGTGCGACGACGCGTTACGGGCGCCGACCACCGCGACCGACCGTCGGGTCAGGGCGGCCACGTTCCCGAGCACCGTCAATACTGGCGGCGCAATCTCCAGCATACCCAGCAGCGGCGGGTAGTCCGGGCCGTCCAGCACCAGGATGCGCCCGCCCAATTTGGCGACCTCGTCCAGCTCCTGCTGCGCGTCGCTGTTGGACGGGATCCGCGGGGGCGTCGCGCGTCCGGCCGCGACCGCGAGGCCCGGGAGGGCGTCCAAGGCCGCGAGCGGATCCAGATACTCCCGCATCAGCCGGCGATACGTGACCGGCCCCACGCCATCCGTACGCGCCAGCCGAAGCCGGTCCCGGAGGTCGTTCATGTCCCGATCCGCGGCTCGGTCCCTGCGCGAAGCCGGGCGATGTTATCGGCGTGACGCATAATGACAATAAGGCTGACCAGCGCCACGATGCCGGACGGCATCCACCCCAGCCAGCCGGCCATGGCCACCGGTGCCGCGGCGAACGCCGCCAGCGCTCCAACCGACGACCGCCGGGACAGTTTGGCGGCCACGAGCCACACCGCGCAGGCCACGATGCCCACCGGCCACGCAACGCCATAGATCATGCCGAGCCCGGTCGCGACCCCCTTGCCGCCCCGCCCGCCCATCCAGATGGAGGTGCAATGCCCCACCACGGCCGCCAACCCCGCGAGCCAGCCGACCTCCGGACGGATCAGATAGGCCCCCAGCAGCACCGCCACCGCGCCCTTGAGCCCATCCAACAGCAACGTCGCCGCCGCGATGTCCCGCCGCCCGGTCCGCAGCACGTTGGTGGCACCGATATTGCCCGACCCGATCGCCCGAATGTCCCCGAGCCCCGCCGCCCGGCTCAGCAACCAGCCGAACGGAATGGAGCCGAGCGCGTAGCCGAGCAACAGGACCGCCGCGACGCTCATCCGGTGAACACGCGCCGCCCGGCCTTCCACGTGCCGGTTACCTGACCCTCCAGCGCGCGTCCGTCGAACGGGGTGTTGGGCGCCTTCCCCGGGAGCGCCCCGGCCTCCACCTGCCAGGCCCGCTCGAGGTCGAACAGGCACAGATCCGCCATCGCCCCCCGGGTCAGGCGGCCCGCATCCACCCCCAACACGCGGGCCGGACGCGCGGTCAGCAGATCGATTGCGTCCAACAGCGCAAGCCCGTTGCCGTGCACCTGCGCCAGCGTGACACCCAGCAACGTCGCGAGCCCGGCGCCACCCGGCGTCGCCAGCGCGAACGGCACCCGCTTGTCATCCGCATCCCGCGGCTGATGGTCGGATGCGATGGCATCGACGGTCCCATCCGCCAGCGCCGCGCACACCGCCCGGCGGTCCGCCTCCGGCCGCAGCGGCGGCGAGAGCTTGGCGTAGCTGCGAAAGTCGCCGATGGCCGTTTCATTCAGGTCGAAATAGGGCGGCGCGGTGTCGCACGTGACGTCCACCCCGTCCGCCTTCGCCGCCCTGATCAGCGCCAGCGCATCGGCGGTCGAGACATGCGCGAAATGCAGCGAGCCGCCGGTGAGCTGCGCCAGGCGAATGTCGCGCGCCACCATGATCGCCTCCGCCGCGGCTGGAATGCCCGGCAGGCCGAGCCGCGTCGCCAGTTCCCCCTCCGTCGCGGCACCGCCGGAGGCGAGCGCGGGGTCCTCCGGATGTTGCACGATGCGGGCGCCGAAACCGCGCGCATAGGACAGCGCCTGGCGCATCATGCGCGTGTCCGCCACGGCGCGCTGACCATCGGTGAAGCCCCAGGCTCCGGCCTCATGCAGCAGCCCGATCTCCGCCATCTCCTCACCCCGGCAGCCGCGGGTTACGGCGCCATACGGCAGGATCGTGAGGCTGCCGGTCTCCTCACCGCGGGCGCGCAACAGCCGGACGATGGCTGGGTCATCGACGGCGGGGCGGCTATCGGGCAGGGCGGCGAGCGTGGTGATGCCCGACGATGCTGCGGCCTCGGCTGCCGAGGCGATGGTCTCGCGGTATTCGAACCCGGGCTCCCCCAGGGCCGCGCGCATATCGACCAGGCCCGGGCAGAGGATCGCGCCGTCGCCGTCGATCATCTCGGCCCCGTCTGGCCGGCCGAGTGCCGGGCCGAGATCGATGATACGCCCATCCCGCACCAACAACGCACCGATTTGGTCCAGCCGGGTGGCCGGGTCGATCAGCCGGATGTTGTGGAACAGCAGGTCACGCATTGCGGCGGCCCGGTGGGCTGGGCCGGGGCCGGGATAGGATGTCGAGAACGGCCATGCGGACCGCGACCCCCATCTCGACCTGCTCGCCAATCACGCTGTGCGCCGGGTCATCGGCGACGGCGCTGTCGATCTCGACGCCGCGGTTCATCGGACCCGGATGCATCACCAAGACGTCCGGCTTGGCCCGGCTGAGCTTCTTCTCGTCCAGGCCGAAGAACCGGAAATACTCGCGCGCCGACGGCACCAGGCCGCGGGACATGCGCTCTTTTTGCAGGCGCAGCATCATCACAACGTCCACGCCATCCAGGCCGCGCTCCATGTCATGGAACACCTCGACCCCCAGCGCCGCCGCCGCCGCCGGGATCAACGTGGGCGGACCCACGACCCGCACGCGGCTGCCCATGGCGCTCAGCAGGTGGATATTGCTGCGCGCGACCCGGCTATGCAGCACGTCACCACAGATCGCGACATGCAGGCCCTCCAGCGTGCCGCGGCGGCGCTTCAGCGTCAGCGCGTCCAGCAGCGCCTGCGTCGGATGCTCATGCGTGCCGTCGCCGGCGTTGATCACGGCGGAGGATACTTTTTGCGCCAGCAGGTTCGCCGCCCCCGACTGGTCATGCCGCACCACCAGCAAATCACACCGCATGGCGTTCAGCGTGGTCGCGGTATCCAGGAGCGTCTCGCCCTTGTTCACGCTGCTGGTGGAGACCGACATGTTGATCACGTCGGCACCGAGCCGTTTGCCCGCCAGTTCGAAGCTCGTCCGGGTCCGCGTGCTGTCCTCGTAGAACAAATTGATCAGCGTGCGTCCGCGCAGCAAATCCCGCTGGGTTTTGCCGGACCGGTTCAACAGGACGTAGCTCGCGGCCAAATCCAGGATATGCATGATTTCCGGCGGGTGCAGCCCCTCGATCGCCAGCAGGTGCCGGTGTGGATACATCAGGCGGACGCGGCGGCGATTCGGGCGAGCGCCTCGTCCCGGCCCAGCGCCGCCAGTGTCTCATCGATCCCTGGGCTCATGGTGCTGCCCGTGAGTGCGGCGCGCAGCGGCTGAGCCACCTGGCCCAATTTCCGCCCGGCACTCTCGGCATACCCCCGCAGCGCCGCGTCCAAGGCCGGGGCCGAGAAATCGGTCGCCGCCAGCATCGCACCCAAGCCCGGCAGCATCGCCTTCACCTCCGGCGTCAGCAGCGCCTGCGCCTTCGGCTCGAATGTGAGCGGCACGGCGTGGACCAGGAATGCAGCAGAGTCAGTGAGTTCAAGGACAGTCTTCGCCCGCTCTTTTAACCCTGGCATGAGCGTATGGATGCGCCGCCCGGCCCGGTCATCCACCGCCAAGCCCCGCGCGCGCAGTCCCGGCATCACCAGCGCCGCCAGCCGCGAATCGTCCGCCTGACGCAGCCAAATGCCGTTCAGGTTCATCAGCCGCGCCGTATCCAGCCGCCCGGCCGATTGACCGACGCCGCTCAGATCGAACAGCTGCGTCGCGTCATCCCGCCCGATCACCTCATGATCGCCATGCGCCCAGCCCAACCGGAGCAGAAAATTGCACAGCGCCTCCGGCAGGAAGCCCTGGTCCCGATATTCCAGCACGCCCATCGCACCATGCCGCTTCGACAGCTTGGCCCCGTCCGCACCCAGGATCATCGGCAAATGCGCGAACCGCGGCAGCTCCCAGCCCAGCGCGTTATAGATCGCGATCTGGCGGAAGGTATTCGTCAGATGGTCGTCGCCGCGGATGACGTGGGTGATGCCCATGTCATGATCGTCCACCACGACCGCATGCAGATAGGTCGGCACGCCATCGCTGCGTAGGATAATAAGGTCATCGAGTTCGGCATTGCCGACCCGGACCTCGCCCTGCACCAAATCCTGCACCACAATCTCCCCGGTCCGGGGCGCGCGGAGCCGGATCACCGGGGCCACGCCGGGGGGGGCATCGGCCGGATCCCGGTCCCGCCAGCGCCCGTCGTAGCGGGGCGGGCGGCCCTCGGCGGTTGCCAACTCCCGCATCTCCCGCAGCTCGTCCGGCGTGCAATAGCAGCGGTAGGCGTGACCGCTTGCCAGCAGCGCCAGCGCCATCTCGGCGTGCCGGGCCTGCCGGGTGGATTGGAACACGGGCGGCTCGTCCGGGCTTAGATCCAGCCAGGCGAGGCCGTCCAATATGCCCTGAGTATAGACGGGCAGGCTGCGCTCCTTATCCGTATCCTCGATCCGCAGCAGGTATTGGCCGCCGTGATGCCGGGTGAACAGGTAGTTGAACAGCGCGGTACGCGCCCCGCCGATATGCAGGTGACCCGTGGGGCTGGGGGCGAACCGGGTGCGGACGGGCGTGGTGTCGGACATGGCGCGCTTGTTAACACGCTGAACCGTGGCGTCGAGAGCGGCGTGGCGCTAGGGTCGGCTTCGGAGGGGTTGTGCAGCGGACCATCACTGCAATCACGGCGTTCAAACTGCCCGGCAGCGAACGCGCATTGGCGTGGATCGAGGCGGAGCGCGGCCGCTTCATCCCCTGGCTGCCGGTGTGGATGGGCGTGGGTGTGCTGGCGTATTTCGCGCAGACCACCGAACCCCCCGCGTGGGCCGGCGCTGCCGTGTCGGCCGCGGCGGCGCTGGTCACCCTAGCCGCCAGACGCCGGATCGTCGCGCGGGCCGTGACCCTGTGTGCGCTGTTCGCCGCCCTCGGCTTCTGCTCCGCGCAAATGGCCACCTGGCGCGCGCTGCCGATCGATCTGTTACCCCGTAACGCGACGATGCTCGCCGGCGTGGTGCGGAGCGTTGAGGCGCTGCCGGAGGGGCGGCGCGTGACATTGGATCAGGTGCAACTCCCCGGCCAAGAACTCGCCCGGCGCATCCGTGTGAAGCTGAAGGCCGGGGACCAGACGGCGCTGGCCGCCGGCGACCTCGTCCGCCTGCGCGCCATGCTCCGCCCGCCCGCGGGGCCGACCTATCCCGGGGCCTGGGATTTGCAACGGGATGCGTTCTTCAACGGCCTCGGCGCGTATGGCACCGCGCTCGGCGTAGTCGAGGTGCTGGAGCAAGCGCCGCCGGAGGGCACCGCCTGGGTGCAGGCGCTACGGGACGGCGTGGCCCGGCGGGTCATGGCTGGTGTGCCGGGTCCCGCGGGCGCGGTCGCCGCGACGCTGTTGACGGGCGGCACGGCGGCGATCCCGGCCACGGACCGGTCGGCGTTCCGCGATTCGGGCCTGGCGCATTTGCTGGCGGTGGCCGGGCTGCATATCGGCATCGTCATGGGCCTGGTGATGGCCGCCACGCGGTATGGCCTGGCACTGTCGGAGCGTGCGGCGTTGTTTTGGCCCTGTAAGGCTATTGCCGCGGGGGCGGCGCTGCTGGGGGGGGCCGGTTATCTGCTGCTGACCGGCGCGCATCTGCCGATCCTGCGCAGCTTCGCCATGGCGTGCCTGGTGACGCTGGGCGTCATGCTGGGACGCCGGGCCTTGTCGCTGCGGGGCCTGGCGCTGGCGGCGCTCGTGCTCATGGTGCTGTCGCCGCACGAGGTGGTGGGCGTGAGTTTCCAGATGAGTTTTTCGGCGGTGCTGGCGCTGATTGCCGGGTATGAGGCACTGCGCCCGGTGCTGATGCGGCTGTATCACCGGCGGATTTTGTCGCATGTGGTGGCGCTTGTGCTGACGAGTTTGCTGGCCGGGTCGGCGTCCGCCGCGTATGGCGCGTATCATTTCGGCCATTTCCAGCTGTATTTCATTCTGTCCAACGTGGCGGCGGTGCCGATGACCGCGTTCTGGGTCCTACCGTGGGGCCTGGCCGCGCTGGCGCTGATGCCGCTCGGCCTCGAGCACGTGGCGCTGGTGCCGATGGGGTGGGGGGTGGAGGGCCTGCTGTGGATCGCCCGCACGGTGTCGGCGCTGCCGGAGGCGACGATGCCGGTGCCGCATTTGGCGACGTGGGGGCTGGCGGTGTTCAGCCTGGGCCTGGCGTGGCTCGGCATCTGGCGCAGCCGGGCTCGGCTGCTGGGCGTGCCGGTGATGGCGCTGGGGCTGCTGTCCCCCGTCGTGACGCCGCCGCCGGACGTGCTGATGTCCCCGGACGCAAGGGTGATCGCGTTCAAATCCGGCCCGTATTGGCTGCAGGCGCACGGCCGTGCGCCGTTCGTCACCGATTCCTGGCAGAACTATCTGGCGCGGCCGCTGGAGCCGATCCGTGCGGGCCTGCCCCCCGAATGCGCCGGCAACGCCTGCCGTTTCGACACTCCCGCCGGCCCGGTGCTGTTGATGCGTGACAAGGGCCGGGCCGATTGTGCCGGCGTGGTGTTGCTGATCTCGGCCGAGCCGGGCCGGGATGTGTGTCCGCGGGGGGTGCGCTATCTGGATCGGTTCAGCGTATGGCGCGATGGCGCGATCGCCGTGTGGCTGACGGCACAAGGCGCGGTGGTGCTGACCGACCGGCAATTCCGCGGTGACCGTCCATGGGTGCCCCCGCCCCCGGTGGCGCGTGCACATATCCCGCATTTGCCGATGGCACCGTCGGAGGAATTGCCGGATGAGCCGGACCCGCCGGTCAGTCGTCCAGAGTTAAGAACGTCCGAGTGATGTTCATCAGGCAGTAGGATTGTGTGAAACCCATCGCTTTTGCCGGCAATCGATGGGTTTCACCTCTCCTACGGCAGAGAGGCAGACAGGTTCGTAGCGAACTATATTGTCGTCACAGCCCGGTGTTGCCCGACGCGCCGCTCCCGCCCGGCGTGCGTGCGGTGCCGCCACCGGCGCTGAATTTGCCGACGTTGCCCAGTAATTGCTGCATGAAGGACGCTTCGCTGCCCGGAGACGGCGTCGTGCGGCTGACGACGGCCACGTCCAGGCCCGGATCGCCGTCCAGCCGCTTCACGTCGCGCAGCGTTCCGGCCTGGTCGAATTTCAGCACCGTCACCGCCTGATCTGTCACGCCCGGCGTCCGTCCGACCCGGGTGCGGGTTGTCTCACTGATATAGAGCCAGGTATTGTCATCGAATGTCGCCCGCGCCGTGGGGGAGCCCAGCAGCGCCATCGCGTCGGCGCGGGTCGAGGTGCCGGGGACCAGTTCCTGCACGAGGGTGGCGTCGATCTTGTTGCCGCGAAGCTGATGCGGAATTTCGAACACGCTGCATCCCGCCAGCAACAGGGCGCATAGGATCGAGATGCGGGGCAGGGTGTATCGCACGGGCGCTATTCCAATATGGAGGGCAGGCCCGGCCACATTGATCGGACCGGTCGCACGCCCACATCTTGTGGGTGTCATGCCCGGTGGGTTGTGTCAAATGAACCCGGGCGCCGCATGCGGCATACTCTTAAGGTGATGGCGATGGCGTTTCTTGGGTTGTTCGGCGGCAAGCGATACGAGCGGGCGGGGTTTGAAATCTATACCGAGGCCGTGCAGGCCGCGCGGGACCCAGCGTTCTACACCAGTTTACAGGTACCGGACACGATGGATGGACGGTTCGACATGGTCGGGCTGTATGTGTTCCTCGTGATCCATCGTCTGCGGGAGGGCGGGGACAAGGGCAAGGCGCTCGGTCAGGCGGTGTTCGACGCCATGTTCTCCGACATGGATTTCAGCCTGCGCGAGATCGGCGTGAGCGACATGCGGATGGGCAAGAAGGTCAAGGAGATGTGGGAGGCGTTCCACGGCCGCTCCAGCGCCTATGCCAGCGCTCTTATGGCCGGCGATACGGAGGCGCTGGCCGCCGCCATCGGCCGCAACGTGTGGCGCGGGCAGGTCGAGCACGGGCCGGCCCACACCCTGGCGGAAATCGCCATGGCGCAAAGCCGGAATTTGGCGACCCAGCCGATCGAGGCCCTGTTATCCGGACGGATCGACTTCACGCCCGCCGAAGCCGCGGCCTGAGATGGCGGAGTTTCCCCGGCCCCTGGCGCTTGACCGCATTGGCCCGCACGGGGTCAGCATGACCGTCACCGCCGATGCCGCCGAGCTTGCCGTCATCGCCCAGCGGCTGATGCTGCCCTCCGTCAAGCGCCTGGTGTGCCGGTTCGATATTCGAAGGAGCGAGGCCGGCATTCTGGTGGCCGATGGCGTGCTGGACGCGGCGGCCGAGCAGGTTTGCGTGGTGACGCTGGATCCCTTTATTCAGACCGTGCACGAGGCATTCACCGTGCATTTCGTGCCCGCCGGCGATGAAGAAGACGAGCCGGAGCCGGACGCGGTCGATCAAATTCCGTATGACAGTAGCGCGATCGACCTGGGTGAGGCCGCGATCGAGCAGCTGGCTTTGGCGCTCGATCCCTACCCGCGCAAGCCCGGCGCCACCCTACCGGAGGGGCTCGGTGGCGCACTCAGCCCGTTTGCGGCACTCGCTGGATTGAAACCCGGCTTGCAGGACTGAGCCGCCCCTGCTAAAGCGCGCGGCTCACGATCACACCGGCCGGGCCGTCCCCGCCGCCGGTTTTGTAGCCCGAAGGCGCTGACCCATGGCCGTTCCGAAGAAGAAAACCTCCCCGTCCCGCCGCGGGATGCGCCGCAGCCACGACGCGCTGCCGACCGAGGCGCATAACGAGTGCGGCAATTGCGGCGAGCTGAAGCGCCCACACCATCTATGCCCGCATTGCGGCCATTATGATGGCCGTGAGGTCATCGCGGCGGGCAAGGCGCTGAAGGGCGCAGTCCGGGTCTGACCGCGGCGCTCATGCCGCATCGGCCGGTGCCGGGCTATCTGGGGCGGATCCGCGCATGGCTGTGACTCCTCTCTCCGGCAGTCCTGCGGCGGAAACCTACTCCCTCGCGATCGATGCGATGGGCGGGGATCACGCGCCGGTGGCCGTGCTGGACGGCATCGCCATCGCGTCGGAACGGCACCCGGGCGCGCGGTTCTTGCTGGTGGGCGATGAGGCTCAACTCGTGCCGTTGCTGGCATCTCGTCCGCGCGTGCAAGGCTGTTGCACCGTGCGGCACGCGCCGGCGGTGATCGCCAGTGATCTGAAACCCACCGCGGCACTGCGCGTGCGCGGCTCGTCCATGCGGCTGGCGATCGACGCCGTGGCGGACGGTGAGGCGGCGGGCGTGGTGTCGGCCGGCAATACCGGGGCGCTCATGGCGCTCGCGATCATTGTGGTGCGCACCCTGCCGGGCATCGATCGGCCGGCGCTGGCGGCGATCGGGCCGTCGGCGCGCGGTGATGTCGTGATGCTCGACCTCGGCGCCAACGTCGTGTGTGACGCCCGCAACCTGGTGCAATTCGCCGTGCTGGGTGACGTGTTCGCCCGCACCGTGCTCGGCCTGCCGTCACCCAGCATCGGCCTGATGAATGTCGGTTCCGAAGAGCTCAAGGGCGATGACCGGGTGCGCCAGGCGGCGGACATCTTGCGTGCGAGCCATATCGCGCCGCAATTCTATGGCTTCGTCGAGGGCAACGACATCGCGGCCGGCACCACCGACGTGATCGTCACCGACGGGTTCACCGGTAACGTCGCGCTAAAAACCGCCGAGGGCGCGTTGCGGCTGGTGGGCGACCTATTGAAACAGATCTTCCGCAGCAGCCTTGCCGCCAAGATCGGCTATTTGCTCGCCCGGCCCGGCCTCGACCGCATGCGCACCTGGCTCGATCCCCGGCGGTATAACGGCGCGGTCATGCTGGGGTTGAACGGCGTGGTGGTGAAGTCGCATGGCTCGGCCGATGCCGAGCAATTCGCCCACGCGATCGATGTGGCGATGGACATGGTCGTGCACCGGTTCAACGACCGGATCAAAGAAGGTCTGGCGCAGATCGAGAGCGTGGCCGGGGCCGCCAAAACCGAAACGACCAAGCTGGCTGCGGCCGGATGAGGTCCATGATCGCGGGCCTGGGCAGCTATTTGCCCGCGCGGATCGTGACCAATGACGAGCTGGCGCTCACGGTCGATACCACCGATTCCTGGATCCAGGAGCGAACCGGCATCAAGCAACGCTATTTCGCCGCACCGCACGAGACGTGTTCCCACATGGGTGCGCGCGCGGCCGAGCGCGCGCTGGCGGATGCCGGGTGCAATGCGGCGGATGTGGACGCCATCATCTTGGCCACCAGCACGCCGGACCAGGCGTTTCCGGCCTCGGCGTTGCGGGTGCAGGCGGAGCTTGAGGTGACGCGCGGTTTCGGCTTCGACATTTCGGCCGCCTGCAGCGGGTTCGTCTATGCGCTATCGCTGGCCGACAGCCTGGTCCGGACCGGGCAGGCGACGGGCGTGCTGGTGATCGGGTCCGAGGTCTATAGCCGGATCATGAATTGGGCGGACCGTGGCACCTGCGTGCTATTTGGCGATGGGGCTGGTGCGGCCTTCGTGCGCCCGGCACCGGACGGTCCCCGCGCGATCCTGTCCACGCATTTGCACGCGCAGGGCACCCTGGGCGATCTGCTGTATGTGGACGGCGCGGTGGGGCGGCCGGACCATCCAGGTCATTTGGTGATGAATGGGCGGGAGGTGTTCCGCCATGCCGTGACAAAGCTTTCGGCCGTCGTGGATGAGGCGCTGGTGGCGAACGGCCTTAAGCAGTCGGATATCGATTGGCTAGTGCCGCACCAGGCCAATAAGCGGATCATCGATGCGATGGGCAAGAAATTGGGCTTGCCGCCGGAGCGCGTCGTGGTCACGGTGGACCGGCACGCCAACACCTCCGCCGCCTCCATCCCGCTCGCGTTGGACGAGGCGTATCGGGACGGACGGATTAAGCGGGGGGACCTGGTGCTGATGGAGGCGCTGGGTGGTGGCATGACCTGGGGCTCGGCGCTCGTTCGTCTGTAAAACGTTTAAGGTCAGAGGGTTCGGCCTCAAACTGCGCTTGACGTGTCGGGTTCGCGTGCATAGCGTGGCGGCATGAACACCGTCACCCGCGCGCAACTGGCCGAAACGATCTATGCGGAGGTTGGATTATCCCGCAACGATTCGGCGGATTTGCTGGAGACGGTGCTGGAGCGGATGTCCCGGGCCCTGGAGGCAGGTGACTCGGTCAAGATCAGTGGCTTCGGCACCTTCTCGGTCCGGCAAAAGGGCCGGCGGATCGGCCGTAATCCAAAGACCGGGATCGAGGTGCCGATCCTGCCCCGCCGCGTGCTGACGTTCCGTCCGAGCCAGGTGCTCAAGGCGCACGTGAACGGCACCGCGATCCCGAGTGCCGATGATACAGGCCAAGAAGACTGATGCCGCAAGCCGGTGACCTGCTGCCCGACGCTGACCCGTCGGACGCGATGGGGCGGAGCCGGGCCAAGAAGGCCCCCAATGCCTTCCGCACCATCAGCGAGGTCGCGGATGAACTGCATATTCCGCAACATGTGTTGCGCTTCTGGGAGACGAAGTTTCCGCAGATCAAGCCGCTGAAGCGGGGCGGGGGGCGGCGGTATTACCGTCCGGATGACATCGGCCTGCTGCGGCGTATCTCGGATTTGCTGTATATTCAAGGGTATACGATCAAAGGCGTGCAGCGATTGCTGCGGGACGGCGGCGGTCAGCTGTCGGAAGACATTCCCCCCGCCACCGCCGACGAACGTGCCGCGGCAGAGGCGGAGCGGGCAGAGGCGGCGCACACGCCGATGCTGGAACTCGCCTCACCCGCACCACCGGATCTCGAAAAGGAAGTGCATCGGCTGCGTGCGGTGTTGCGCACGACGCTGGTAGAGTTGGAAGCGCTCCGCGGCCTGCTGGACTGACGTGCCGGGGACTGCTAGGACCAGGGCATTCGGAGCGTAGCGCAGCCTGGTAGCGCACTTGTCTGGGGGACAAGGGGTCGTGGGTTC
>JAYVOF010000203.1:0-9313 GCA_043758105.1 Rhodospirillales bacterium | reverse complement strand
TAGGCCAGCAAATCGGCGTGCCCGCCCACCGGCGCATAGGTGCGCACGCCCAGCTCCGGACGGGTCTGCAGCAGCGTGGCATAGAGCGCGTCGCCCATGCCATGCAGGCGCTGGAACTCGAAGCCATCCGTGCCGCCGGCCCGCTCCAGAATGGCGGCGACAGTGAGCGCGTTGTGAGTGGCGAACTGGGGATACAGCAGTGGCCGCAGCGCCAGCATCCGCTCGGCGGCGGCGATATAAACGAGGTCCGTGGCAGCTTTCCGGGTCCAGACCGGGTAGCCGTCCAGGCCGCGCTCCTGCGCCCGCTTCACCTCGGTATCCCAATACGCGCCCTTCACCAGCCGCACCATGAACCGGCGGTCCAGCCGCGTGGCCAGCGCCGCCACCGCGTCGATCACCGCCAGCGCCCGCTTGCCATACGCCTGCACCGCGAGGCCAAATCCGTCCCAGCCGGCGAGCGCCGGGTCGGACGCCACGGCCTCGATCACGTCCAATGACAGCTCCAGCCGGTCCTGCTCCTCTGCATCCACCGTGAAATTCAGCTCGTGCGCCCGCGCGGCCTGCGCCAGGCCGGCCACGATCGGCACCAGCTCCGCCATCACCCGGTCCCGGGACACCGCCTCATACCGCGGATGCAGCGCCGATAATTTGACGGAGATGCCCGGGCGGTTGGGCAGCGGCGCATTCCCGGCGGCGCGTCCGATGGCGGCGATCGCGCCGGCATAGCTCTGCGCATACCGGGCCGCGTCATCGGCGGTGCGGGCCCCCTCACCGAGCATGTCAAAACTGTATCGGTAGACCCGCCCGGACCGGCTCGTGGCGCGGCCCAGTGCCTCACCGATGGTCTGCCCCAGCACGAAATGCCCGCCCATGACGCGCATGGCCTGCCGCGTGGCGGCGCGGACGGTGGGCAGGCCGATCCGCTTGGCGAGCCCGGCCAGCACGCCCTCCGGCGTCTCCCCGGGCTGGATCACCCGCACCGACAGGCCGATCGCCCAGGCGGACGCGCCGATCAGCAAACCAGCCCCCTCCCGCGCCGGGCCGAAAGTGGCGCTACCGAGCTTGTCTTCGATCAGCCGGTCCGCGGTGGCGGCGTCGGGCACGCGGAGCAGTGCCTCCGCCAGCACCATGAGGGCCAGGCCCTCTCGCGTATCGAGCGCGTATTCCCGGAGGATTTCCTCCACCCCGCCGAGCCCGAAGCGGCCCCGGATGGCGGTGATGAGCGCCGTCGCCTCCCGGTCCACCCGCGCCTCCCGCCCGGGCGCGAGCGTCGCCGTCCGTAGCAACGGTGCCAGGGCGGCGGCGTCGCCGGGGGCATACTCACGATCGAGCATCGGGCCTCCTAGATATGACTGATTACCGTCGTTGTTGGTGGGTTGCGAAGGGCATTCCACCGCGCATTATACCAGCTTCATACCCCGTGATTGCGAGCCCCGCTTGGGGTGCGGTCATTCAGGGGCGGCAGGTGCTCTTGCGGCCCCTGAATTGCTTCGCCAAGCGGCTTGCAATGACGGGGTCACCGTTGGATTCAGGCTATTTTCCCGCCATGTAACGCAACGCCCACGCCATCCGCTTGCCATAGGGTGCGGACAGGAAAGCGAACCCGCTGAACCGGCCCGGGCGATAGACGCCGCGCGCATGCGACAGCCGCCGGAAGCCGTCTTGGCCGTGATACGCCCCCATGCCGGACGGGCCGACGCCGCCGAACGGCAAATCCTCCTGCACGCAATGCAGCAGCGTGCCGTTCACCGTGACGCCGCCGGAAATCACGCGCGACATCACCCGCTCCGTGCTGACCGGGTCGTGCGAAAACACATACAGCGCCAGCGGCCGCGCCCGGTCATTCACGAACGCGATCGCCGCGTCCAGATCGGTATAGCCGATCACCGGCAGCACCGGGCCAAAGATCTCGTCCTGCATCAGCGCGCCGTCCAGCGGCGGATCCAGCACGATCGTGGGGGCTAATTTTCGTTCCTCCGGCGCGTCCGTGAGCCGGAGCACCCGGGCACCGCCGGCCTCCGCCTCGGCCACCAGACCCGATAGCCGGGCGAAATGCCGGCCGGAGACGATGGAGGTGTAGTCGGGATTGCCGCCGATCGTGGGATACATCCGCCGCGCCTCCGCCAGCACCGCGTCGGCGAAGGCCGGGACGCTGCCGGCCGGTACCAGCGCATAATCCGGCGCGATGCAGGTCTGCCCGGCGCTGAAGAACTTGCCGATCGCCACGGTCTTCGCCGCCGCGCGCAGATCGAAATCCGGGCACACCAGCGCCGGCGATTTGCCGCCGAGCTCGAGCGTCACCGGCACCAAATGCTCGGCCGCGGCCCGCATCACGTGCCGCCCCACGCTGGTGGAGCCGGTGAACACAAGGTGATCGAACGGCAGCGCGCACACCGCCTGCGCCATCTCGGCACCCCCGGTCACCACCGTCACCTGCGCCGGGTCGAACGCGCCTTCGATCATCTGCGCCAACAATGCGCTGAACCGGGGCGTGAACTCGGACGGCTTGATGATGACCCGGTTGCCCGCGGCCAGCGCGTCGATCAGCGGCGAAATCGTCAGCAGCAGCGGGTAATTCCACGGTGAGACGATGCCGAGGCAGCCCAGCGGATGGTATTCGACCCAGGCCGAACCGGGCTGAAAATTGAGCCCCACCCGCCGCCGCTCCGGCCGCATCCAGTGCTTCAGGTGGCGACGCGCAAACGCGATCCCGGTCAGCACCGGCACGATTTCCGCAATCATCGTCTCGGGCCCGGCGCGGTTGCCGAAATCGGCGGAGATGGCACCGACGATGGCGGCCTTGTGCTGGCGGATGGCGGCCTCGAGCCGGGTCAAGCCATCGATCCGCGCCGCGTAGGCCGGGTTAGGATCGCGCCGCGCGGCGTCACGCTGTAGGGATAATAGCGCCGCCGGGTCCGCCTCGTCGTGGGTCAGAGCGGGATTGCCCAAGCCTGTGTCCATGTCCGTCCCCTCCTGCCGCGCCCGGTCTTTAAGTGGGCGCTCCGTCCTAAGTAGTAACGGAGTTGCTGCCGCCCAGATACTGGGCTAGATACTGGGCGACGGCGCGGGCGATGGGCTGACCGGTATTCGCCTCGAAATACGAGAATGCCGGGCAGGGATTGACCTCGAAGCAATAGAATTCGCCGTCCGGGGTGCGTTTCAGATCGATGCCGACGAAGGGCAGCCCCAGCTCGGCGGCCAGCGCCACGCAGCGTGCGGCCAATTCCGGTGATAATTCCGTTTCACGCAATTCGGCGGTGCCACCCATCTTGCGGGCATAGCGGTAGTCGATCCGGTCGCTCACGATCTCGGTCGCGAACACCGCGCGACCGACCACGTGCACCCGGATATCGACGCCGGGCACCAGGGCCTGGAACTGCACCGGGCACCAGCGGATCCGGTCGAGGCGGGACAAATCATCCGCATCGAGCGCATGGACGATGGAGCGGACGGCGCTGATGGATTTGTAGATCACCGTCCCGTGCCGGCGTTGAAACTCCAGCACGGCCAGGGGATCGTTGGTGATGAGCGTCTCGGGCACGAAGAACCCGTGGGCGGCGATCAATTGGGCCTGATACGGTTTGGAGCCGTTCGAGCCCTGCGGCTCCGCCCGGTTGACGATCCGGCCCGGCGCGATTTCGAGCCATTGATAGAGTGCGTCATGAAACCCCCGCGACTGCAGCCGGGCGGGCGAGTCCGGCGGTTCGTCCCGGAGTTCGGGCAGCACGCGATCATCCATCAACCTCACATACGCCGCATCGATGCCGGGTAGCGCGTGGTCGGTACCGTCGAGATGAAGCGTGCCCGATACCGTCCCGCGCCGGATTTGCCAGGCGAGCGTGCACTGCGCCACCGTGCGTTGATTGAACATGAGGTACGGGGTGCCGAGCGCCTCCAGCTCCGCGGCGACCATGGCCAGCGGCCGCTCGCTCGGGACACCGCACAGCAAGATCATGGGGTGAGTGCCTCCTGCAGCGCGTCCAGCAGCGCGTCTCCGCCGGCCGTGAGGTCGGGGCGTGGCGAGGCACCGGTGGCGACCCAGCGCTTGCCCGCCTGTTCCATGAGGTCCACGCCCAGCAGGCCCTCGCCCGCAAGGCCCGCCAGCCGGATGCACCCGGCGCGCACGCGCGGTGGCACCGGCGATGAAGCAATGGTCCGTCCGCCGACCGCGAAGACGGTGACGGTTGAGGCATGGTGCGGCGGTGCCCACGCGGCCGCCGGGTCGGTGCGGCAGGAGTGGTGATAGGGTGCGATCGCAAGCCCGGCCTGCCCCGCCATCATGGCCCATGCGGCTGGGTGCCGCCACATTCCGCCGAGTCCCTGCGGTTTGGGCCGGTTCAGCATGGGTCCGGGCAGCCCATGCAGCCAGCTGAGATAAAGCGCGTTCATCTCCTGCATGGCGTAGTCCCGGTCCGGGCTGCCGAGGCGATCCAGGCGGTCGGTCGGCACGTAGCCGAGCCGGTTCAGCACTCCGGCCGGCGTCGCACTCGACACCACGCGTCCGTCGGCCAGCGTGACCTCGACCGTGGCCGCCCCGGTGCGGCTGACCCGGTGTTCCCACCGGGCCGCCCCATCGAGGTCATTGGCAGTGACGATCATCACGGTCCCGGTGCGGTTCTGCAGGCCGGACGCCGCCCAATAGGCGGCGGCGTCGAAGGCCTCGCACAGGACCAGAATCATGGCGCTCACTCTGCGGGCGCCTGGCCCCCCTGATCCGGCTCGTCCCGGAGCGCGCCCTGGCTTAGATCAGGCCGCTGGCTGGGATCGATGAAGTGGGCCGGACCGGCCCCCTGGGGATGGAACCCGCCCTGTTCGACCGGTCCACCGGGGTTGAACGGCCCTTCGGATGGGATCTTCTCAGGATGCTCGATTTTTGACAGTTCTTTGTGGTCCTTGATCTCGATCTTTTCGTGTTTGGTGTCTTTGTGTTCCTTATGTTCCAGTTTCTCGAATTTCTCGACTTTGTTGTCCTTATGCTCCTTGAACTCGTTCTTTTCTTGTTTTTCGACCTTGGTATCTTTATGTTCCTTGGTCTCATTCTTCTCGAATTTTTCCTGCTTTTCCTTGAAGTCCTTGATCTCGTGTTTTTCCGGCTTTTCCTTGTGGTCCTTGAACTCGGACTTTGCCGTCTCCTTTGCGAATTTTTCCGGCACTTTCGGCAGGATTGGCGGCTTGGGGGGTGGTCCACCGGATCCAGAGCCCGGCGGGTTCTTGTCGGACATGGTTTTCTCCTTCCTTTACAGCGGGCATTTACAGCGGGACGAGGCGACTATCAGACCGTTCCGGCGGTCGGCCGGAGCGGCACCTAAAACACGACGTGCGATGCCGTCCCGGTCAGGGCTGTCACCGTGTAGAAGGCCCGCTGGCCGTGGCTCAGCGCGGGAATGACCGAGAACCGATGCAAGGTCGTCACGCCATCCGTGCTGATCGGCACCGGCCCGGCCCCCGAGACAAGCTGAACCGCTGGAACCAGCAGGCTAAAGGTGGTGGACCCCGTATCGACCGTCATGAAGATCGTAACGCTCACGATGATTCCGATGTCCGGCACCGCCACGGCGCGGATTTGAGTTCCAGTAAAGGTCAGTGTGCGGAATGCATCATGATAGGTCAGATGTGGATGACCATCGATCCCGCTGGTCGAGTAATTGACATGCAGGCCGCCCCCGCTCAAATCATATAGATTTGGCGTGACAAGCTGCGCTGTGTGTACTGTTGCGACTTGAGTATCTGGCATGGCTATTCCTCCCTTGAAGAACGGCTTGGCCGGTCATTGAGTTTACGATCGGCCAGGCGGAGCAAGTAATCACACCCAACCCGGCGTGTTGATCACCCGCTCCGCGGCCAAACTCTATCACACTCATATTCGTAATGATATCGGAATCTTCCGGCGACCAAGTCCCGGCGACCAAGTCTGGGGTGTCGAGGGCGCCGGTCTCGTTTTTGGATCGTTTTTGGATCGGGCCGGTCGCGAGCGACCGGACCGGGTTCAGCGGTTAATTTGCGTGCGTGCTCCCTCCGAAGCCGCGACCGCTCCGGTGCGCCGGGTAGGGTTGGCCCGGCATCATACCGTCCCACAACACCTGATTATAGAGGTCCACCGGCACCCGGTCGGCGAGCGAGAAGTCGAAGCCGCGGGTGGCCTTCGCCCAATAGGCGGCGTCCCGCACCGGGCGCAATTCCGGCCCATCCGCATACTTCACACCGGTTTCAGCCAGGGCCAAGGTCGTGCTGGCCAGCACGCGTGAGGCGATCGCCGTGTAGGACCAGCCACCGCTGGACGCCGTGTCGAACACGTCCGCCATCGGGCGCTGATAGGCTGTGTTCAGGTTGATGTGCTGCGTTCCCAGCACGTCCTCGATCGTGCGCAGCAGGCTCACCTGGTTATACCGGGTGTTGACGACCGCACCCTGCTTTACGTACGGCCCGATCGCATAGGCGGTCGTGCGATGAGAGTCGACGTGGTCCGGGCCATCCTGGCAATCGTCTTCCGTGACCAGGATCAGCGTGTTGGCGGCGTAGGGGCTGCGCGCCACCGCCTCCACCAGACGGCCGACCGAGAGGTCGTTGTCCGCCTCCTGAGTCTCGGGCGTATTCACGCCGGCCAGAGCCGTACCAAACGCGCCGGTATGGTCGTGGCTGAAGCGAACCAGGGACAGGTTCGGCAGGTTGCCGTTGACCACATACTGGTCGAATTCGCGCTTCCACTCGTTATAGCGCCAGATATCGGGGTAGTTCTGGTCGTAGCCGCGGAAATACACGTCGGTCTTGTTCAGCAGGGACGGATTGACCGGTGCCACCTGCACGATCCCCGCCGCAAAGGCATCGACGACCGGGGCCGCAATCGTCCCGATGCTGCCGATGTTGTTCGTGAGGAAGCCGTAGTTCCGGACGGTTCCACCCGCCGTCAGCACGGCGTCAAAGATGTAGCCGTTCTGCACCCCAAACGGCGCGTCCGTCACCGCATGGTTGGCCGTGCCCACGAGAAGGTTGGGCGTGCCACCCGGCAGCGCCGCCGAGCCGGACGTGAAGCCGCCAGCGGTCGCTGCATCCCGGGCCGCGGTGCTGACCAAGCCGACCGGCACGTTGCGGTTGGACCCTTCCGACTCATAGGACAGGCCACGGTTGACGAAGGCGTAATTGATCTGCTGCGTGATGGTTTCCGTGTTGGTCACGCGTCCGGCCATGGACCAGGACCAGCCATCCATGCTGCCGTCGCCCGGCGCCATGAAATTGTCGAGCGTGACGAAATTGGTCGATAGCCGGTGAAAGTTCGGCGTGATGCGCTTGCCGAACATCGTAAGCGTCGGGTCGGAGTTGCCGCCGGTTTCCAAATCGCCCAAGATTTGGTCGAACGTGCGGTTTTCCTTCACGATGTAAATCACGTGCTGGATCTTGGACCGCATGAACGCCATCGTCGCCGTGTCAGCCGGCACGGGTGGGACGCTATACAGGTTGTTCAACGCCACTTGCGCCGTCAGCGCCGGGAGCTCGGCCGCATTGGGCACTTTGGCGCTATTCAGCGTCGCATGTTCCAGCTGAAACTGGTACTGGTTTGCCGCCGCCGCCGCAACCGTCGCCGCGAGGTTGCCGCCGGGGTAGGTGATCGTCGTCAGGCGCGGCGTGTTGCTATACAGATAGCGCGGGTTGCCGCCCGTGTCGCTTTTACCAGTGATCACATACATCCAGCTGCCATCGGTGCTGAAGGTGATGTCATGCGGCTCGTAGGCAGTCGGGATGAGGCCCGTCACGGTATTGGCGGACGCGCCCGTGAGCGGGATGACCGCGATCGCGTTCGCACCAGAGTTCACGGCATAGAGCGTGGCGCCATCCGGGGACAGCGTGACGCCCGATGTCGAGGCACCGGTATAGGCACCGGTGACCAGCCCGGCGGGTGCACGGGCGTCGATTTTGGCCGTGATGGTATTGGTCGCGGTATTGATGACCGCCACCTGGTCCGCATTGTCCTGCGCGACATAGAGCGTCGTCTGAGCGGGGTTAAGCGCCATTCCCAAGCCGTTTCCGTCCAGCTTGATACGCTGGATGAGCCGCCCGGCCGTGGGGGCGCTGACATCCACCACGACGACCTCGCGGTCCCGGTCGGACGTGACATACACGCGCCCATTGTTCAGGAGTGCCACCGCATACGGGAAGGTGCCGCCGGCCACCCCCGCCGTGCCCTCGTTATTCGCGAAATAGGGCCGGAGGTCATGCTCATAGCGCACGGCCCGGCTCGCGGTGTCGATCACGCTGATGGAGTCGTTGTAGTTGTTGGCGGCAATCAGCGTCGCACCGTCGGCCGATATCGCCAGGCCGCCGGCATTGGGCTGCACCCGCAGGCCGATGCCCGCATTGCCATGGGTCGCGCTGTGGCCCAGGGCGATCTGCCCGGCGGGTGAAAGCGCCGCGCCCGACTGCGTATAGACGTAAACCGCGTCATCATTGCCGCCAGCCGCATACAGCGTCTTGCCATCCGGCGCCCAGACCAGACCCACGAAGGCGTTGGCCTGCTTGATCACCTGCTTCAGCACCGGGGACGTCTTGTTCGCGCCCGCGACATCGTAGAGGAAGATATACTGCGTCGAGTTCGCCACATCGGTCGAGGCCGTTGCATCCAACAGCGAGTTTTGCCCGGCACACAGCACCGCAAGCGTCGCGCCGTCCGGGCTCAGCTGCGCGCGCACCGCCATCCCAGCCACGAAATTCGGATAGGCCGGCAGTCCGGGGTTGAGGTTCTGCTGCACCGAATTGGTCAGCACCTGCGGCGTCACGTATTGCCCGGTGGGTAGCGGCACGGTGCCGTTGTTGCCGTCGATCGCCGTATTGCGCTCAGCCATCGCCACATGGGGGCCGGCGAGGATGGTGGAGGCGAGTAGCGCCGCCTGATGATACCGGGTCAACTTGGAAAACAGCATGTGTGGTCTCCTCGATGGTGTATGATAATTCAGCCGCGGATCTGAAGGCAGACCGGCAGCGCGACGCGACCATGCCGGAGGGGAAGGCCAGGGGTCGCTGTCGTAATCAAGTCAATTAGGATACGTTATGATTAAGCAACGTAATAAATTGTGAGGTAGTGGCCGTCGATGGACGCCGATAGACGCCGGCGGGCGAACGGATTTACGTTGATCGAAATGCTCGTGGTGCTGGTCATCCTGGGGATGCTGACGGCGCTGATCATCCAGCGCGCGCCGGCACGGGGCGGACGGCTCGCGCTGCTGGCGGCGGTCAACGACGTCTCCGCCACCCTGCGGGGCGCCCGGAGCCGGGCCATTGGCACACAACAAACCGTCCTGGTGGTGTTCGATCCGGCCAGCGG
>JAYVOF010000202.1:0-9370 GCA_043758105.1 Rhodospirillales bacterium | reverse complement strand
GTCAAGCTCCCCGCCGTGGCAGCCTGACAAAGCCCGCCAACCAAGCCGGAGCGTGCGACGATGTAGCCAATCTTACACCACGCCGGGGGACACGATCTGTAAGATATTCAACCTTGAACACCAAATCCGCGTTTGAGTCATCGTTCGACCGAACACCATCCTTGTTGTTTTTAAACGCCAAGACGCCAAGGAAAACAACAACTTGGCGTCTTGGCATTTCCGAGCGACCGGGCGGGCTTTGCGCGGTTTACGATGATGCTCGAATGCGGCAAGCACATTAATGTACAGGCCCGCCCCAAGCGGAGCTCGCAATGACGGATCATTGGTTGATGCCGTTGGTATAAGACCGATGGCCGTTGTCAGTAACCCACTATCCTTAACCGTCATTGCGAGCCGCTTGCCGAAGCAATCCAGGGGCCGCAAGCGCTCTCGTGGCCCCTGGACTGCTTCGCCGCCAAGCGGCGTCTCGCAATGACGAGTCACGTCTTAGGGCGGTTGGTATAAAACCAACGCCAAAGAAAGTGACTCGTCATCGCGCGCCCGGCTTGACGAGATGCGTCAAGGGGGCGACAGGAGCGCTTGTTGTCTTTGGATTGCTTCGCCAAGCGGCTCGCAATGACGGTTACGGACATGGGTCATTGGTGACGATCGTTGAAATCAACCAACACGCTAGGATGCGGCCGCGACTGAATCGGGGGTGCGTGCAAGATCCGGCACGGGCCGATCGGTGACTTGCGCCACTGCGACCCGGTTCCGTCCGCCATTCTTAGCGACATAGAGCGCCCGGTCCGCCGCGCGGAGCAGCCGCTCGATGCCGATATCTAAATCCATCGCCGGCGTCGGATAGGCGGTGGCCACGCCGATGCTGAGGGTAACGACGCCTTCGGGCAGGCTTCCTTCATGCGGGATCCCGGCGGCTTGGATCGCGAGGCGCGCGGCCTCCGCCACCTCCCAGGCACCGGCGGCTTCGGTCACCGGCAGCAACGCGCCCAGCTCCTCGCCGCCATACCGCGCCAAGAGGTCGCCGGGCCGCCGCATGGAAGCTGACAAAATCCGGGTCAGCATCCGCAAACACTCATCGCCAGCCAGATGCCCATAGATATCGTTATATGCTTTGAAGCGATCGACATCCATGAGCGCGAAGGAAAACACGGTTCCCTCGCGCGCAGAACGGCGCCATTCCGAACGCAGGCCCTCGTCGAGGCGGCGGCGATTGGCGATACCAGTCAATCCGTCCGTCGTGGCGAGCGCGGCCAGGCCCGCCTCGATCTTCTTACGCTCCGTCGTATCGCGTGAGATAATCACCGCACCGGTGCACTCCCCCGTGGCGACATCGACGGTCGTGCGGATATTCGCCTCGACCCAGATTTCATGTCCGTCCCGGTGCTGAGCCCGGTACGCGATGGTTTGATCCGTCAAGGTGCCGGCGGCGAGAGCGGCGAGGAGAGAGTCGGTGCCCGCCTTATCACCCAGGTTGACCGCATGCAGGGCACGAGTACCCAACAATTCCTCGGGCCGCCACCCGAGGAGCTGGATCGAGGCCGGCGAGACATAGGTCCGGCGTCCATCCCGTCCAATCCGTGTCACCATGTCACCGGACATTTCGGTCAGCAGGCGAAAATGCAGCTCGTTTTCACTAAGCGCACGCTCGACCCGTTGCTGGCGGACGGCTTGGTGGGTCAGCCGGAAGCCCAAATAACCGACCAGCACCAGCAGCGCCCCCGTAATCAAAATGTCCCAAAGCGTTTCCCGGATCCAACCCGCGAGCACGTCATCCACCGAAGACGCGACATTTACGACGATCGGGAAGCGGCTGCCGCCGTCATAGGCGGCAACCCGATCCACGCCATCGATCAGCGCGATGTATCGAAACTTGCCAAATGGACGCTGTGGCAGCAGGGTCTGGAACAGTGACTGGCTCGCAAACGAGCGCCCGAGCTGTTTGTCATCTGCGGGATAGCGGAAAAGCAGCTGACCATCCGTATGAAACAGGTTGATGCCGGCCCGGGGGCCGAGGCTTGTCGCTTCATACGCGCTGGCGAAGAAACTAGGACTGAGCGACGCCACGACCATGCCGGCAAACCCACGGTCAGGCGTATTCCAACGGCGGGACATGGTAAGCTTCCATACGTCCGGAGGCGTCCCAGCGCTGGGAAATCCTAAGAAGGCCGCGTGCAACGGCGTGTTGCGGTGATGCTGAAAATCCGAACGATCCGTCACGCCGATCTGGCGCGTGGCCCACGGCTTGGAGCTCATGAGCAAGGCACCGTTCTCATCGAACACCGACAAATCGGCAACATCCGGTGACTGCGCCACCTGTAGCGCCAACTGGCGTTCAAGTTGAGCCGACCAGGCCGGGGATTTCTGCGCATGCTCCAGTTGATCGACCACGCTCACGAGCATGGCGTCCGCCACGCCGAACGTATCCTCCGCATGACGCAGCAGCGCATGTGCCAGGCTAGAATTGACGTCTTGGGCGCTCTCAAGCCGATGTGCCCGGTCCTGCCAGGCGTGGAATGCCATGAGGACGACCATGACCGTGCAGACGAGTGCCGCGAACGCCCCCGACCTTCGCGTCAGTGTCCAGGGAGCCATCCTCCGCCAGTGTGACGGAGCGCGTACCGTTTCCGAGTCCCCCGCCCGCCAGGCCATTCCCATCCGCCACGCTTTCAGAACCCGTTCCCGCGGGAGTAAACCACCGCATTGGTAAAAAAATCGTGACGAATTCAGCCAAACTGCCGAAAAGACGACCGGCCGCTTAAAATAGCGCCCGAGCCCGGATGGTGCCATCGATTGCCACAAGGTCGGCCAAGATGTCCTCCTGGCCGCCAGGACCGCGAGCGACATCCACGATGACGTAACCGATTTCCCCGTCCGTCTGCAGCGATTGCGCGCCGACGTTCAGCCCGCGCGACGAAAACACCGCGTTCAACTTTCCCAGAACACCCGGAACGTTCCGATGAACGTGCAAATACCGGACGAGCGCCGGGTCCCGCGCCTGCACGATTTGTGGAAAGTTCACCGCGCCAATCGTCGCGCCCTGGGCCAGGCAGTCCAGCATCTTGGCCGCCACCTCCTCGCCGATCCGCTCCTGGGCCTCTTGAGTGGACCCGCCGATATGCGGGGTCAGGATGACATTCGGCAGGCCCTGCAACGGCGACACGAACCGCTCGGTGACCGAGCGCGGCTCGGTCGGGAACACGTCGATCGCCGCCCCCGCCAGGTGCCCGGACTGCAGCGCCCCAGCCAAGGCCGCGATATCCACGACGCCGCCCCGGCTATTGTTGATCAAATATGCCCCGGGCCGCATCGCCGCCAGCTCCGCCGCGCCGATCATGCCCCGCGTTTCCGGCAGGTCCGGCACGTGCAGGCTCACCACATCTGCCCGCGCCAGCAGGTCCAGCAGCGACCCGGCCGGCTCCGTATTGCCATGCCGCAGCTTGGCCGTCCGGTCGAAATAGATCACCCGCATGCCGATCCCCTCGGCCAGCGTCGCAAGCTGCACGCCGATATTGCCATAGCCCACGATGCCCAACGTCTTGCCGCGCACTTCAAAAGCGCCCACCGCACTCTTGTTCCACTCCCCCCGATGCGCCTGGACCGAACGGTCGGTGATGCGCCGCAGCAGCATGACGATCTCCCCGATCGTCAGCTCCGCCACGCTCCTTGTGTTGCTGAACGGGGCATTGAACACCGGGATGCCACGGACCCGCGCGGTCCCCAGCGCCACCTGGTCCGTGCCGATGCAAAAGCAGCCAATCGCCAGCAGCGGCCCCACCTGGCCCAGCACGTCGGCCGAAAGCTGCGTGCGGGAGCGTATGCCCACGATATGCGCGTCCTTGATCGCGTCGATCAGGGCGGCGCCTTCCAACGCGGTTTCATAGCGGGCATGCACAGGGTACCCTCCGGCCTCGAACAACCGGACGGCCGTGTCGCTCACGCCCTCCAGCAAGACAACGCGAGTGTCCCCAGGGCCAAAGGGTGTGCTGGGCTCAGTGTTCAATGATTCTATCTCCAGGATGCGCGGACGTAGCCCAGCCCCGTGGCTGCGCCTAGCCAATCGCCGTCCGTATGTCTTAAAATTGTAACCGGGCTGACACTGACGGCTTCCTGAACATTCGCTACGCAGCCGCAATCCATCTGGAGTAGCTTATGTCTCGTTTTGCTTTGCTGCCGTTGCGCAGTGCCTTGCTCGCGTCCGTTGCCCTGGCCGCCGTAACCCATCCCGCCCGCGCCGGCACGCTGCTCACCGCAGGGGAGCTGACGGTCAGCACCAGCTTCTACACCGGTAACGCCGCGACCGTCACCGTCGGGCAGACCCTGCCCTCCGGCGCCATCGCGACGCAAAACGGCACCTACCCGTCCGTGTTCAAGAATGCCGCCGCGGATGCGAGCTTTGGCGTGACCTCGCCGTTGTTCTTGCAGCAGTTCAAGAACACCGGCACGGCCGCCGCCCCGGTGCTGGTGCAGAATAACAGCGTGAACCTCACGGCGCTGACCGGCGTGGTCACCAGCTTTCCGTCCAAGTCCGAAGGCGCGCTGAACCTTTCGCTGGATGGCAAGAGCCTGACCTTGGTGGATTATAAGACGACCGCCGGTCAGCTGGACGTCTCCAATTCCAACACGCCGGGCATTGCCGAGCCCGGTAACTACACCGCCAATGCGACGCCGCGGACCATTGTGGACCTCGGCACCAACGGCGTGAACAGCGTGTCGCCGACCAACGCCTATCCGGGCAATAACGGGCGTGCGGCCGTGAACGTGGGCGGCGGCACCTTCATCCTGACCGGTAACGCCGGCAACGCGAGCGGCAGCCCGGCGGTTACCGCAGCCGCCGGCGTGCAGAGCGTGAACATCGGCACCGCGGGCTCCACGGCCGGCGCGCTGAACACCACGCAGGCCGGCAGCTTCAGCTTCGCCGCGACCCCGGCCGGCCAGACGATCGATCCGACGACCATCACCGCCACGAACCCCACCGGCACGCCCTATGGCGCGGCGGACAAGGCGGCCAAGGACAACAATTTCCGCGGGCTCACGGTATTCAACAACACCGTCTATGTGACCAAGGGCAGCGGCGGTAACGGCGTGAACACGGTGTATCAGGTCGGCACCGCCGGCGCGTTGCCGGCCAGCGGCGCCGTGATCACCATCCTGCCGGGCTTCCCGACGCAGGCCACGAAGCTTACGAACCAATTCCCGTTCGGCATCTTCTTCGCCAACGCGACCACGCTGTATGTGGCCGATGAGGGCGCGCAGACGAACAAGAGCTCGGTCGCGGCCGGGGCACTGACGGCGGCGGACATCGCGACGGCGGCGGGCGATGTGTATGCGGGCCTCGAGAAATACTCGCTGGTGAACGGCGCGTGGGTCTTGCAGTACACGCTGCAGAATGGGCTGGATTTGGGCAAGGCCTACACGGTATCCGGCACGACCCTGGGCGGCGACACCGGCAGCTATAGCGCGGCGACGGACGGGCTGCGCAACCTTACCGGGCAGGTGAATACGGATGGCACGGTGTCACTCTATTCCGTCAGCAGCACGATCAGCGCGGGTGGCGACCAGGGCGGCGATCCGAACAAGCTGTTCGCCATCACGGATTTGCTATCGGCAACGGCGTTGCCGGTGAACGAGACGTTCACGACCGTCGAGATTTCGGGTTACGGCCAGGTGCTCCGCGGCGTGGCGTTCGCCCCGGTGGACGCCACGGCAGTGCCGGAGCCGGCTTCGCTGGCCATGCTGGGGATGGGCCTGGCCGGGCTGCTGGGTCTGCGCCGGCGTCGTTAATTTCTGTCGTGTGGTGGAATACGAAGAAGTATTCCACCACACGCTTGCTGACGGTCGGGCTCGGCCTGTCGTTTTTCAACACAGAGACACAGAGACACAGAGAACACGGAGTTAAGCCGTCTCTGTGTTCTCCGTGTCTCCGTGTTAAATTCTTACTTTCTAAGCCTCATACGCCGTATTGGCCGTGCTGGGCTTGGGGCTAGGCGGGTTTCTAGGTCTGCGCCGACGCCGGTGATTTCTGTCGTGTAGTGAAATACGAAGAAGTATTCCACCACACGCTTGCTGACCGTCGGACTCGGCCTGTCGTTTTTCAACACAGAGACTGCAGAGAACACAGAGGTGATTATCTCTGTGCTCTCCGTGTTTCTCTGTGCCTCTGTGTTAAATTCTTACTTTCTAAGCCTCATACGCCGTCATTGCGAGCCGCTTGGCGAAATAATCCAGGGGCAACAAGCACACCTGTCGCCGCTGGATCGCCACGCCCAAGCGGGGCTCGCGATGACGGATCACTTTCAATGGCTGCCGGTTCTACTCACAAACTCTCCAGCTTGCCCCTAAGCAGCCCGCGCCATCTCGCGCAACACATAATGCAAGATGCCGCCATTCTTATAGTATTCGACCTCATCCGCCGTATCGACCCGGCAGGCCACCGAAAGCTCGTCCCGCTGCCCGCTCAGCCGGTGGATCACCAGCCGCAAATCCATCCCGGCCCGCAGTTCATGCACGCCCAAAATGTCGATCGTCTCGGTGCCGTCCAGCGCCAAAGAAGACCGGGTCGCCCCGTCCTTGAACATCAGCGGTAGCACGCCCATTCCCACCAGATTGGACCGGTGAATACGCTCGAAGCTCTCGACGATCACCGCCTTGATACCCAACAGCGCCGTGCCCTTGGCCGCCCAGTCCCGCGACGAGCCCATGCCGTATTCCTTGCCGCCGAACACCACCAGGGGCACGCCCTCCCGCATGTATTTCTGCGCAGCGTCATAGATCGGCAGCTGCTCGCCATCCGGCTGATGCTTGGTCCAGCCGCCCTCGATACCGCCCACCATCTCATTCTTGATGCGGATATTGGCGAACGTGCCGCGCATCATGACCTGATGGTTGCCACGCCGGGCACCGTAGGAGTTGAAGTCCCGCTGCATCACCTGATGCTCGCCCAAGTAATCGCCGGCTGGCGACGACTTCTTGATGTTGCCGGCCGGGCTGATGTGGTCAGTGGTGATGTTGTCGGCAAATATCGCCAGCACCCTTGCGCCCATGATGTCCGAAATCGGCTTCGGCGTCATCGTGATGCCGTCGAAATAGGGCGGGTTCTGCACGTAGGTGCTGCCGCCATTCCATTTATACGTCTGGCTCGACCCATCCACTTCGATCGCCTGCCACTCCTTGGTGCCCTTGAACACCTCGGCGTAGCGCTTCAGGAACTGGTCGCGCGACAGGCTGGCCCGCACGGTGTCCGCAATCTCCTGGTTGCTCGGCCAAATATCCTTCAAATACACCGGCTGCCCGTCCGACCCAGTACCAAGTGATGCCGTCGTTATATCCTCATTCATCGTGCCCAGCAGCGCATAGGCCACCACCAGCGGCGGACTGGCCAAGTAGTTCGCCCGCACGTTCGGATGCACCCGGCCCTCGAAGTTCCGGTTGCCGGACAGCACGCTGACCGCCACCAGCTTGTTCGCCTCGATCGCCTCCGCAATCGCCGGCTCCAGCGGGCCGGAATTGCCGATGCAGGTCGTGCAGCCATAGCCCACCAGCTGGAACCCCAGCGCATCGAGGTCCGTGCTGAGCCCTGACTTGTCCAAATACTCCGTCACCACCTGCGAGCCCGGCGCCAGCGACGTCTTGACCCACGGCTTCGGATGCAGGCCCTTCGCCCGCGCCTTCCGCGCCAGCAGCCCGGCGCCGATCATAACGTAGGGGTTGCTGGTGTTGGTGCAGCTGGTGATGGCCGCGATCACCACATCACCATGGGTGATCTCGTAATTCTTACCCGCCACCGGGACGCTCAACTTCGCGTCATTGGCCGGCACGCCCAGGCCCTTGGTCAGGTCGTCACGGAAGGCGTGCGACGCATCCTTCAACAGCACCCGGTCCTGCGGCCGCTTCGGCCCGGCGATGCTGGGCATGACCGTCGCCAAATCCAGCTCGACGATGTCGCTATAGACCGCGTCCGGCGTGGTGGCATCGACCCACAGGCCCTGCGCCTTGGCGTAGGCCTCGACCAGCTGCACCCGGGCCTCATCCCGGCCCGTAAGGCGCAGATAATCCAGCGTCGCCGCGTCGATCGGGAAGATGCCGCACGTCGCGCCATACTCGGGCGCCATGTTGGCGACCGTGAGCCGGGTGGCGACGCTGAGCTCGGCCAAACCAGGCCCGAAGAACTCGACGAACTTACCCACCACGCCCTTCTTCCGCAGCATTTGCGTGGCGACCAGCGCGAAGTCGGTCGCGGTGGAGCCTTCGGGCAGCGCACCCGTCAGACGGAAGCCGATCACGTCCGGGATCAGCATGGCGATCGGCTGGCCGAGCATGGCGGCCTCCGCCTCGATGCCCCCCACGCCCCAGCCCAGCACGCCGATGCCGTTGGCCATGGTGGTGTGGCTGTCGGTGCCGAACAACGTGTCCGGATAGGCGATGGTCTTGCCGTCGATCGTGGCGGTCCAGACGGTCTGCGCCAGATATTCGACGTTCACCTGGTGGCAGATCCCCGCACCCGGCGGCACCACGCGGAAATTCTCGAACGCGCCTTGACCCCAGCGCAGGAACGAGTACCGCTCGCCGTTGCGGGAGAACTCGGCGTCCATGTTTTCATGCAGCGCGGCGGGCGTGCCGGAGAAATCGACCATCACCGAGTGGTCGATCACCAGGTCCACCGGCACCAGCGGGTTAACCTGCTCCGGCCGGCCCCCGAGCGCGGTGATGCCGTCCCGCATGGCGGCGAGGTCGACGACGCCGGGCACGCCGGTGAAGTCCTGCATCAGGATGCGCGCGGGCTTGAACGGGACCTCCTTGGCGGAGTGCCCGGTGATGGCCCATTCGGCAATGGCGCGGGCGTCATCGGTGGTGTAGCTGGCGCCATTTTCGAAGCGGAGCACGTTTTCCAGCAGGATTTTGAGGCTGACCGGCAGGCGGTCGGTGGCCTGATTGAGCGCTTTCGCGGCTTCGGTCACGCTGAAATAATCATAATCCTGCCCGCCGGCGGAGAGGGTACGGCGGGTGTTAAGGGTATCCTGCCCAATCGGCTTCATGGCGGTCTGTCTCCTGCGGTCTCGGTGGGGCTCATAAACCATATGGGGTGCTCTGGCGTCCACCGGTGGGGCATGTTGTATGGTTTTTGTCGCGTGCCGGTGCCGGGTTGCCAAGATCAACACAGAGGCACGGAGGCACAGAGACACAGAGATGGCGGACCGTTTATTACGGCATCAGACGTTTGATCGGTCCTGCATGACTCCGTGTCTCTGTGTCTCTGTGCCTCTGTGCCTCTGGATCGTGTCCCCCGGCGTGGTGTAAGATTGGCTACATCGTCGCACGCTCCGGCTTGGTTGGCGGGCTTTGTCAGGCTGCCACTGCGGGGAGCTTGACG
>JAYVOF010000201.1:0-9451 GCA_043758105.1 Rhodospirillales bacterium | reverse complement strand
CCGGATAGATCGGCACGCCGGGCCAGTGCCGGGCGAGGATGGACTGCGCCAACGGCTCACATTCGCAAAATGCAATTGTTCGCATACCGGCCCAATGCAGACCAAGGCTGAAACCGCCGATTCCACTGAAAAGGTCAAGAACGGTCACCTGTCGATCAATCATCGCCCCGGACTATATTTCCTAGGGTCATCGCGCAAGGCGCGTTAATCGGCCAAAATATGGATATTTTCCTGAGTTACCCGTCCAACCGTCATTAAAGGTTAGCGGTTGCATCCAAAAACGCCCTTGAAATTGTTGTATTCACTCGACACCGCCATCAAATTAATGGCACGAATGTGACAATGCCGGGGAGCCACACGTCAGTGCCACAATCCAACCCACCACAGTCAACCCTCCCAGAGCCGTTTTCACCGCAACTCAGTGTTGCGGCCACGACATCCCTGGCGGTGATCTGCTGGTTTGGCGTGATCTGGTTCGTGCACCTGCTGCTCGGCAGTTAGGGCGACCACAGCCTGACGAAGCGGGGTGACACGCCGCGCAGGGTGGGCTGCACCGTCGCACCCCACCCTCCGAAAAAATCCGTATTGGATGTTTACCGCAACACGATCTCGACCCGCCGATTCTGCGGCTCCCGCACCCCGTCCGCCGTCGGCACCAATGGCCGCGACTCGCCGAAGGCCTGCGTCGTAATTGACTGCCGCGGCACGCCTAACCGCACCAGCTCCGCCGCGACAACCGACGCGCGCCGTTGCGAAAGACCCTGGTTATACGCCGCCGTGCCGGACTTGTCGGTATGGCCCGACACCTCGATCCGCGTCACCGCCACCCGGGTGGTCGCCTGCGCCGCCTCATTCACGATCGCCCGCGCCCGGTCTGTCAGATCGGCACGGTCCCAGTCGAAGAACACCAAATACGACCGTGACGCCTCCCGCACGGCCGGCGCCGGGGCTGACGGTGCCGCCACGGCCGGTGCCATCGTGTTGAACGCATACCGCAGCCCGATCAGCAGGCTGTGATTCTCATCACCCCCCGTGTTCGTCTTCCGCGTCGCGAACGGGTTGCCGCCCTGCAGCGTCTGGGTATATTGCCGCACGCCCGTCATCGCGAGATATCGGTACTCCGCCGTCAACGACAGACCCGGCACCGGCGGGATCGGGAACGACAACCCGGCGATCGCCTGATAGGCAAAGCTGCTATCCGTGCCACCCGTCGTCAGCCTTACACCGCGCGCCAGGAAGCTGTTGTTGTTCGGCAAGGCGAAGTTGATGTTCCCAGTTGTCGCCGAAATCCGACGGACCCACTGATACCCGGCACCCGCGCCGATATACGGGAACACATACGGCGACCCAACATCGAGGTCGAACAGCACGTTCGCCATCGGCCCATACTTCTCTTCCCGCCCCCCGAACGAGTTCGTGCCCGTAACCGCACTTCGCCGGTTATACCGGTAATTGCCCTCGATCTCGAGCCGCAGCCCGTTACCGAGCCCATAGCCCACGCTGCCCAGACCGACATAACCGGTGTCGTAGCTCGGCTTGGTTCCGCTGGTCGAGACAACACCGGGTCCCGCGGCGCTGCTGGAATACACGACCGACTTGCCATACTCGCCCGTCAAGAAGTTGGCCCCGCCGCCTGCCCCGATATAAAGCCCGCTCACCGGCTGCGCCACCGCGGGCAGCGCGGCCGCAAAGGTCAGAATCGTCGCGGCCAGCAGGGTGGAACGGGTCATACAATCACTCCTAAGCCCTGACGTCATGTCAGGGCGAAACGTCACGCCAAAACAGCGGGATATCGCCGAACCGTCAATCAAGCAAATTGTAAAGAAACGGATCAGCGTGCAACGAACCCCGACTGGCAGGAAAAGGTCGACCAAAGAAAAAGGCCGGCCCCTCGCAGGGCCGGCCCATTCCTCAAACTAAGAACGGACTGCTTAGCGCAGCACGATCTCGACGCGACGATTCTGCGGCTCGCGCACACCGTCGGCGGTCGGCACCAGCGGACGGCTCTCGCCGAACGCCTGCGTCGTGATCGCCTGGCGCGGCACGCCAAGACGCACGAGCTCGGCCGCAACGACCGACGCGCGGCGCTGCGACAGGCCCTGGTTATACTGCACCGTGCCGGAACGGTCCGTGTGGCCCGACACTTCGATCCGCGTCACCGCAACCCGCGTGGTGGCCTGAGCCGCTTCCGCCACGATGGCACGGGCACGATCCGTCAGGTCCGCGCGATCCCAGTCGAAGAACACCAGATAGGTGCGCTGAGCCTCACGCATCGGAGCCGGAGCGGCCATCGGCGCAACTGCCGGCGGTGCTGCGTTGAAGGCGTAGCGCACGCCGATCATCGCAGAGTGGTTATAATCGTCCTCGATCTTCACCCGGGCGCGCGTCGCGATGCCACCAGCCGTCGGGCCGGAAGCGAAGTACTGATAGTTATAGGTCCGGTCACCGACCAAACCATGGAACCGGTATTCCGCCGTGATCGCCAAGCCCGGCACGGAGCCGATCGGGAACGCGATACCCGCGATCGCCTGATAGGCGAACGCACCCTCACCAGCGTTGGTGCGGTACAGCTGGTTGATCCCACCCGGGAAACCGGCCACCGGGCCAGTCGTGCCGGCGATGCGGACGTTATGGTCCTGCACATAGTCATAGCCGGCGCCGACGCCGACATACGGGGAAATGGCGGCCGGGAAGAAGCCCAGCCCCAGCACGTTCGGGTCGAAATCATACAGGACGTTCACAGCGCCACCGTATTTATACTCGTCGCCACCGGCACGCGCGCCGCCGACGAACCCGGTGTTGCTCACGCCGTGCAGCTTGTTCTGGCGATAGCTGCCCTCAACTTCGATGCGCAGGCCATTGCCCAGGCCGTAACCAATGCTGCCAACGCCGACAAAGCCGGTGTTGAAGCTGAGGCGGTTGCCAGTGCTGCCGTTGTTGCCGATCACCACGCCGAGGTTCGGGTAGCCAATCGACTTGATCGTCTCCTTTTGTAGGAAGTTGGCACCTGCGCCGGCGCCGATGTAAAGGCCGTTAATCGCCTCGGCCTTCGCAGCCACCGGGGCCGCAAGGACGGTCGCGACCATTAGGGCGCTACGTAGCTTCATGGGGTTCTCTCCTCAATATAATGTCTGCGCTCATCACGCATCCGGGGGATCGCGGGGACAAATCCCCCCGCCTCGGTGAATGGACAATACGCACGTAAGATACGAAGTGCGAGATGGGTGTGGCTGATTTCAGCCCCCTTGTGACTAATAAGCAACATTGGTCGCGCCAATGTGACACACGGATGCGTGAGCTAAACGATACGCGCCTCGAACGGCGGCAGAAAATCTCGCGCCTCGAACTCCAAAACCCACAAATCCGAATCACGCTTCACCTGCCGCGCCACATACGCATCCGCCGCCGCCTGATCCACCGCCACCGCCCCCGTCCCGCGCAACCAGCTCACATCATCGCCGCTGCGCATCTGCGACAACACCATCAGCCCGTCCCGCCCGCGTAAGACCACCAGCACGCCCCCCGCATCCGCGTCCCCGCTCCGCAGCACCGCCCCAGGACGCCCATCCAAATCCCCCATCCGCAGCGCCATTTGCACCCAAAGCTTGGCCTTGACCCGTGGCTCGCCCATCGCTCTTCCCTATAAGGTGGTGCAACCTACCCGAATCGTGCCCAAGACGACCACCGGAGATACCCCATGCTACGCCTACTCCTCGCCGCCTGCCTCACCCTCGCCACCACCGTCCTGGCGCCCCCCGCCCGCGCGCTCGACCGCGTCACCTTCGGCCTGGATTGGCTCGCCGAGGCGGAATACGGCGGCTATTACCAGGCCATCGCCACCGGAATCTACGCCAAGCACGGCCTCGACGTCACCATCCGCCAGGGCGGGCCACAGGCCAATCAGACCCAGCTCCTGCTGGCCGGCAGCCTCGACTTCATCATCACCGGCAACGCCTTCCTGACCCTCAACCTCGCCCAGGAAGACCTCCCCTTCAGCACCGTCGCCGCCATGTTCCAGCGCGATCCCACCGTGCTCATCAGCCACCCCAACACCGGCCATGACAGCTTCGAAAGCCTGCGTGGACAGCCCATCATGATCGGAGCCGCCACCCGCACCAGCTGGTGGACCTTCCTCAGCCGCAAATACGGCTACACCGACGCGCAAATCCGCCCCTACACCTTCAACCTCGCCCCCTTCCTCGCGGACAAAAACGCCATCCAGCAGGGCTACCTCGGCAGCGAGCCGTTCGCCATCAAGCAACAGGGCGGCTTCGAGCCCGTCGTCCTCCTGCTCGCCGACGCCGGGTTCGACGGCTACGCGAGCCTCATCACCACCAGCAACCGCCTGATCGGCCAAAATCCGGACCTGATCCAACGCTTCATCGACGCCTCGATCGAGGGCTGGGCCTCCTACCTCGACACCGACCCGGCACCCGGCAACGCCCTCATCAAACAGGCCAATCCGGACATGTCCGACGAGCTCCTCGCCTACGGCCGTACCGTCCTGAAATCCCGCGGCATCGTCCAATCCGGCGACGGCATCGCCGCCATGACCGACGCCCGTTGGTCCGCCTTCACCCGCGCCGTCCAGGCCGAGGGCCTCTACCCCCCCACCCTAGACTGGCACCGCGCCGTAAACCTCCGCTTCGTGAAAAAATGACCTTCCCCCTCTCCCTCCGGGAGAGGGCCGGGGTGAGGGAAACAACACGAACGGACCCCAACCAGGCGCACCCCTAAACCCATGCTAACCATCACAAACGTCACCCGCCGCTACCCGACCGGCACCATCGCCCTGCAAAACGCCAGCCTCACCGTCGCCCCCGGCGAGTTCATCACCCTGCTCGGCCCCTCCGGCTGCGGCAAATCCACCCTGCTGCGGCTCGTCGCCGGCCTCGATGAACCGAATGAGGGCACCGTCACAACCGCAACACCCCGCAACCGCATCGCCTATGTCTTTCAGGACCCCACCCTGCTCCCCTGGGCCACCGCCGCCGTCAACGTCGCCCTCCCGCTCCGCCTCCGCGGCCAAACCGATCCCACCCGCGTCGCCGCCGCCCTCGACCGCGTCGGCCTCACCGGTTTCGCCCACGCCCGCCCGCGCGAGCTGTCGGGCGGCATGCGCATGCGCGTCTCCCTCGCCCGCGCCCTGGTCGCCGAACCCGCCCTATTACTGATGGACGAACCCTTCGCCGCACTGGACGAATTCACCCGCCACACCCTCCAGCACGACCTCCGCACCCTGTGCCGCCAACAGGGCTGCACCGTCATCTTCGTCACCCATTCGATCTACGAGGCCGCCTACCTCGCCACCCGCATCGTCCTCATGTCCCCCCGCCCCGGCCGCATCATCCACGACATCCCCTCCACCGTCCCCGAGACGCCCGAGCGCCGCCTCACCCCGGCCTACACCGCCCTGGTTGCCGACATCGCCCACGCCATGCGGTCATGAAGGCCGCCCCCGCCCTATTCGGCCTGCTAACCCTCGCCTTGTGGGAGGCCGCGGTGCGCCTCTGGCACGTCGCCCCCTACGTCCTGCCCGGCCCGCTCGCCATCGCCGCCGCCTTCGCAACCGCGCCGGGCCTGCTGCTGGTCTCGCTCGCCTCCACCCTGCTGGTGACCGCGGTGGCGCTGGCGCTCAGCGTCGTCATGGGCGTCACCCTGGCGTTGCTCATGGCCGCCAGCCCCTGGGCCCGCGCCGCCGTGCTGCCCTGGGCCATCGTGCTGCAGGTGACACCCATCGTCGCCATCGCGCCGCTGATCATCGTCTGGGTCGGCAACCCGTTCGCCGCCCTCGTGGTCTGCGCCACCATCGTCGCGTTCTTCCCGGTGTTCAGTAACACCGCCGCCGGCCTCGCCGCCGCCCCGGACGAGTTCGTGGACCTGTTCCGCCTGAACGGCGCCACGCGCTGGCAAATCCTGTGGCTGCTGCGCCTCCCCGCCGCCGTGCCGCAATTCCTCGCCGGCCTCCGCGTCTCCGGCGGCCTCGCCTTGGTGGGCGCGGTGGTGGCCGAATTCGTCGCCGGCTCCGGCGGTGTCGCCTCCGGCCTCGCCTACCGCATCCTCGAGGCCGGGTACCGCCTGCAAATCCCCCGCATGTTCGCCGCCCTGGTCTTGCTATCCGCCGCCGGGATCGCCATCAACGCAGCGCTCGGCGCGCTACAGCGCGGGCTGTTGCGCCGGATGGGATAGGGACATGACCGAAAAAGTAATGACTCCGGGCCAGCGCGCCTACGAGGCCAAACGCGCCGCCAAAAAGGGCACATCGCTCGAAAAACACCTCACCGAGAAACAAAAACGCGCCGCCGCCGACGCCGCCCCACCCAAGCCGCCGAAGAAGCCCGGCCTCCTCAGCCGACTGCTGGACCGCGCCCACCAGCCGCTCAAAAAGTAAATCCGGTATGCTGAAAATTGCCGTCCAGATGGACCCGATCGAGACCGTCAACATCGACGGCGACAGTACGTTCGCCCTGATGCTAGAGGCGCAACACCGCGGCCATCGCATGTGGCATTACGAGGTGCGGCACATGTCCCTGCACGGCACCCGCCTCACCGCCACGGCGCGTCCGGTCACGGTGCAGCGGGTGCGGAACGACCATTACAAATTCGGTGACGCCGCCACCCATGACCTCGGCACCATGGACGTCATCCTGATGCGCCAGGACCCGCCCTTCGACATGGCGTACATCACCGCCACCCACATGCTGGAACACGTGCAACCCGGCACCCTCGTCGTCAACGACCCGGCCCAAGTGCGCAATGCGCCGGAAAAGCTGCTAGTCACCCATTTTCCCGAGCTGATGCCCCCCACCCTCATCACCTGGGACACCGACGCCATCCGCGCCTTCCGCACCGAGTATCGGGACATCATCGTCAAACCCCTGTTCGGCAACGGCGGCGCCGGCGTGTTCCGCATCAAGCCCGATGACGAGAACCTCGCCAGCCTGCTGGAAATGCACTTCGCCCGCTCCCGCGAACCGCTCATGATCCAGCGCTACGAGCCCGCGGTGCGGCAGGGCGACAAGCGCATCATCCTGATCGACGGCGAACCGCGGGGCGCCGTCAACCGCGTGCCAGCCGCGGGCGAGGCGCGCAGCAACATGCACGTGGGCGGACGGCCCGAACGCTCGGAACTCACCCGGCGCGAACAGGACATCTGCGCCCGGATCGGCCCCTATCTCCGCGATAACGGCCTGATCTTCGTCGGCATCGACGTGATCGGCGACTACCTGACCGAAATCAACGTGACCTCCCCCACCGGCCTCCAAGAAATCGCCCGCTTCGACGGCGCGGACCTCGCGTCGGAAATTTGGGACGTGATCGAGCGCAAGCGGAAATAATGTCATTGCGAGCCCCTTGGCGAAGCAATCCAGGGGCAACAGGCGCGCTCGTCGCACTCGCACTCCTTCTGCTCCGCACGGCCCACGCCGCCACCGCCCCAGCGGCCGAGGCCGGGCAGGGCATGGTCGTGACCGCGCAGCGCCTGGCGTCCGACGCCGGGGTCGCTATCCTGGCGCAGGGCGGCAACGCGGTCGATGCGGCGGTCGCCGTCGGCTACGCCATGGCGGTGGTGAACCCGTGCTGCGGCAATATCGGCGGCGGCGGCTTCATGGTGCTGCACCTGGCGGACGGCCGCGACCGCTTCCTGAATTTCCGCGAGACGGCGCCCGCGGCCGCCACGGCGGACATGTATCTGGACCGGTCCGGCACCCCCGTCCCTGGCAGCTCCATCTACGGTGCCCGCGCCGCCGGCGTGCCGGGCACGGTGGCCGGGCTCGAACTGGCCCGCGAGCGCTATGGCACGATGGACCGGCCCACGCTCATGGCCGCCGCGATCCGGCTGGCCACCGGGGGTTTCGTGCTCACCCGCGCCGATACCGATATCCTCGACACCGAGGCGGACCGGTTCCGCCGCGCCCCCAACGTCGCTCGCGTGTTCCTCCGCCCGGACGGCACCACTCTCCAGCCCGGCGACCGCCTGATCCAGCCGGACCTCGCCCACACCCTACAATCCATCGCGGACCAGGGGCCGGACGCGTTCTATCACGGCCCAATCCCCGAAGCCGTGGAGGCCACCTCCCGCGCCGAGGGTGGCATCCTGACCGCCGCCGACTTCGCCGCCTATCGCGCCGTCGATACCGCGCCGCTGCGCTGTGGCTATCGGGGGGCCGTTATCATCTCCGCACCCCCGCCCTCCTCCGGCGGCACCACGCTGTGCGAAATCCTCCAGGTGCTGGAGGGCTACGACCTACCCGCCATCGGCTTCCACTCCGCCCAATCCGTGCACCTGATGACCGAGGCGATGCGCCACGCCTATCTCGACCGCAACACCTATCTCGGCGACCCGGCGTTCATCCAAAACCCGGTCGAACGCTTGCTCTCGAACGAGTATGCCGCGGCCATCCGCGCCCAAATCACCGATCGCGCGACGCCCTCCCGCGACCTCCGCCCCGGCACTGCCCCGCACGAAAAGACCGAGACCACGCATTTCAGCATCGTGGACGCCGCCGGCAACGCCGTCAGCACGACCTACACCCTCAACGGCGCGTTCGGCGCGATCAGCATCGCCGGCGACACCGGGTTCCTACTGAATAACGAGATGGACGATTTCACCATCAAAACCGGAATGCCCAACCTCTACGGCCTCGTCCAGGGCCAGGCCAACGCCATCGCTCCCGGCAAGCGCCCCCTCAGCAGCATGGCCCCCACGGTCGTGACGCGCGACGGCAAGACCCTCCTCGTCACCGGCTCCCCGGGCGGCAGCCGCATCATCACGATCGTGTTGCAAAGCATCCTCAACGTCCTGGACCACGGCATGGCCCCGCAGGAGGCGGTGGACGCCCCGCGCATTCACCACCAATGGCTACCGGACGTCCTCTATGCCGAACGCTTCGCCCTCTCTCCGGACACCCAAACCCTCCTGCGCGCCATGGGCTACACGATCACCGAGCAAGTCCCCTGGGGCGCCGCGGAACTGGTCGCGGTGGGGCAGTCCAGAACCGACACGCTGGGTCAAGCAGCCAACGACAGCGCGCTCTCGGGCCGGATGCGTCCTGGCATGCTGTATGGCGCCAACGACGATCGCCGCCCGGCCGGTGCGGCGGTCGGCCGCTAACACCAACGGCATTTAAGTTCGACCGGTCGGCAAACGGCGTCATTGCGAGCCGCTTGGCGAAGCAATCCAGGGGCAACACGAGCGCTTGTCGGCCCTGGATTGCTTCGCCACCAAGCGGTGTCTCGCAATGACGAGTCAATGGTTACGGCCGCTGGTATAATACCAATCGCCCGAAGCTTTGACTCGAAGCCTCTTGCGTCGGCTCGGCGGGGTCTCATTCGCTGTCCTGACAAGGAGAGCGCGCGATGACGGTATCGATCACAAGGCAAGATATGGACGCGGCCGGGCTGCGGGCTGCGGCGGCACGGAGTAAGGATCCTGCGGCGTCTCGACGGATGC
>JAYVOF010000200.1:0-24019 GCA_043758105.1 Rhodospirillales bacterium | reverse complement strand
CCTCCAGCAGCTTGCCCTCGGCCACCATCCAGTCGAGGCGTTCCTTGAGCTCGTCCTTGATCCGGCTAAGCGCCTGGTTGAGCGTTGGCCGGGGCGTGACGTAGTGGCTGTTGGCGTAGATCTTCACGCCCTTCAGATCGGCGGTCTTCTTGCCGGTCAGCGGGTCGAACTCGGTGATCGTCTCGATCTCGTCGCCGAACAGGCTGATCCGCCAGGCGCGGTCATCGAGGTGGCTCGGCCATACATCCACCGTCTCCCCGCGCAGCCGGAAATTGCCGCGGCTGAACGACACGTCGTTGCGGCGGTATTGCAGCTCCACTAGGGCCCGGGCCAGCGTGTCCCGATCGATCTTGCCGCCCATTTCCAGCTTGACGACCATCCGTCCATAGGTCTCGACCGAGCCGATACCGTAGATGCAGGACACGGACGCCACGATGATAACGTCATTCCGCTCCAGCAAGGCGCGGGTCGCGCTATGCCGCATCCGGTCGATCGCCTCGTTGATCTGGCTATCTTTCTCGATATACGTGTCGGTGCGCGGGACATAGGCCTCGGGCTGGTAATAATCGTAATAACTCACAAAATATTCGACGGCATTGTCCGGGAAGAAATTTTTCATCTCACCATAGAGCTGCGCCGCCAATGTCTTGTTGGGGGCGAGCACGAGGGTCGGGCGATTGATCGCCTCGATCACTTTCGCCATCGTGAACGTCTTGCCGGACCCGGTCACGCCCAGCAGCACCTGATCCCGTTCGTCTTGCGCGATGCCGGCTAGTAGATCACGCAGGGCGGTCGGCTGATCGCCCGACGGCTCATAGGGCGAGACGACACGTAGCGCCTTCCCGCCGGTCTTCGGTGCCTGCTTCTTCGGCACGAACGTCACGGGCGGAGCGGCGGCGATTTTCTGCGCGAGGGAGGATGACATACGGGGTAGATGGCAAGCCCAGTGCCCGGCGTCGAGTCGGTCGTTGGCACGTCAAGACAGGTCCCGCATTTTGAGACAACGCGATTGCTCACCCGAACCGTTCCGGCTAAAACAACAGGTAGGACAGGTCGATCGATTCGGCCGCTGGTATAACGCTGGCGGGAGAGGGGTGGGAGGGTAAGGACAGGCACAATGGCCGGTTCGGTGTCCCCACCCTCACCCCGGCCCTCTCCCGCCAGCGGGAGAGGGTGAAGCCAACGCTACAATCGCTTGAGAAATTCCAGCAGCGCCCGTTTCTCGGACGCGGGTAACGCCGTGCCGTAGGGGTGGCCGCAGCGGCTGTTGCCGGAATTCAGATCCTCGCACCCCGTCGTCACCAGCGTGGGACCCGGCGCTTGGGCGGTGGACAGGCCCACCCGGTCCAAATCATACGCCGGGCCGATCTGGAAGCGGGCGGGGCGGCGGGCCGGCGGTTCTAGCAAATCCGCCAGCGTCGGGACCGAGCCGTTATGCAGATAGGGTGCGGCGGCCCAGATGCCCTGCAGCACACGAGCCTCGTAGGAAAACAGCTCCGGCTTCGGCTCGTCTGGGCCGCGATAGGCGCGGGCTAGCGCTTCCTCCAGGCCGAACGGCGCCGAACTGGACCGCCCGGTGGCGAGCGGATCGATATGCTCGATGATGGCGCCCAATACCGCGGTTTGCAGCACAGCCACGGCCGGTCCTGCAGGTTGCAGCCGGTCATTGGCGACGAACGGGATAGAGGCACCATTCATCACGCCGGCATCCGTCGTCTGCCACGCCATGTTCGCCCATTCCCGCCGGTCCGTGCCCACGGCGCGCACCGGCGTCGCCCAGGTGGGGCCGCCACCCGCACGCTGTTCACCAGGACGGATACCGTGGCACTCGACGCAGCCGCCGGACGCGGTGGCGCGGCTCCAGACCTCCTCGCCTTGCGCAGCCAGCCCGGCGTCGATCGGGCCGGGGAAGCGAGGCGGACCGATCAGCTTGATCCGCTGTTCGAGCGCGTTCAAGCCCTGGAAATTGACCGAATTCTCGCCCTTGTAGTTGATGCCGGTGGCGAAGAACCAGGGCTTAGGCTGGAACACGCCGAACACGCCATAAACCTCACCCACGTTGCGGCCCAGCGCCAGCGTGTCGCTGCCATTCCCGGCAAAGCCCGGCCATTGCGTGCGGTCCTGCCGGGCGGCGTTCCATAGGAAGGGATAGCGTGTAGGTGCCCCCGCCTCGTGGATATTGGCCGCGATCACCCGGTCCGCCCCGGTGCCGATATCGAGTGCAGTCAGCCGGTTGAGGATCATACCGACCGCGTCCAGCCTTCCGGGACCCCAGGGTTGGCCGCGGGGCAACGCACCCTGCATCAGCGTGTGGAACGGCCCGGCCCAGGCGGCGAGTGACGCGCGAAGGGCCACGCTATCCCCGCCCACGGCCCCGGCGAACCCGGCAAACGCGGCACCATCGGTCAGCACACGCTGCGTTGCGGTATCGAGCGCAGTGAGGAACGCACCGAAATCCGCGAACGCCGGGCCGCCATCGATGCGATATGTCACGGGGCCAATGTCGATCTGCCGGGTGTGGCATGCGCTACAGGTCATGCCGGCGTAGCGCACGCCGTCCCACTCGCCGGTGGTGAAGCCGATCGGCAAACCGACCCTGCCGGTCTCCCCGAGGTAGCCGAACCGGTTCAATCCATCTTGCAAAAACGGCCGCCCGTCCGCCCCGCGCAGCGCCATGAGCCAGGCGAGCGGCATGAGCCGGGAGCCTTGGTCCTGAGTATAGAAGGCTTGCCGCTCGGCCGCATTCCACGCCGGGCCCTGGTCGGCCGCATAAAGCTGCGCCTGCGCCGGAAGAGCGAGCAGGCAAAGAAGGGCCCATAGACGCATGACCGTATCTCCGAAACGGGATCAAAACGATACTGTGGCGGAAAAGATCATGCAAGCTAAATTGTCCGTGCGACCGAGTCGAGTGCCCCTGCCAGCATCGTCATTGCGAGCCGCTTGGCGAAGCAATCCGGGAGCAACAGGAGCGCTGGCGGCCCTTGGATTGCTTCACCAAGCGGCTCGCAATGACGGGTTGCGCTTGATAGCGCCGCCGGAATCACCGGCCTGACATTGACTTTCCCCACCTGGCGGCTTCGTGTCCGCCCGGAAGGAGACATCGATGTCCGACGTGCATTTCTATGAGCCCGCCCACGGTCACGGCCTGGCGCATGACCCGTTCAACGCCATCATCGCTCCGCGCCCCATCGGCTGGGTGTCCACCATGGGCAAGGACGGGTCGGTCAACCTCGCTCCCTACAGTTTCTTCAACGCTTTCAACTACATCCCGCCGCTGCTCGGCTTCTCCAGCACCACCGCCAAGGACAGCCTGCGCAATATTCGGGAGACGGGCGAGTTCGTCTGGAACCTCGTGACCCGGCCACTTGCCGAACAGATGAGCCAGACCTCGGCTATGGCGCCCTATGGCACGGACGAGTTCGAATTGGCGCATTTGACCAAGGCACCCTCCCGCCTGGTCCGCCCGCCCCGCGTCGCCGAGAGCCCGGTGCATTTCGAGTGCAAGGTGTGTGACATCATCAACCTCAAGAGCCACACCGGCATCCCCACCCCGGCCTGGCTCGTGATCGGCGAGGTGGTCGGCATACATATCGACCGCGCGCTGCTGAAGGACGGCCTGTTCGATACCTTCGGCGCGCACATCGTGCAGCGTGCCGGCGGCCCGACCGCGTATGCCGAGATGCTGCCGGGGTCGCGGTTCGATATACGGCGCCCACAATAAACCGTCATTGCGAGCCGCTTGGCGCGAATATTGCGCACAAATATAGCGCTCGAATATTTCGCTCGAACGGCCACACCCCAAACCCGCGTCGCAGTGACGATACAAACCTCGCTTGAGACTTTAGTCGTAAACCGATTAAGCCGTCAGTCAGCCCAGATCGAGACGTTCGACGACTATACGGCGACGATTTTACCAATAGTATCCTCATGGATCATATGGCCGATCCTCGTTTTGGGAGAACACTGAAAACGCGTTTGACGGTGCTGAAGCCCAGCATGACAGCCGAAAAGGGGGCGCGGTGAAGGAGATCAAGCGGTCACGGCTTTCGGAGGCGCAGGTCGCCATGCTGTTCCGCGCCGTGGCCCCCGCCGTCTCGTTCTCGGCCTTCGTCGCGGTCACGACGGCCGGGCTCGTGGTTTGGCTGGGCGACACGGGCGTGGCCCGGGCGGCCGTGTGGGCGGTGCTGGTTGCCTTGTTCGCCGCCTGCCATCTTGTGTTGCAGGCTGGCTATCTGCGCCAAACCCCCAGCATCCGGCGGGGAGAGTGGGGCGCTTGGTTCACCCTCCTCTGCTTGGCCGAAGGGCTGAGTTGGGGCTGGGCGTCGGTGGCCCTGGTGGGCTCCGAGCATTACGAGCTTCAGCTCATTCTCATGCTGGTTTGTTACGGTAACGCCGCGGGGGCCATTCCGGCCTTTGGCAGCTATCCGCCGGCGTTCTGGGCCATGTTCTTGCCAACAACGGTCCCATTCCTGATCCTGTCGGTGGCCGACGGGCGCCCGATCGCGGCCGCGGCGGCCATTCTTGCCACGCTCTATGTGGTGTCCATGGGCGCGCTGGGTCTGCGCTATGGCCAGGAATTGCGCACGATCCTGCTAGCGGGTTTTGAGAAAACCGACCTAGCCGAGCGGCTGGAGCAGGAGAAGGCGCGGGCGGAGGCAGCCAACGTCGCCAAATCACGCTTCCTCGCCGCCGCCAGCCATGACCTCCGTCAGCCGGTCCATGCCCTCAGCCTGTTCACCGCCGCCCTGCAACGGGCGGAGATGGGCGACAAGGCGCGCGCCATCGTGGGCCACATCGAGGGCTCGGTCGCAGCCCTCGATGAGCTGTTCGGGGCGTTGTTGAACATCTCGGAGCTAGACGCCGACATCGTCGCCAACCATCCGCAGGGGTTCCGTGTCCAGGCTCTACTGGAGCGGCTGGTGCGGGAATACGCGCCGGAGGCGACCGGGAAGGGCCTCGGGCTGCGGCTGCAGAAAACCAGCCTGGGTGTCGAGGCGGACCCGGTGCTGCTGGAGCGGGTGCTGCGGAACCTCATCTCGAACGCTGTGCGGCATACCGGGCGGGGCCGCGTTCTGGTCGGCTGCCGCCGGGTGGGGGCCGCCGTGCGGATCGAGGTGTGGGACACCGGGCCCGGCATCCCCGATGAATTGCGCGAGCGGATTTTCGAAGAGTTCTTCCAGCACGGCAACCCGGAGCGGGACCGCAGCAAGGGGCTGGGGCTTGGCCTTGCGATCGTGCGGCGGCTGGTCACCATCATGGGGGTGCCGCTCGACCTCCGCTCGGTGACCGGGCGCTTCTCGTGTTTCAGCGTGACGCTCCCCAGCACGGCGCGGGTGGCCGCGCTGCCGGTGCCGCGGCTCCCGTGGCGGATGACGCGAAATGACTCGCAGCTGATCCTGGTAATCGATGACGAGGCCGCGATCCAACTGGCCATGCGTACGCTGCTCGGCAGTTGGGGCTATGACGTGATGGCCGCCGGATCGGAGGCGGAAATGCGCAGCACGTTGGCCGAGTGCCGGCAGCGGCCCGCGCTGCTGATCTGCGACTACCGCCTGCGCGGTGGGGAGGACGGCATCGCGGTGATCCGGCGGCTGCAGGAAGAATACAACGACGACCTGCCCGCCCTGCTGATCACCGGCGATACCGCGCCGGAGCGGCTGATCGAGGCGAAGGCGAGCGGTTTGCAACTGCTGCACAAGCCCGTCACCGAGGGCGCGCTGCGGGACGCCATGGCCCGGCTCACGGCATAATAGCAACCGCCATACTACGTCACTCGTCATAGCGAGACGCCGCTTGGCGGTGGAGCAATCCAGGGGCCACGAGAGCGCTTGCGGCCCCTGGATTGCTTCGCCAAGCCGCTCGCAATGACGGGATCGGAAAACGGTCACGCATTCATGCCGTTACTATAAGACGGTTGGGCTTGCGTCCGCGATGTGACCTGTTATGGACCGAATAATAACAGGACCGTGAGGCCAGCGATGGCCATTTTCGATACACTCGACGCTATCCGGTTCATGTCCCTGCGCGACATCGGCCTGTTCCGCCGCAGCGCCCGCACCGACGCCGCCATCGCCCAGGACCGCACCACCCTGGGTGACCGCGCCGCGTTCGAGGCCGCGTATGCCAACGGGGACCCCTGGGCGTCCGCCGACCCGGCCTATAAATACCAGCGTCGCAAATACGAGACGCTGCTGGCCCTTTTGCCCGACCGGCGTTTCGCCGCGGCGTTGGACCTCGGCTGCGGCGTCGGCCAGATGTCGCGCATGTTGGGCGCGCGGGCGGATACCGTTCTGGGGGTCGATGTGGCGCAAGGGGCGGTCGAATTTGCCCGGCGCGGAGCGGTGGACCTGCCAGCGGTAACGTTCGAGCAGGGCGACGTCACCGATCTGTCGCCCACGCTCGACGGCCGGTTCGACCTCGTGGTCCTTGCGGACACACTCTATTATCTATCGCCGATGGACGATGCATTGCTGAAGCGGCTGGCGCTACGGGTGCAGCGATTGCTGATTCACGGGGGGGTCTGCCTGTTGGCCAACCATTTTTTCAGCGGCGCCGACCGCGACAGCCGCCTGTCCCGCCGGATCCATCGGGCCTTCGCCTGGTCACCAGGCTTCGAGGTGACGTCCGAGCATCGCCGGCCGTTTTACCTGGCCACCGTGCTGCGCCGGGTCGCCGCACCCTGAAATTTCACTTGGCCATTGTTCGATCGACGGCATAACGTTCCGGATAAGACCAGGGGAGAACGTACATGTTGCTCAGTAAGCGGCTCGGGGCCGAGTTTTTAGGCACGTTCACACTGACGCTCGGTGGGTGCGGCAGCGCGGTGCTGGCGGCGGCGTTCCCGGGCGGGCTCGGCATCGCGTTTGCCGGCGTTGCGCTGGCGTTCGGCCTCACCGTGCTCTGCATGGCCTACTCGGTCGGCCATATCTCGGGCGGCCATTTCAACCCAGCCGTCACCGTCGGCCTGTGGGTCGCCGGCCGGTTCAATGGACGCGGCGTGATCCCCTACGTCGTGACCCAGGTCATCGCCGCCGTGGTGGCGGCCGCGGTGCTGTATATCATCGCCACCGGTAAGCCCGGCTTCGAGACCGGCGGGTTCGCGTCCAACGGCTATGACGCGCTCAGTCCCGGAAAATACAGCATGATGAGCTGCTTGCTGATGGAAGTCGTGATGACGTTCTTGTTCCTTATGGTAATTCTGGGCTCGACCTCTGCCCGGGCACCGGCCGGTTTCGCGCCGATCGCGATCGGGTTGGCGCTCACGCTGATCCACCTCGTGTCCATTCCGGTGACCAATACGTCGGTCAACCCGGCGCGCAGCACGGGCCCGGCACTGTTCGCGGGCGGCGCCTATATCGGACAGCTCTGGCTATTCTGGCTGGCACCGATGGCTGGTGCCGCCATCGCCGGGCTTGCCGGGCGGACGCTGTATAAAGAGGACGACCAGACTATTCCGCGCGCCTTGTCCGCCGTGCCGCAAAAGGACCCGACGCTCAGCTAGGGGTGGGGGGCCTGGTGGCGCGCCATATCCAAAGCGCCGCCGCCAGGCCTACCGCCAGATTGGCCACGCCCACGCCCAGGAACACGCCGCTCACGCCAAACAGCCGGCCGCCCAGCCACGCCACTGGCACGTTCACCACCATCGTCCGCGCGACCGAAACCACCACCGCCGCCCCTGGACGGTTCAGCCCATTGAACGACGCATTCACCACCGCGATGATCCCCGCCGCGCCATAGCTGAGCGGCACCAGATGTAGGTAGGCCACGACCGCCGCCGCCACCTCCGCGTCCTGGGTGAACCGCGCCGCGATCCAGCCCCCAGCCCCGTACAGCGCCGCGGTCAACACGGCGCCGAGGCCCATGCAGAAGATGAAGCTCACGCGCAGCGCCTCCCGCACCCGGTCGAGCCGCCCGGCAGCGGCATTTTGGCCGACGAACGGGTTCATGATGGCCGACAGCGCATAGGCGATCACCATCGACAGCCCCTCCACCCGGCCCACGACGCCGAACCCGGCCACCGCCCGCGCGCCATAGGTGGCCAGGATGGCGGTCACGATCGCGGCCGAAACCGGGATGATCGTGTTGGTCCCCGCCGCCGGCAGGCCGACCTGCAGCACGCGCCGGGCCGAGGCCAGGAACCGCGCCATCGTCGGCCATCCGGACGATAGCAGGCCCAATCCCCGCAGCCGCCAAAGCGTCGCCCCCAGCATGGCCCCCCACGCCACGGTGTTGGCAATGGGCGCGCCGGGCAGCCCAAGACCGGGCCAGCCGCCCACTCCCAGAATGAGCGGGGCCGCCACCGCGGCGTTCAGCAGCGCCGCGCCGATCATCGCCAGACCTTGGAACCGCGCATCCCCGGCTGCCCGCCCGGCCGACAGGCCGACGGTGGCCGTCATCAACAGCACGGCCGCCGGCAACCAGAGCCGCATGTAGCTCAGGATCAGGGGCACGATCGCGCCGGGTGCCCCCATCAGCCGGAACAGCGGCGCCAGCGCCAGTTCCCCGCCCAACGCGGCGGCGAAGCCCAAGCCAAGCGTGAGCAGCATGGCGTCCACCACCAGCGCGCCCGCGTCCTCGGCACCGCCCAGCGCCCGCGCCACCACGGCCGACGTCCCGGCGGACAGGCCGATCGCCAAGCTGATGATGACCATCGTCACCGGAAATGTGAAACTGGCGGCGGCGAGCACGTCCGGCCCCAAATGCGCGACAAACCAGGTTTCCGCCACCGAATACCCGATCGTGGCCATGACGCCCCCCACCATCGGCAGCGTGAGGCGGAAAAGCAGGGGGCCGACGGGACCACCGGTCATCGAGGCGCGGGGTTGTTCGGCGAGCATCGGCATTCCTCGTCGGTCACATAAACGCCACAGGAAGACGCTGGCCACGGGCGCGTTTTGCGCCATAGTGCAGTGCAGCGAAAGGTCTGGCTTCCCTTTTGCCGGGTTGCATAACATTCTATGCGTCAACCTGGCTCAGATAAGGACATCCCATGGCAGCAGACGGCGACTTTTCGGCGACTAGCCTGCCCGCGATCGACAAGACGGCGATCGATACGATCCGCACGTTGTCGATGGACGCGGTGCAGAAGGCGAAGTCCGGCCACCCGGGCACGCCGATGGCCATGGCGCCGGTTGCTTATACGCTATGGCAAGACTTTCTCCGCTACGATCCGGCGGACCCGTCCTGGCCCAACCGGGACCGCTTCGTGCTGAGCGTCGGGCATGCGTCCATGCTGCTCTATTCGTTGATCCATTTGGCGGGGGTCCGGCGGCTGGGCCAAGACGGGCCGACCAATGCGGAGGCGATCTCACTCGACGATATCAAGCAATTCCGCCAGTTGAGCAGCGTGACGCCGGGTCATCCGGAGTATAGCTACACCTCGGGCGTGGAGACGACGACCGGGCCGCTGGGCCAGGGGGTTGCGAACTCCGTCGGCATGGCGATGGCGCAGCGCTGGTTCGCAAACCGGTATAACAAGCCGGGCTATGACCTTTATGATTATAGGGTTTATGCCCTCTGCGGCGACGGCGACATGATGGAGGGCGTGTCGTCCGAGGCGGCGAGCAACGCGGCGCATTTGCGGCTGAGCAACCTCGTGTGTATCTACGACAGCAACCACATCACGATCGAGGGACCGACCAGCCTGGCGTTCGATGAGGATGTGGCGGCACGGTTCGCGGCTTATGGCTGGCACATCGTGCGCATGGCGGATGCAAACGACACGGTGGCCATGAGCGCGGCGTTGCGGGAGGCCGAGAGCGTCACCGACCGCCCGACCTTCATCATCGTCACCAGCATCATCGGCTATGGCGCGCCACACAAGCAGGGCACGCGGGAAGCGCATGGCGAGCCGCTGGGCGAGGACGAGATCAAGGCGGCCAAGCGGTTTTATGGCTGGCCAGAGGATGCGAGCTTCCTGGTGCCGGACGGCGTGCGGGAGCGGTTTTCCGAGAAGATGGGTGCCCGCGGCGCCAAGCTTCGCGCCGGCTGGATGGAGATGCTGAAGCGCTACCGGGCCGAATACCCGGCGTTGGCGGCTGAGCTGGACCAGATGGACCACCATCAACTGCCGGACGGCTGGGACGCGGACATCCCGGTATTCCCGGCGGACGCGAAGGGCCTGGCCAGCCGCGACAGCTCGCAGAAAGTGCTGAACGCCATCGGCAAGCATGTGCCGTGGCTGATTGGCGGCGCGGCGGATTTGGCACCCAGCACCAAGTCAAACATGACGTTCGAGGGTGCGGGCAGCTTCGAGGCCGATAATTACGGCGGGCGGAACCTGCATTTCGGCATCCGCGAGCACGCGATGGGGTCGATCTGCAACGGTATGGCTTTGGCCGGTTTGCGTTCGTATGGTAGCGGTTTCTTAATCTTTGCCGATTATATGAAGCCTCCTATCCGCCTCGCGGCGATCATGGAGCTGCCTGTCATCTATATCTTTACCCACGATAGCATCGGCGTCGGCGAAGATGGGCCGACGCATCAGCCGATCGAGCAATTGCTCATGCTGCGCAGCATTCCGGGCATGATTTTGCTGCGCCCGGCCGATGCGAACGAGGTGGCGGAGGCGTGGCGTGTGGCGATGCACTCGCGGCACCACCCCGTGGCCTTGGCGCTCAGCCGGCAGGCGCTGCCGACCATCGACCGGGACAAATACGCCTCGGCCAAGGGCGTCGCGCGGGGCGCGTATATCGTGGCCGATAGCGCGGAGCCGGCGGTGATCCTGATGGGCACCGGCAGCGAGGTCAGCCTGTGTATCAGTGCGTATGAGGCGCTGAAGGCGGAGGGCATCCAGGCGCGCGTGGTGTCGATGCCGAGCTGGGAGCTGTTCGAGCAACAGGACGAGGCCTACCAAAACGAGGTGTTGCCCGACCATATTATCGGCCGGGTCGGGGTCGAACAGGCGGCGACGCTCGGCTGGGACCGCTATGTCGGACGCCGCGGTGCCGTGATCGGCATGCAAAGCTTCGGAGCCAGCGCACCGGCGGCGGAACTGTTGAAGAAATTCGGCTTTACGCCCGAAGCGGTGCTGGAGGCGGCACGGCAGCAGGCCAAAAGGGGGATGACGCATTGAATTCATTGAAGCGTCTCGAACAATTCGGTCAGAGCCCCTGGCTCGACTTCATCCAGCGCAGCTTCACCGCGAACGGCAGTTTGCAAAAGCTGGTGGATGAGGACGGGCTCAAGGGGATTACCTCTAACCCATCGATCTTTCAGAAGGCGATGGGCGAGGGCACGGATTACGACGAGGGCTTCAAGGCACTAGCCGCAACGGGCGATCATGACGCGCTGGATATCTATGAGGCGCTGGCCGAAAAGGACATTCAGCACGCCTGCGACCTGATGCACCCGGTCTATGAGGCGACGCATAAGGTCGATGGCTATGTTAGCCTCGAAGTGTCGCCCTATTTGGCGCTTCGCACCGATGACACTGTGGCGGAGGCGCGGCGGCTATGGAAGGCCGTGGCCCGGCCCAATTTGATGGTGAAGGTGCCTGGCACGGACGCGGGTACCCCGGCGGTGCGGATTCTGATCGGCGACGGGCTCAATATCAACGTGACGCTGCTGTTTTCGATCGACGCCTACAAGGCCGTGGCGGAGGCCTTCATCGCCGGGCTCGAGCAGCGGATGGCGAAGGGCTTGCCGGTCGCCGGGATCGCCAGCGTCGCCAGCTTCTTCGTGAGCCGGATCGATGCGGTGATGGACAAGAAGATCGATGAGCGGAAGGACCCGGCGCTGCTGCCGCTCCGGGGCAAGATCGCCATCGCCAACGCCAGGATAGCCTATCAGCATTATCTGGCGCTGATCGGGTCGGATCGCTGGAAAAAACTGGCCGCCGCCGGCGCGCAGCCGCAACGCCTGCTGTGGGCCAGCACGGGGGTGAAGGACAAGGCGTATAGCGACGTTTTGTATGTGGAGGAACTGATCGGCCGCGACACCGTCAACACCATTCCCCCCGCGACCATGGACGCGTTCCGCGATCACGGTAAATGCCGTGAGAGCCTCACCGAGGGCGTGGACGCGGCGCGCAAAATGCTGGCGGACGCAGAGACCCACGGGCTCGACCTCGCGGGCGTGACGGCGAAGCTGGTGCAAGACGGCGTCGAGATGTTTGCCGCAGCGGCGGACGGGCTGCTGGGCTCCGTGGCCAAGAAGCGGGCGGCGATGCTGGGCACCGAGCTATCTGGCATGACGGCCAAACTCCCGCCGGAGCTGGATGCGGCGGTGAAGATTACCATGGAGGAATGGCGGAAGCGCGGCCTCGTGCGGGATCTCTGGGCCCATGACGCCAAATTATGGACCGGTGATGACGAAGCCAAATGGCTCGGCTGGCTGCGGGTGGTGCAGGACCGCGAGAGAGATCTGCCGGCGCTGCAGGCGTTCCAGGACGAGATCAGGAGCGCCGGCTTCGACCATGTGCTGTTGCTCGGCATGGGCGGTTCGAGCTTGGGGCCGGAGGTGCTGGCAGAGACATTCGGGCACCAGCCGGGCTACCCCGCGCTACAAATCCTCGACAGCACCGATCCGGCGCAGATCGCCGCCCTCGCGTCCTCGGTCGATCTGAAGAAGACGCTCTGCATCGTCAGCTCGAAATCGGGTGGTACGCTCGAGCCTAACATCTTCAAGGCATTCTTTTGGGATCGCATGGGCCATGCGGTGCAGGAGCCGGGTCAGCATTTCGTGGCGGTGACGGACCCGGGCTCCAAGGTTGCGGGCATCGCGGCGCAGGACAAATTCCGCCATGTGTTCCTCGGTGACCCGACGATCGGCGGACGCTACTCGGTGCTATCCAATTTCGGCATCGTGCCGGCGGCGGCGATGGGGCTGGACCTCAAGACGTTTCTCCACAGCGCTTCGCTCATGACCGCCGCCTGCGCCAGCGGTACGCCGCCGGCGGAGAACCCCGGCGTGCAGCTGGGTGCGATCCTCGGCACCGCGGCCAAGATGGGCCGGGATAAGGTGACCGTGATCGCCTCGCCGGGTATCGCGGACATGGGGGCGTGGCTGGAACAATTGATCGCCGAAAGCACGGGCAAGCTCGGTCACGGCATCGTGCCCGTGGATGACGAGCCGCTGGGTGCGCCCGGGGTCTATGGCACCGACCGAGTATTCGCCTATCTGCAGCTCGCCGGCGAAACGCAGCATGACGGCAAGGTCGCGGCGCTCGAGGCAGCGGGTCAGCCGGTGATCCGCTTTACGCTCACGAACAAAGTACAAATCGCGCAGCAATTCTTCCTCTGGGAGTTCGCGACCGCGGTGGCCGGCGCGGTCATTGGCATCAACGCCTTCAACCAGCCGGACGTCGAGGCCAGCAAGATAGAAACCAAGAAGCTGACCGACGCGGTGGCGAAGGACGGTAAGCTGCCGGACGAAACGCCGTTCGTGTCCGAGGACGGACTGAAATTGTTCACCGATCCCACCAATCAGGCCGCCCTCCCGAAATCCGGCCTGGACGCGGTCATCAAGGCGCACATGGCCCGCGCCGGCACGGGCGATTACGTGGCACTTTTGGCCTATATCGACCGCACGCCGGCCCACATTGAAACCCTGCGCCACATACGCAACGGTATCCGCGACAAGAAGCACACCGCGACCTGCGTCGGCTTCGGCCCCCGGTTCCTGCACTCCACCGGCCAAGCGTACAAGGGCGGCCCGAACACCGGCGTGTTCCTGCAAATCACCGGTGATGACGCCCATGATCTGGACGTCCCCGGCGGCGGCTACACCTTCGGCACCGTGAAAGCCGCTCAGGCCCGCGGTGATTTTGAGGTTCTCACCGAACGCAAACGCCGCGCCTTACGGGTCCACCTCGGTCCCGACCGTCAGGCCGGCCTCGCCCGGTTGGCGCAGGCGATTCAAAAAGGGCTGTCCTAGCCCCCTCTCCCTCCGGAGAGAGGGTTGGGGTGAGGGAAATGACGAGTACCAACCGGAGCAAGCATGGAACTAGGAATTATCGGCCTAGGCCGGATGGGCGGCAACATCAGCCAGCGCCTCATGCGCGCCGGGCACAAGACCGTCGTCTATGACCGCAATCCGGACGCGGTGCACGGTCTGGAAGGTAAGGGTGCGTCCGCCAGCACGGGCTTGGCGGATATGGTCAAGCAACTTACCCCGCCTCGCGCCATCTGGGTAATGCTGCCATCTGGCAAAATTACCGAGGAGACGGTGATGGAGTTGGCCGGTCTCATGCAGCCCGGCGACATCATCATCGATGGTGGCAACAGCAATTACAAAGATGACATCCGCCGCGCCGCCACGCTGCGCGAAAAGGGAATGATCTATATCGACGTCGGCACCTCGGGCGGCATTTGGGGCATCGATCGCGGCTATTGCATGATGATCGGCGGCGACAAGGCGGCGGTGACGCACCTGGACCCGATCTTCGCCACGCTGGCGCCGGGGATCGGCACCATCGAGCGGACCCCGCACCGCGACGGACGGGATCCGCGCGCCGAGCAGGGGTATATTCATGCGGGCCCCGCTGGCGCCGGGCATTTCGTGAAGATGATCCATAACGGCATCGAATACGGGCTGATGCAGGCCTATGCGGAGGGGTTCGACATCCTGAAGCACAAGAACAGCGATGAACTGCCGGAGGCGCAGCGGTTCGACCTCAACCTCACCGACATTAGCGAGGTATGGCGCCGCGGCAGCGTGGTCAGCTCCTGGCTGTTGGACCTGACCGCCATCGCGCTGGCGAAGAACGACACGCTGTCCGACTACCAGGGTGAGGTAGCCGATTCAGGCGAGGGCCGGTGGACGATCGAGGCCGCAATCGAGGAGGGCGTGCCCGCGCCGGTGCTGTCCACCAGTCTCTATGCCCGGTTCGAAAGCCGGCGGCAGGGCGCGTTCCCGAACAAGCTGCTCTCGGCCATGCGTGCGGGGTTCGGCGGCCACGTCGAAGTCTCCGCACCGAAGGGGAGCTAAATCATGCCCGGCCCGGACGGCTCGACCAATGGTCTCGACGTCACCACCCGCATGGACGGGCCGGATACGTTGTCGGCCGTGCTGGGCAAGGCGCTGCCGGCGCCGCCTTCGACGCTGGTGATCTTTGGTGCCGCCGGCGACCTTACCAAACGCCTGCTGATGCCCTCCATCTACAATCTGCACCTGGCCGGACTGCTCCAGGAGGGATTTAAGGTCGTCGGCGTGGACGCCCAGCCCGGTGATGACGAGAGCTTTCGCGCCAATTTGACCACCACCATGGAAGGCTTCGTCAAGGACCGCGGCGGGGAGTTCGCGCCAGAGACGCTGGACCATAACGCCTGGGGCTGGCTGCGCGACCGCCTGAATTATCATGTGGCGGATTTCGGCAATCTCGACGCGTTCAACGAGCTGGCTGGAAAACTGCAGGGCAACTGCATCTTCTATTTGGCCGTCGCCGCGCGGTTCTTCGGGCCCGTGGTGGAGAAACTGGCCGAGGCGGGCATGCTGACCGAAGGCGAGGGTGCGTTCCGTCGTGTGGTGGTGGAAAAGCCGTTCGGCCATGACCTGGCCAGCGCTAAGGCGTTGAACGAGTTGATCCTAAGCCATGTCGGCGAGCATCAAGTGTACCGCATCGACCATTTCCTGGGTAAGGAGACGGTGCAGAACATCATGGCGTTGCGCTTCAGCAACGGGATCTTCGAGCCGCTATGGAACCGGTTCTACATCGACCATGTGCAGATCACCGCGGCCGAGACGGTGGGCGTCGAGGGCCGGGCCCGGTTTTATGAGCCCACGGGCGCGCTGCGGGACATGGTGCCGAACCACATGTTCCAGCTGCTGGCGATGGTCGCGATGGAGCCGCCCAACAGCTTCGACGCGGACGCGGTCCGGGCCGAGAAGGCGAAGGTCATCCAGGCGATCAAGCCGATGGACGCGATGCGGGTCGCCCGGGACGTGGTGCGCGGCCAATACACGGCGGGCATCATCAAGGGTGAGGTCATGCCGGGTTATTCCCAGGAAAAGGACGTGGCACCGGACAGCGTCACCGAAACCTATGTCGCAATGCGCCTGAAGATCGACAATTTCCGCTGGTCTGGCGTGCCGTTCTATATCCGGACCGGCAAGCGCATGAGCGTACGGCGGACCGAGATCGTGGTGCACTTCAAACAGGCGCCGTATGCCCTGTTTCGCGAGACGCCGGTCGATAAGCTCACGCCCAACACCATGACCATCCATGTGCAGCCGAGCGAAGGCATCACGCTCCAGCTCAGCGCCAAGGTGCCGGGTCCGACCATGGAGTTGGGCGCGGTCCGGATGGATTTCCGCTACTCGGATTTCTTCAAGACCCCGTCAGCGACCGGGTATGAGACGCTGATTTATGACGTGATGATCGGCGATCAGACGCTGTTTCAGCGCGCGGACAATGTGGAGGCCGGGTGGGCGGCGGTCGATCCGATCCTGGTGGAGTGGGGTGCCGGGCGCACGCAAGTGCAGGACTATCGCGCGGGCAGCGCCGGCCCGGCCGCGGCGGACCGGCTGCTGGAGCGGGATGGGCGGCACTGGCTGCCGATCTCATGATCCGGCTGGTCGTGACCGACGTAGATGGCACGCTGGTGCAGACCGATAAGTCATTGGCGCCCAGCACGATCGCGGCGGTTGGGCGATTGCGGGACGCCGGCATTCCGATGGGGATCGTCAGCGCCCGCCCGCCGTTTGGCCTCAAAACCATCGCCGACCGGCTGGGGCTGATGGGCTTGCTCGCCGGGTTCAATGGTGGCGTCGTGGCCAAGCCGGACGGCACCGTCGTGGAGCGTCGTCTGCTGCCGCCTGAACGGGCCAAGCAGGCGCTGGATTTGTTCGCCAAGCACCAAGTGAGCGCCTGGTTTTTCACCGAGACCGAATGGCTGGCACAGGATCCCAATGGCCCGCGTCTCCCGCTCGAGCGTCACACCATCGATACGCATGAGCGCATCGTCCCGGATTTCACGCCCTATCTGCACGAATGCGGCAAGGTGGTGGGCGTGACGGACGACGAGCCTCTGCTCGCCCGGATCGAGATCGAGCTGCAGGCATTGCTGGGCACCTCCGCCAATGCGAAGCGGTCGCAGACGTACTATCTGGATGTGACGCATCCCGAGGCGAACAAGGGCAACGCAGTACGCGCCCTTGCCGCGCAATTCGGCGTGACGCTGAGTGACGTTGCGGTGTTGGGGGACCAGGCGAACGACGTGCCGATGTTCAAGGTCGCCGGGTTTTCCATCTGCATGGGCAACGGTCCGCCCGAGGTACAGGCGCAGGCCACGACGGTGACGGGCCGCAATGACCAAGACGGCTGGGCCCACGCCGTCGATACGCTGATCCTGCCGAAAGCCGCTGCATGAGCGCCGCCGACCCGGCCGCCGTGGCGAAAGAGGTCGCGGACTGGATGCTGGAAATCCTGCACGGGACCACAGGCCCCGTGGCCGTGTGCCTCTCCGGTGGCTCCACGCCGAAGCTGTTATATCAGCTGCTGGCACAGCCGCCGTATCAGGGGCTGATGCCATGGGACCGCATCCATGTGTTTTGGGGCGACGAACGCTTCGTGCCGCCGGACGACGCGCGCAGCAATTACCGTATGACCTACAGCGCGCTGCTCGGCCACGTGAAGCTGCCTGCCAGCCACATGCACCCGGTGCAGACCGAGGATGTCACGCCAGAGCAGGCCGCGCAGCTGTATCAGAAGACGCTACAGGATTTTTACGGGGCCAAGACGCTCGACCCGGCGCGTCCGCTGTTCGAGATCGTGCTGCTCGGCCTAGGCACCAACGGCCACACCGCCTCGTTGTTTCCGGGCACGGCGGCGCTGGATGAGCGGAGCGCCTGGGCGGTGCCCGTGACGCCGGAGGGAGAGCCCACGCGAATCACCCTCACCTACCCCGCGCTGGAATCCGCCCGGCACGTCGCGTTCATCGTGACGGGCGCGGAAAAGCGGGATGTGCTGGTCAAAGTCCGCGCTGGCGACCAAACCCAGCCGGCGGCGCGGCTGCACCCCGCCGGTGACACACATTGGTTCACCGACCAGGCGGCCGAGGGATAGCGCCGGTGGAGCGTCATGAAAACGTCAAATGACTCACGCTTTCTAGCCGCTAAGGTCGCATAGAAACGCGAGAGAAACGATGGCGATACACCCACGCAAGGCCCGCACGCCCCATACCCCCCAAACGCCGCCGACGTCCCCGGAAGGCCCGCCCGGCCCGTTGCTCGGCCCCGTCTTCGCCGAGCCCGTACCCGGCTCCGACCCAGCGAACTTCGGCATTCCCCATGCCTCCGACGGTGCCATCTATGCGCAAATCAGCGCGCTTCTGAAGACGCAGACCGTCGCGTTCCCCAAATCCCGCGTGGCCGATGACGCGCTCATCACACTCAATGACATCTATGGACCGAGCGGCGCAGGCGTCATCGCGGCCATTCGGGCAGCCGGGCGGCTCACGTTCCACTCGGTCGGTGACACCGGCGCGTCGGAAGTGCGCAAGTATCGTGACGAAATTCGCGTCGCCGACCAGTTGACCACCGACAGCCACACCACCGAGGCCACCAACCGCGCCGCCTTCTTCTTCCATCTGGGCGACGTGATCTATAGCTTTGGTGAGAGCCGGTATTATTACGACCAGTTTTATGAGCCCTACCGCGCCTATCCAGCACCGATATTGGCCATCGCCGGCAACCATGACAGCTTCGTGGTGCCGGGCACGGCGGGGGCGGATGAGCCGCTCGCGATCTTCACGCGCAATTTCTGCGCCGAGCGCCCAGTCATCACGCCGGAGGCCGGGTCGCTCCACCGCACGGCCATGACCTTGCCCGGCGTCTATTTCGCGCTGGATCTGCCGTTTGCCCGCATCATCGCCCTGTTCAGCAACGCGCTGGAGGACCCCGGGCTCATCTCCAGCGAGGGCGGACGCTGGCCCGGCGTTCCGGACACGCAGCTCCCCTTCCTCGAGGCGCAATTGAAGAAGATCAAGGACGAAAAATACCAGGGCGCTGTCATCCTTGCCACCCATCACCCGGCCTTTAGCTATAGCCCTCCGCCAGCCTCCGGCGTGCAAAGTGCCAACCATAGCGGCAGCAGCGATATGCTGCGGGATATTGACACCATCTGCGCCAAAACCGGCGTGTATCCGCATGCGTTTCTGTCCGCCCACGCCCATTGCTACCAGCGTTACACGCGCATGATCACCATGAGCGGTATGGCGATGGATATCCCGTTCGTGGTCTGCGGCAATGGCGGGCATAACGTGAACCCGTTGGTCCGCACCACCCGGAACGGCACGGCGCACGAGCCGGAGAACGGCACGGACATGTCCTATCTGGAACATAAGCCGGCGGTGAAGGCCACCGGCCTGAAGCTGGAGAAATATGACGACCACAATTACGGCTATCTTCGCGTAACGGCTGACGCGCAGCAGCTCCGCATCGCCTACCATCAGGCCGGCGTGCGTAGCCTGCTGCAATCCCGCTATGACCTCGTGACGCTCGATTTGAGAACGCGCCAACTGGTCGCCAACTGACGCCGCTGCTAACGTGGTGGGATGCCGGAACCGTTCTGGACCACCACGCCGCTCGCCGAGATGACCCAGGCGCAATGGGAGAGCCTGTGCGACGGCTGTGGCCGTTGCTGCCTGCATAAGCTGCGGGACGAGGAGACGGAGGAGCTGTCCTTCACCAATGTGTCCTGCAAGTTGTTGAATACCCACACATGTCAATGCCGGAACTACGCGCGGCGGCAGGATGACGTGCCGGATTGCGTGTCCCTGACGCCCGAGACGCTGGCCGGCATCGATTGGCTACCGCCATCCTGCGCGTATCGCCGGGTGGCGGACGGACGGGGGCTCGCCTGGTGGCATCCGCTGGTGTCCGGCGATCCGGATACGGTGCATCAGGCCGGTGCGTCGGTGCGCGGACGCGCGGTGGACGAACGCCGGGCCGGGCCGCTCGAAAATTATGTCGTGGACTGGCCAGGGGCACCGCCGCCTATTCGCAACCGGCGAAGCTGACTGCACAGCGTGGTGGAGTTGAGGGGAATCGAACCCCTGACCTCCTCATTGCGAACGAGGCGCTCTACCAACTGAGCTACAACCCCGCCATGCAGGGGCGGAACATGCTGATCCGGCCCCGCCCTGTCAACCCGCCGTGCGCATGTTGCGCCCGGCACCTGGCGTGGGTAGGGTCCGCCGCGAATACCGGAGGCTTGCCCACGTGATCACCGCCTTGTTCGAGTTGCTCAATGCGATCATTGGTCTGTTGATTTGGGCACTTATCCTGTCCGCCCTGGTCCAAACCCTCATTTCGTTCGGCGTGCTGGATACCCGAAATCGGCTGGTCTGGAGTATCGCTGACTTTCTATACAAGGTAACCGAGCCGATTTTGCGGCCCATTCGCAACATCTTACCAAACTTTGGCAATGTCGATCTTAGCCCTTTAGTAGCGATACTATTGCTCAATTATGTTGCAAGGCCGGTATTGGCGACGCTATACACTGGATTGGTAACTGGAAATTGGACGCTGGTGTGAGCGCTGCGGTTCAGTCGCTTGGTGCCCGGCTGATCGACGGCAAAGCACGCGCCGCCGCGCTACGACACGAAATCGCGGCGCAGACCGTCCTGCTCGCATTCCGCCCCGGCCTCGCGGTCGTTCTGGTGGGCGAGGACCCGGCCAGCGCGGTCTATGTCCGGAACAAGGACCGCGCGGCGCAAGAGGCCGGCCTGCGCGCCCAAACCATCCGGCTGGCGGCGGATACGCCGATGACGGCGTTGCTTGGCGTGATCGCCGGATTGAATGCCGATCCGAAGGTGGACGGTATCTTGGTACAATTGCCGTTACCGCCGGGCCTCGATGCGCGCGCCGTGATCGAGGCGATCGACCCGGCGAAGGACGTGGACGGCTTTCACCCGGTGAACGTCGGGCGGCTACATAGCGGCGAGGAGTCGCTGGTCCCCTGCACGCCGCGCGGCTGCATGATCCTGCTGGACGGCACGGACCTGCGGGGCGCGCGGGCGTTGGTGCTGGGCCGTTCGACCATTGTGGGCCGGCCGATGGCGGCATTGTTGCTCGCGGCGGACGCCACGGTGACCATCGCGCATTCCCGCACCCGCGACCTGGCCGCCGAGTGCCGCCGGGCGGATGTGCTGGTGGCCGCGGTGGGCCGGGCAGAGATGGTGCGCGGCGATTGGATCAAGCCCGGCGCCACGGTGATCGACGTTGGCATCAACCGGGGTCCGGATGGCAAGCTGGTCGGGGATTGCGCGTTTGCCGAGTGCGCGGCGGTGGCGGGTGCCATCACGCCGGTGCCGGGCGGGGTGGGACCGATGACAATTGCCTGCTTGCTGGAAAACACTCTGATGGCAGCGGTGCGACGGCGGGCTGGATAGCCTACTGAGGCGTGTGCTGCGCGTCGAATATCCGCAAGACATCGGGCGTTAAATCATGGACGTCACTAGTGCCGAACCATCGGGTTGAGTTCACGTGGGCGGTCCGAGCAAAAAAACCCACCCACATCCGCCGCGAAATCGTGTCGAGGACGACCATTGCATTCTGATTGCCACAATCATGCGGCATACACTGCTTGACGATAATGAAAGTGCCCGACTGCTCGACTGGTGTTTCGTTCGTGAGGGCCTGCAACTTCGCCCGATCCGGCGCCGTCAGCACCTGCTGCAATCCGGCGCGCAGGGGGGGCGTCTCCAGTAGCCGGGCCGGCGGATGGGCCTCGCTATCCGTCGGGTATCGACCCACCCACGACGCCAGATCGCCCCAGCCCGGTGGGGCCGCCGCCGCCAATAGCAGCAATGCCGCGGCACCCAACACCCGGCGGATCATCATGAATGGATCGCGAACAGGCAGGGCTTCAGCTGATCAGCCGTGTTCGGCGGCTGCTGGCCTTGCATGCAGGTTTCGCAGGCGAGCAGGTTGTCGGCGTAGCCGGAACCGGTGCCATACCGCTCGATCCCCTTCGTCTTATCGCCGCCGGCGCGCTTGATCCGGATATCGACGTAGTAGGAGCCGCACTGGATGTTTTGCGCCGGGTCCGTCATCGTAGCGTGGGTGTAATGGACGCCCTTTGGTGTGTTCGCGTTAACGTCCTGGACGGCGGCTTTCGTGACCTGCATCAGCCCTGTGGCACTCGACCCCCGGTTCTTGATCGCCGGCTCGAACCCGCTTCCCTTCCAGATCAGGCAGATGAGCAGTTCGTCGGACAGCAGTGCCGACCGGTTATTGGCCGCCACGAGCGCCTTTACGGTGTCAAAATCCAGCGCAGCCATCGCGAACCCCTCCCATTTCTATGATGCAGACGCTAGCACATTATATCTGATATCGCAACGAAGTTGATGTCGTCCCTTGCCATGGGCGTGTAATCCGGGAACAAACGTGCCGACAGCAGTGAGGCCGAACCGATGCGTACGATCCTGTTAGCCGCGCCGATCGCCTCACTCCTTAGCCTATTGCCAGCCGCCGCCCAGGTGCCGATGTCGGGCACGTTTACGGCCAACCAGGCGTGCCCGGCGCTTCTGTCGATCCGGCAACAGACCAATCCGGGGGACGTCAGCGTCCAGCCGGGCCAGGCCTACCGGATCGTCGGCAGAAATAAGGAGGATGCCAGCTATTATCTGGTCGCGATCGACGGTGCCCAGCCGCCGCGGCGCTGGGTCCCGGTAGGTTGCGGCCAGACGGACGGTGCCACGGTTCCATCAGTAACACCCGCCGCCGCCAGCGCAGCGCAGGGGGGCTGCCGCGCGACCCACGTGCTCGCCCTCGGATGGGAGCCGGCGTTTTGCCAGCAGCATCGGGACAAAGCCGAATGCGTGCGCGAGACGGGACAGAGCTTCGAGGCGACGCATCTCAGCCTGCACGGTCTGTGGCCGCAGCCGCGCGGACGCGCCTATTGCGGTGTGGATCGCACACTCGCGCAGGCGGACCGCGCCCATGACTGGGGCAGCTTGCCCGAGCCTGACATCACGTCGGCCACCCGCCAACGCCTGTCCGCTGTCATGCCCGGCACCCAATCCGGGTTGCAGCGGCACGAATGGGTCGTGCACGGCACCTGCTACGGCACCAACGCGGACATTTATTTCAACCGCGCCGCGTCGCTCGCCGAACAGGTGAATGCGTCGCCGGTGCGGGATTTGTTCGTGCGGCGTATCGGCACCGCTGTCTCCGCCGATGAGATCCGTGGTGCATTCGATCAAGCCTTCGGCCCGGGTTCCGGTGCCAGGGTCGGCGTTTCATGCCCGGGGCGAGGCCAGGTCCGAACGATTGGCGAGATCGTGATTTCGCTGGCGGGCGACGTCAGCGGCACGGCACCGCTCGCGGACCTCATCCGTGCCGCCACCCCGGTCCCGCCAGGCTGTCCATCGGGTCTAATCGAGAGCGCGGCGCGGTGAACAGTCCGGTTCTGCTGGGCACGTTGCACGGAGCATGCCGCGTCTCCACCTGGTAGGGTATGGGCCTTATAAACAGCCGATTGTTGTTCATCCTTGCCATTTTCGTCGGGCTTCATGCTGCCTCCTCTGCGCCACAGCCTGCGATGACGAGCCTGGCGTATAGCCGGGCGGCGGGACCGATCACGCTCGGTCCTAGCCTTACGCGCATCACCCTTACGGGTGCAGAAGCGGGCGCGCCGGGGGTCGTGATGCGCGGCGTCGAGAGCGGGCGCCGCGTTTATCTCGTTGTCGCAGGCTTGCATGCGGCGGCACCACCGGGCGTTGTCTATGGTGTCTATGTCGGCCTGCCGATGGACGCGGTGCCGGGGCCGGACAATCCGTTCCTGGCGGGAAACCTGAACTTTTTTGGCGCTACCGACCTGGCTCCGGGGCGCCCGGCCGGTCCTGTGACGATTAGCCTCGATGTGACCGCGACGCTGCAGATGCTGGCGTCCAAGGGCTTGCTTGGCGGGCCGTTGGATGTGGCGATGGTACCCGTCGGGGTTCCAGCGACCGGCAGCCAGCCCAGCCTGGGATCGCTCACGCTCGTCATGCAGTGAAGCGATCCCTCGACCGTTCTGCAAATATCTCTCGACACTGACGGCTTTATTTGTTACGATCAACAAATGGCTTAAAAA
>JAYVOF010000199.1:0-9466 GCA_043758105.1 Rhodospirillales bacterium | reverse complement strand
CATCCGCCATGCCACGTGCGCGCGCTGGATGGCGGATGGCGCAAGCGCTTATCCGCCCTACGATCGAAATGAAAATAAGGATCGATGCCAATGTTCGTTGGTATTATTCCAACGGCATTAATGGTTGACCGGTTGCCTGGCCCGTCGCAATGACGGTTAAGGATAGTCGGTCACTGAATACGGCCATTGGTATAATACCAATGGCCCCTGACGATGACTCTTATATACATTGTAGGGTGGGCTTCAGCCCACCACGACCGAGACGGCCTAAAGCGGTGGGCTAAAGCCCACCCTACGATTTGTGCAAAGGTCAGTCTTAAGGGCCGTTGGTATAAGAATCGCAACCGACGACGGGTACTAGGTCCAGCGTATCACTGGCATTGTGGCCAACGCACTCAGTATCCGCGTTTTATATCGTACAGTGTCGGCAGAGCGCGCCCGGCCTCATAAGCTGCAAGGTTCTCAATAAAAATATCCAAGCTCCGCGCGTTATACGCCAGCTTATCATCGCTCGACACATGCGGCGTCATGATCAGATTGCGGGTCGTCCACAGCCGATGGCCGGGGGGCACCGGTTCCGGGACGAACACGTCCAGGACTGCGCCAGATAACAAGCCCGAATCCAATGCGTCGCACAGCGCATCCTGCTCTACCAACCCGCCGCGCCCGATGTTGATCACGCCGGCGTCCTGCGGCAGCAGCGCGATCCGGCGGCGGTCTAGGATGTGCCGGGTGGCAGCGGTCAGCGGCGTGGCCAGCAACAGGAACTCGGTCTCCGGCAGCACCCGATCCAGCTCGTCCGTGCCCACCACGCGGGCCCACGCCGGATGCGGCGCCGGACGCGCGCGGACGCCGGTCACGTGCATGCCGAACCGTGAAGCATGTTCAGCCACGGCCCCGCCCAGGCTGCCTAGGCCCACCACCGTGAGCCTGCGCCCGGTCAGCAGCGTGCTGTTCCGCCGCTCCCATACGCCGGCCCGCTGCTGCGTCACCAGCGCCGGCACATAGTTTGCCAGCATCAGGATCGCCATCAGGCCATACTCGCCGGCCTTGGGGCCGTGCGTGCCGCGGTTGTTCATGACCTGCACCCCGGGCGGCAGCGCCGCGAACGGCACGCTGTCCAGACCGGCGGAGGTGCAGAACATGAGGCGAAGCCGCGGCGCGTCTGCCGGAAACAGCGCCGCCGTCGCACCGGTCGCCACCACCAGCACCTCGATCTCCGGGGCCACGCGCCGGAACTCCTCGGCTGTCCCCCCGTGGCTCATGACATGCGCGTCATCGGACAGACCCGCGCGTGCGGCGGCCTCCACCCAATCATCGAGGGTGATGGGGTCGCCCAGCATGCCTGGGAGGTTTTGGATGTGGATGCGCATCGGGCCTCCTCTATGCCGGAAGAATAAGCCGGCCCTCGGCCGCGGCCCAGCCGAGATCGGCGAAGACCGGGGCCACCGCGCCATATTTTGCCGCCTCCGGCTGGCTCGCGTTGCCGGCCAGCGAGCGGGCATAGACGCCCTGCAGGATGGCGGCGAACCGGAAGCAGCCGAACGCCACGAAGAACGCGTAATCCCGGATCCCGTCCCGCCCGGACGCCTGGGCATACAGCCGCAGATACTCGGCCTCCGACGGGATGCCGAGAGCCGGCAAATCCCGCCCGAGCAGCCCACCGAACCCCGGCGTCGAGGGGTCGATGTGATAGGCCATGCAGTTATACGCGAGGTCCGCCAGCGGATGGCCGAGCGTCGCCAGCTCCCAATCCAGCACGCCGATCACCCGCGGCTCGTGCGCATGGAACATGAGGTTTTCGAGCCGGAAATCTCCATGCGCCACGGTCGTGACCTCGTCGGCCGGAATATGCGCCGGCAGCCACCCCATCAGCGCGTCCATGGCGGACATCGGACCGGTTTGGGACGCCTGGTATTGCCGGGTCCAGGTGGCGATCTGCCGCGCGAGGTAACCAGTGGGCTTGCCGAATCCCTCCAGCCCCGCCGCCCGCCAGTCCACCCCATGAAGCCGCGCCATCACCGACGCCATCTCGGCATAGATCGCACCCCGTTCCGCCGGGGTCTGGTCCGGCAGGGACGGGTTGCGGAACACCCGGCCCTCGGCAAAATCCATCACATAGAAGGGCGTGCCGATGACCGCCGGGTCCTCGCACAGCAGCCGTGTCCGGATCAGCGGCACGCCCGTGTCCGTTAATGCGTGCATGACGCGGTATTCCCGCTCGATCTGATGGGCGCCCGGCAGCAGCGTGCCCGCCGGCTTCTTGCGCAGCACGTATCGGCCGGACCCGGAATCGAGCAAATAGGTCGGATTGGACTGCCCGCCACGGAACTGCTCGATCCGCAACGGCCCGGCGAAGTCGGGCAAGTTCGCGGCCAGATAGGGCTCCAGCATCGGAAACATCATGAGCGCAGCTTTCCATCCACGAGCCGCAGCCGCCCTTGCCTGCGCATCAAATTCACATGCGCCAGCGCCTCGCTGAACGCGAACGCCATCTGGTGCGGGTCCTCGATCACGCGGCCGAACACCACCGGCACCAGCTCCGCCACCGAATGCGGTACTCCCCGGCACGACGCCTCGATCGCGGCACACCGCGCCGCGTGGTGCGCCGTCAGCTCGTCGATCCGGGTATGCACGCCCACGAACGGCAGATTATGTCCCGGCAGCGCCAGCGTCTCGGCCGGCACAAGGCGTTTGATCGTGGCCAGCGAGCGCAAATAGATTCCCAGCGGATCGCCCTCCGGATCGTTCGCCTGCACGCTGATGTTCGGTGAAATCCGCGCCAGCACCTGATCCGCGCTCAGCAATAGGCCATCCAGCGCGCAATGCAGCATCAGCTGTTCCGGCGAGTGCCCGCCACCCGATAGCACGGCCCAATCCCGTCCGCCGATGCGCAGCACCTCGCCCTCGATCACCCGGTGGAACGTGCGCGGTAGAACCGTCACCATGCGCAGATACCGGTGCCCAAGCGTCAGCATGCCTTCCGTCGTCTCCGCATCCAGCCCATGGCCGCGGTAAAAACTGCGATACGGCTCCGAGTCGAGCGCCGCCGGGTCGAGGTGGATGTTGAGGCAGGTCAGATACTCCGTCTGGCTCATCAGCAGCGGAGCCCCGGTCCGTGCCGCGAGCCAACCCGCCAGGCCGACATGGTCCGGATGGCAATGCGTGGCGATGATCCGCGTGATGGGCCGCCCGCGCAGCACGCCGTTCAGCAGCCCGGTCCACACCGCCTCCGTCGCCGGATCGCCGATCCCGGTATCCACCACGACCGTGCCGGGCCCATCGGCGAGCAGATAGACGTTCACGTGGTTGAGCCGGAACGGCAGCGCGAGCCGCAGCCATTGAATGCCGTCCGCAACCTCGATCAAAGTGCCGGGCGCTGGCGGCTCGGCGTACGGGAGGTGGAGCGGCGCGGCCGGTGGGGAGGTCAAGGGGCAGCTCCTGATATGTGCCGGTTGTACGAGCCAGCGCTGTTCGGCACAATGCGCTATTGGCCGGGTCCCGTGGCCCCACCCTCACCCCGGCCCTCTCCCGCCAGCGGGAGAGGGGGACGTGCTTGACGCAGTTGGGCCGCGGCCTGTCGCGACCGGTCTGGATGTGCATTATGCGGGTGAGGAGACTGCTTATTCCACCCGACGCTTCGTATCAGCCCGCACGGATCGCCGCGCAGACCCCTGCCCCGCGGGGCCGGGCGCTCCTCGCCGATGCCGGGGTGAGCATCGTGGTCGGGCTGATGACCATCTCATACGCGCTGTCCTACGCCACCCTGTTATTCGCGGGCCTGCCGGCGGAGGCGCAGGCGCAGGGGCTGTTCATGCTGCTGGTGTCCGTGCTGGCGCTCAGCGTCACCGGGGCCCTGCTCAGCACGGTGCCGGTCACGTTCCTTTCGCTCGAGGGCTCGAGCATCGCCGCGATGGCCGTCGGCAGCGCCGCCCTCACGGCCGAAATGCATGCGCGCGGCGCCGATCCCCGGTCGATTGCGGTCACGATGGCCGTGGGGCTCACGCTGTCGGCGGTCATTACGGGGGTGATCATGACCACGCTCGGGCAATGCCGCGTGGGCGGGGTCGTGCGGTTCGTGCCGCTGCAGGTCATGGCCGGCGTGATCGCCGCCAGCGGCTGGTCCTTGCTGATGGGCGGCATCGCGGTCGTGGCGCGGGCACCCGCTGGAGTGGCGCTGGCCAGCCAGCCTGAGGTCTGGCCGATGCTCGGTGCCGGCCTCGCCATGGCGGCGGTTCTGATCGTCGCCGTGCCGCTGTTCCGCTCCGCCCTGGCATTACCGGTGTTGGTGGCAGGATTGATCGCGACGCATCACGCGGTGTGCGCGGGCCTTGGTTTCACCGTCGCCCAGCAGCGCGCGTCTGGATGGCTCACGGCGGAGCCGGTCCCGGCCCGCGCGCTCATGCTATGGCAAAACGAGAGCTGGACCGGGATGGATTGGGCTGCGCTGTCGCACCAGGTCCCGGCGCTGTTCACCATCATCACCATCTCCACGATCTGCGCTCTGTTGAATACCAGCGGGCTCGAAATCGCGGCGCGGCGGGACATCGACCTTGACCGTGACCTGCGCGCCAACGGCATTGCGGCCATCGTCGCCGGTCTGTGCGGCGGCGTGGTGGGGTCGCTCAGCCTGAGCCGGACCGTGCTGCTGCTCCGGCTCGGCTCCGGGAAACGCCGGGCACCGATCGCGGCCGGGGTCCTCGCCGCCCTGATACCGCTCGGCGTGCCATCGTTGCTGGGGTTGATTCCACGCCCCGTGCTGGGCGCGCTCCTGATGTACGTGGCGGCCGGAATCCTCCGCACCTGGACGATCGACATCCGGCACCGGCTCAGCCGGGTGGAGTGGTTGAGCGTGCTGGCGGTGCTGGCGACCGGCGTGCAGTTCGGGCTGGTGGCCGGCATCGTGGTCGGCCTGGGGCTCGGCTGCGCGACGTTCGCGTTCATGTACAGCCTGGGTTCCCCCATCCGCGCCCGGTATGGCGGGGACGTGGCGCAGAGCAACGTGGCCCGGCCAGAGGCGGACCGCGCGGCGCTACAGGCGCAATCGGGCGCGCTGCTGGTGCTGTATATCCAGGGCTTCCTGTTCTTCGGCACCGCGAGCCGGCTGTTACAGGACATCAAGCGGGACATCGCCGCGGCCGGGGGCCGGTTGCGTTTTCTGGTGCTGGACGGCTCCAACATCGATGGCCTGGACGGGTCCGCCCGCGCCATGCTCGAGCGGCTGCTGCAGATCGCCGGGCAGGACGGCATCACCGTGATCCTCGCCGCGCTGAGCCCGGCCCATGCCCAACGGCTCGGCGTCATCCCCGGCCTCCGGCTGGAGCCCAACCTCGATCATGCGCTGGAGCAATGTGAGGACGCCATGCTGCTGCATGCCGCCGGCACGCCAGCGCGTCCGTTCATGGTGACGCTGATCGAAGAGCTCACCAACCCGGCGGACGCCGCCGCGCTGGCCCAGGTCTTGGTCCGGTCCGCGGTGCCGTCCGGGGTCGTACTGATGGCCCAGGGTGAGGCATCGGCTGACCTCATGTTCCTCGAAAGCGGACGCGCCAGCGTGATGGTGGCGTATGGTGAGGCCCCGGCCATCCGGGTGCGCAGCTACGGCGCCGGCACCATGCTGGGTGAGATCGGATTCTTGCTCGGCACCCCTCGCACCGCGACCGTGCGGACGGACATGGCCTGCGAGCTGTGGACTTTGACCCGGGCGGGGATGGAACAGCTGGAACGCGACAGCCCGGGTGCCGCGCTCGCGTTGCAACGCTCGGTGATGCGGCGGCTGAGCGTGCGGTTGCTGGATAAGGACCAGCTGGTCGCCGCGCTGTTACGCGGAACCCGGCGGCAGGGTTAGCCCCATACAACGGTGCTTGGCGCGTGGGATGCGCTTTGCATCCCACCATTCTGGCGTGGTTTACCGGCAGCCGTTCCGCGCGCGCGCCGCGGCGGCGTTTTGCTGCACGTCGGACCGGGGGCGTGGGAATTCGGCCCGCAGCCGGTCCAGCGCGACGCAGGCGGAGGGGCGGTCGCCGAGGCCGGCCAGGGCGTTGGATAGGCCCAGCAGCGCGTCCGGCGCGCGGGAGCCGGTGCGGTTGTGGCTGTAGGAATCATCGAACGCCACGGCCGCCCCCTGGTAATCCCGCCTTCCATACAGCGTTTCCGCCAGCAAGAACTGCGCATCGGCCGCGCGGGGGCCGGTGCGTCCGGTGGCCAAGACTTCGCGCGCGGAGGCCTCGGCCGCGCCGTAGTCACGCCGGGCGAGCGCGGCATTGCCCTCTTGCATCGCAAGCTCCGGCGGACGGCGTCCGGTGCCCCCCTGCGAGGGCGGCGGATTGAGCGGGGTCGGCGGCTCACCCCGCAACAGATCGCGTGACGCGTCGGAGGCGGGTTCCCGTTGGGGTTCCCGGGATGGCGCGCGCGCGCCGTTTTGCAATTTAAAACTCAGATCGGCGATCTGCTTGGACAGCTCATCATTCTGCCGCCGCGCCGCGTTCGCCTGCTCGTCCACTTGCCCACGCAGCCGCCGGACCTCATCCTCGAGCGTCTGCACCCGGTCTAACAGCTGCGCCGCGATCTCTCCGCCCCCCCCGCCCGTTGCGGCACCGCCCCCACGCAAGGGGGTCGGCGCGCCAAGGCCGCGCTGCGACTGCACCGATTGCAGATCCCGCCGCAGCTCCAGGATCTGGTTCTGCAGCGCGATGCCCTCGCGGCTATCCATCTGCGCCAGCGCCGGCCCAGCGAGGATAACCGCCAGAAAGACGGCGGGGCGTAGCATCATTTAACGGACGGAGGTCGTCGCGTTGCGGTTCTGCGCATAGGCCTGCTCGTCCGAGCCGGGGGCGGTCGGGCGCTCCTTGCCATAGCTGATGGTGGTGACGCGGGCCGACGACACGCCGCGCGCTACCAAATAATCCCGCGCCGCATTGGCCCGGCGCTGACCCAGGGCCAGGTTGAACTCGGTCGTACCGCGCTCATCGCAATTGCCGGCCATCTGCACGCTGACCTGCGGATACTTGCTCAACCACGCCGCCTGCCGGTCCAGCGTCGCCCGTCCCTCGCTGCTGATGCTCGAGCTATCGAGCGCGTAGAACACCCGGTCGCCCACGTTGGCCACCAAATCCTCCTGCGTGCCCGGCCCGGTGCCCTGCGGTGACAGCGCCGTGCCACCGGCACCGGTCGTGGCGCCCGTCGTGTCGGTCGGCTTATCGGCGCAGGCGCTAAGCAACGCGAGGGTGGCCAGCACGGTGACGATTTTCAGGTTCATATCTAAATTTCCTTATCTGGCGCGAGGGGCCCGCGACGCGTCGGGCCGGCAATGTTCCCCGCGGACTACGCCCGGAGGGGTATCGGGTCAAGGTTTTAGGCCAAAAGGGGCGACCACGCCGGGTCACTGGCGTCGGTGGGGGTGGTGACGACGCGCTCGTTGAAGCCGGTGATGTCGATGCTGACGAGCCGGGACGACGCCCCGGCGCCGCCGCGTGACGCGCTCTGACGATAGAACATCAGCACGCGGCCGTTCGGGCAGAAGGTCGGCCCTTCCACGTCGAAGCTCTCGCTCAAAATCCGCTCGCCCGAGCCGTCCGGACGCATGACGCCGATGGCGAAGCTGCCGCCCGCGATCCGTGTGAACGCGATCAGATCACCGCGGGGCGACCACACCGGCGTCGCATACCGGCCGCGGCCAAAGCTGATGCGCCGGACGCCGCCGCCGCCCGCGCCCATGACATAAAGCTGCTGATCGCCGCCACGGTCCGAGTTGAACACGATCTGGCTGCCATCCGGCGAGTAGCAGGGGCTGGTGTCGATCGCGCCCGAGTTGGTCAGCCGCTGCTCCCGCCCGCCGCCCAGCCCCACGCTGATGATGTCGGACCCGGCGCCGCGCGCCACCGACATCACGATGGTGCTGCCGTCCGGGTTGAACCGGGGCGCGAACGTCATGCCCTCATACTCACCCAGCAGCCGCTGCGACGCGGAGCCGAGGTTGAAGGTGTACACCCGCGGGCGGTTTTGGTTAAAGCTCATGAACACGATCTCATCCCGGGTCGGATGGAACCGGGGCGTGAGCGCCAGCCATTGGCCATCGGTGAGGAACCGGTTGTTTTCGCCGTCCTGGTCCATGATCGCCAGGCGCTTCACCCGCTTCGTCTGCGGCCCGGTGCCCGCGACATAGACGATGTGCGTGTCGAAATAGCCCTTTTCGCCCAATAGCCGCTCATAGATCACGTCCGAGATGATGTGGGCGATCCTGCGCCAGTTGGTGCTGGTGGTGGTATAGGCCGTCCCCTGAATCTGCGTGCCCGGCAGCACGTCCCACAGCCGGAACTCCACCCGGACGTTGCTGCCGCCGCCCTCGACCTTGCCGGTTACCAGTGCCTGCGCGCCGACCGCCTTCCAGTTGGTGAAATTCGGGGTGTCCCCGCCATCTCCCGCGCCGATCTGCGCCCCCTGCCCAATCGGCTTGAACAGACCGCAGCGGGCGAGGTTGTTGGTGATGACACCGGCGATCTGGGTGCCGAGGTCGCTGCCCGGGAAATTTGGAATGGCAATCGGAATCGGTGCCGTGCGGGCGCGATCGACGGTGATCTCCGGCTGCTTATTCCCGTCGCCCACACCCTGTGCCGATGCGCCGAGTGGCATGGCGGTGACGGCGATCCCGGTCAGCAGCGCCCTGCGGCGCATGAGAAGCTCAAACATGATGTTGTCTCCTAATCGTATCGTCATTACGAGCCGCCGCTTGGCGGTGAAGCAATCCAGGGGCGACAGGCGTTTTGCTGGCCGCTCCTGGATCGCCATGCCACCAAGCGGTGGCTCGCGATGACGGAATCTTCCTCACGGACGGAACGTAATTTCGAAGGTGTGGATCTGCCCGCGCATTACGGCAGGAAGAGGGAGCGTCGCGCATTCCGGGTCGAGCGCCGCCCGCACCGCCCGCTCAGCAAACGCGCGCGCGGTGCCGACCTTGGTCGCGTCCAGCGGACCGAGCTTGGCGTCACGGATCGTCCCGCCGGCATCCGTGGTCACCACGAGATGCACCACCTGGCTCGCGAAATCCCGGGCGCCGGTATCGCCCTTCCAGCACTCGCGCAGCTTATCGCCGATCGCACCCCGGTTGGCGGACGAGAGCAGCGCGTTCTCGGCCCCTGTTGGCTGTCCCCCGCCCGGCGCACCCCCGCGGGGCGGGTTATACACCGCCCGCGGCGGCTCCCGCTGCGCCTGCAATGCGCGCAATCGCTCCAGCGTGTTCTCGAGCGACGTGCTGCCCGGTACCGGGTTTCGGGTCGGGTTGGGCTGGCTGGTCGGGCTGGGCGTGGGCAGAGCGGGCGCTGGCGTTGGACGCGCCGGCGGCGGGGCCGGAGGCGCGGGCGGGGCGGGCGTCGGTGTGACAGGCGGGGGCGGCGTGGGCGGGGCCGGCCGTTGGACCGGACGCGGCGTGGGCGGGGGGGTCGGCGGTGGCGACGGCAGTGGCACGGGG
>JAYVOF010000198.1:0-9468 GCA_043758105.1 Rhodospirillales bacterium | reverse complement strand
CATGATCCGCCACGCGCCATCCGCCCGGCGCAGCCGATGCTCCATGAAATAGGGCGTATGTCCCAAGACCGCCCGCTCCCATGTCTCGAGCGTGTCGGCCCGGTCCTCCGGATGCACGGCGTTCATCCAGCCACGCGCGGCGTATTCGGCCGGTCCCTGATCGGTGAAGGCAGTCCAGCTGGTCTGCGGCGGTATGAACTCGCCGGTGGACGACGTGGTCCAGACGATCGACGCCGTGGTCTCGATCAGCGTGCGGAACCGCGCCTCGCTCTCCCGCAGCCGCCGTTCCGCCCGGGCGCGGTGGGTGACGTCGGCGATCACGAGCCCGGCCCCGGCGCTCTGCCCCGCGAGGCCGGGCAGGGGGAAGAACCCCAATTCGAAATGCCGCTGCTGCCCGGCATGCGCCCGATGCTCCACCGTCACGCCGATAGTGGTGACGCTGCCCCCGCCGCTCAGCACATGCTGCAGCCGCGGCTCCAGCGTCTCCCGCTGCTGCGGCAGGATGTCCCACAGGCTGCGCCCGATCTCCGCGTCGAGCGCCCGGTCACTCATCGCCACCAGCGCCTGGTTCATGTGCTGGACACGAAGTTGCGGGTCAAGGAAGCCGAGGCCGATCGGCGCGTTATCCATGACGCTGCCGAGCAACGCCGCACTCGTCCGCTCCGCCCGGCGTCGCCGTACCAGTTGGACGGCCATCACCGCGAAGGCGCCGAGGGTGCTGGCACTGGCCAAGAGCGCCAGCCAGAAACCGCGCGCGGCCTGCTTCTGGTCACTGCGCGCGATCCGCGCGCCGGCATTTTGTTGTAGCCGACTCACGGTCAGCCGCACCGCGTCCATCGACGCCTTGTCCACGCCCGTCCGGACCAGGGCGACCGCGGGGTCAAGCCCGCCGGACCGCCGCGCCTCGATCACGCGACGGGCGAAATCCTGTTTGAGCTGGATCTGCTGGATCAGGGTGACGCCGATCTCACCGCTTTCGACCCCGGCGACCAAGGCAGGCAGCGCGCGGTTCGCGGCCTCGTAGGGCTCGAGATACGAATCCTCACCGGTCAGGGCGTAGCCCCGCTCGCCGGTTTCCACATCCTTGAGCGCAGATTGCAGCTGTTCGGCCGCAACCAAGATCTGGGTCTGACGGGCGACACCGTTACGGGCCGCCTGCACCGACAGCGCCCACCCGGCCGCGACCGAAAGGCCGGTGGCAAGGAGCAGGCCGGCGATGACATTGAGCGTAATGCGCTCACGCTCGCCATGCCGTCCGAGAGGGGTCCCAGCCGCGTCCATGTCTGCGAATTTCCCATCAGAAAGGACCTATTACGCGGGGACCAGGCGAACGTTCCAGCCGGGTTTCAGCGTCGAAACAGAGGTATGAACACCATCCCGAAGCCCGGATAAGGCGGATGGGAGCAAGGAGCAGGTGCGGGACGCCATCCCCGAGTGGCCGCGCGAGGCCGATGTTTCGGGCATTAGCCGGCGTGGTGCGGCGGCCGCGGCGGCGCGGCTGGGGCTATAGCGTGGTCAGGATGCGGCCGCGGCGATTCAGACCAGCGGCTTTACGTATTGACCCGTTTTCGTCGTGGTAGGTCGGAATGTTCTTCGCATTCCACCAGGTAGGCCGACTCAATCGATTCGTCTGCCGCGATCAGACCCTCCTGACCTGGCGGCTGGTCATTCCCGCTTTTCCAATCAGCCCGGCCCGAGCCGCTTCCGGTTTGCACGGACCCGTCGCCTCAACATCCGCACGACCTCATCGGTGCCCCCATCCGCGGCACCCCGTGAAGCTGCCGCGGACATCAGGCCGGCCGCCTTTACACCAGCGTCCATCTTCTCGGCGATCATGCGGCGCGTCTCCAGCTTCGCCGCTGGACCGCCCATCGCCAGCTTCATCAGCCGCAATGCGATGACCTGCTGCGCCTCCAACGTCAGCCAGGCCATCTGCATCACAGTCCGGTTCGCCTTTCGCATCCTGCGATCGCGCTTTCGATTACTCCGCCGCTTGGGCGAACGGCATGCCGGTTTCGATCGGCAGGGTTTCGTCGCGGCTCCACTCGTTCCACGAGCCGAAATACATCCGCACGTCCTCCACGCCCGCCTCTTTGAGCGCCACCAGCGTGTTGGACGCCCGGGCGCCCTTGAAGCAATACAGATAGACCGGCGTGATGGGGCCGATGCCCACCGTATAGGCCTCGGCCTTAATCTCGTCGGCCGACTTGAACATCGGGCCGGCCGCCGTCGGCTTCATCAGGCGGTACCATTCCAGCCACTTGGCACCGGGGATGCGGCCCTTACGCGGGCAGAAATCCGGGCCGTACGGGGAGGAGCTGGTGCCGATCCACTCGTCTACGTCACGCACGTCCAGCTTGACGATGTTGTCGTTGCCGACCGCCTTCAGCATCTCCTCCCGGTCGATCATCATGTCAGAGCCGGAGTTGCTGAGCGGGAAGTGCTTGGCCGCGGGCGTCACCGGGTCGGTGCTGGTGGGCAGGCCCGCCGCAGTCCAGGCGTGGAAGCCGCCGTGCAGCACCTTGGCCTTCTGGTAGCCGAGCCAGCTTAGCAGGAAATAGCCGCGGCAGGACTGGCCGAAGCCGGAGTTCATGCTGCCCTCGTAACACACTGCCGTCTCCGCCCCGGACAGGCCGGCGGCCCCGAACGCGTCGGCAAACGTCTTGCGGAGATCGTTGATGCCCTCGGGCGTGGACGTCGCGAGCGTCGTGAAGATCGCGTGCACGTTGACCGCGCCCGGAATGTGCCCGGCCGCGTAGGCGTCGGGCGAGCGGGTGTCGATGATGACGGTGTCGGGACCCATCATGGCCTGAAGCTCGGCGGGGGTCAGCAAAACTTCGCTCATGCTCGTCTCCTCAAAAGGGTTCAGGCGGGAAGGCGCATCCGGATCCCGTCGAGTGTGGGAGACAGGCGGATTTGGCAGCTCAGCCGGGACGTCGGCGTGAGGTCGAACACGGTGTCCAGCATCGCCTCCTCGTCATCGGAGACGGGCGGCAGCTTTCCGATCCAGTCCGCATCGACGATGACGTGGCAGGTGGCGCAGGCGAGGGAGCCGTTGCACTCGCCCAAGATCGGCAGCCCGGCGGTGCGCGCGAGCTGCATTACGCTGTCGCCGTCCTGCCCCTGCAGCACGTGGTCGGCGAGGATCGCGGTCGGCATCAGTGCACCACCGCGCGCAGCTCGGGCTTGGCGAGTTCTTGCCGGAGATGCCGGATGCTGGGCGTGATGATGGCGGCGAAATACCCTTCGCGCAGCCGGCGGTTGACCGCGCTCCCTTCCAGATATCCGCGCGCCCCGGTGTGGATCAGGGCGCCCTGCCCGGCCTCCAGCACCAGCTCGCTCACGCGAAGCCGCGCGGTCAGCACGGCGCGGAGGTATTCCGGTGCCGGGTCCAGCGGTGTGGCGGCCAGCATGGTGATTTCCGCCCGGATGGCGGCCAGGTCGCCGGCGAAATCGTTCGGGCGGCGCGGCAGGTATTTGTTGCTCTTCCCGTGCGTGACATCCGCCTCCCGCATCAAATCGATGCAGGCCTGCGTAACGCCCAGGCCCATGCCGGTCTGCAGCAGGATGAAGCCGGCCTTGATCCGCTTGATCATGCCGCCCAGCGGATCGGCCAGCAGGATCTCGTCGGCGATGAACGCCCGGCGGAACAGGATGCTGTAGGTGCCGGTGCCCTCCAGCGCGATAAACTTGGCATTCTGGCGAATTTCGACGCCGGGCTGGCCGCAGCGGACCATGGCCATGACGCGGTGGCTTTCATCCACTTCGAACACCGTGCCAAACAGATGGCCGGCACCCAAATTGCTGACCCAGGGCAGCACGCCGGTGACCTCGTAGCCGCCGGGGACGCGCTTGCCGCGCAGCTTGAATTTCTCGATGTCCGAGAGGGATTTCATGGTGTTGGACAGCCCGGTGCCGCCCATCTGCACGCCGCTGGCGAGGCCGGGCTGCAATGTGGCCCGGAGTGCCGCGTTCTCCGTCTGCTCCAAATACCAGCCGGCCGCGTCCTGGCACCAGGTGCAGAACCCGGCGGACATGCAGGTTTCGGACACCAAGGTCATGGCGTCGATCGCGGCGGCGAGGCTCGGGCGAGCGGCGCTGGCTTGGAGGTGTTGGGAGAACAGGCCGGCCTCGCCCATCCGGCGCATCGCCTGCGCCGGGTAGAGGCCGTCATGGTCGATTTGTTTGACGATCGGCGCGAGTTCCGCGTCGATCACCGCTTTGAGACCGGCGAGGGCCGGGTCGGAGGCGCCACTGGTCAGAAGAACTTCACTCATCGACGCCTCCGGTATCGGTTCAGGCCTTGGTGGCGTGCACGTCTAATGCCACCGGTTTGGTGAACGTGTTCGCCACCGGGGACCATTTGGTCGCGTGGGCGATGAGCGCATCCAGCTTGTCCTGCGGCGCGTCGGCTTGCAGGTTCACCTTCGCGCGGACCGCATCGAAACCGACCGGCTTCGGCGACGTGTCGCCCGTGCCCCAGACGGCGGTGATGTTGATGTCGGCTTCTAACTCGATTTCCAGCACGTGGACGGTAATGCCCTGCGCCACGGCGTTGGCGTGGATGCCGACCGCGAGGCAGGAGCCGAGTGCGGCCAACGACGCCTCGGACGGGTTCGGCGCGGTGTCGTCGCCCAGCAGGCCCGGCGGCTCGTCAACGATATAGGGCGGCAGGTCGCGGATCATGTTGAGGTGGCGAAAGCGGCCCTCCGCAATGGTCTTGCACTTCAGGGTTTTGATGGCGGCCGGGTTGGCCCGGCCCTTGGCAATCAGTTCATCGAGCCCGCCCTTGTCGATCGGGGCGAGGCATCCGGTCATGGCCGTCGGCATTTGTTTGATGGTCGCGCTCATGAGTGTGGCCCCCTTATTATTCCGGCCCAGAACAGACCGGTCAGTCTTGGATAAATCCTTGCAACCGCCATGCCAAGCCGAAAGGTTTGACGGGCCCAGGCTTTGCAAGGACACTGACGCGGAGTCTCGACCCGGCTAAGGGAACGAGATGGCTGATTCATTAAGCAGCACATGCCCGTTTCTTAGGCATCGGCGGCAGCACAGGAAAGCGGCATGTCACACGCCCTCGCGCCCGTTACCCCAACCGAGCCGCGCCCGCCGCCGCATGAGCGTATCATCGAGGTCGCGCGCACCCTGTTCTGCCGCGACGGCATCCACGCCACCGGCATCGACCGCATCCTGGCCGAGGCAGGTGCCTCTAAAATGACCCTTTACAGCCGGTTCGGCTCCAAGGAGGCGCTGATCCGCATCGTTCTCACACGAGAGGGTGCGGCCTGGCGGGCCGAATTCTTCGCCGCGATCGAGCGGCACGCGCCCGACCCGTCCGGGCGTTTGCGCGCCGTCATCCCCGCGCTCCGGGAGTGGTTCGAGGGTGCCCGCTTCTTCGGCTGCCCGTTCATGAACGCCGCCGCCGAACACGCGAAGGGTGCCGAGGGGGAGCCGTGGCTCCGCGAAATCACCGCACAGCACCACGCCGAAATCCTGGGCTTCCTCACGCCGCTGGCCGCGGCGGCCGGTTACGCCGAACCCCGGCTCCTCGCCCGCCAAGTCTTGCTGGTCCTGGACGGCGCCATCGCCGCGTTGATGGTGAGCGGCGACCCCGAAATCCTGACCGTCGCTGCCCTCACCCTCGATGCAGTACTCGTCATTGCGAGCCCCGCTTAGGGCGAAGTAATCCAGGGGCGACAGGTGCTCTTGCGGCCCCTGGATCGCTTCGCAACGCGGCTCGCAATGACGATCACTGCAAAGGCCTCAACCGCCGGGCATCAGCACCAAATCATCCCGGTGCACCATCTCGTCCCGGCCGCGCCAGCCGAGTACGGCCTCGATCTCATCGGACCGCCGCCCGGCGATCCGCGTGGCGTCCGGGCTGGCATAGGCCGAGAGGCCGCGGGCGAGGACGGTGCCGGTCAGGTCTTCGATCAGCACCGCGTCCCCCCGTTCGAAAATGCCGCTGATCTCCCGCACGCCGGCCGGCAAGAGCGAGCGCCCGGCGGCCAAGGCGCGGGCGGCACCCGGGTCCACCCGCAAAATGCCCGAGGGCTGCAGCGCGCCGGCAATCCACCGCTTCCGCGCCGTGCGTCCGTCCTCGGCCGGCAAAAACCAGGTGCAGCGCGCGCCGTCCGCCAGCGCCTGCAGCGGATGCGGCACGTCCCCCACCGCAATCGCCATCGCGCAGCCGGCCTGCGTCGCGATGCGGGCCGCCACCAATTTGGTGCGCATCCCCCCACTGGAATACCCGGGGGGCGGGTCGCCGCCCATCGCCTCGATCTCGGGCGTGAGCGCCGCGACTTCGGGGATGTGCCGGGCTCCCGGGTCGCGCTTGGGGTCGGCGGTATACAGGCCATCGATGTCGGATAGCAGCACCAGCTGGTCCGCCTGCACCATCTCCGCCACCCGCGCCGCCAGCCGGTCATTGTCGCCGAAGCGGATTTCCGCGGTCGCCACGCTATCATTCTCGTTGATCACCGGAACGCAGCCGAGGCTCAGCAGCGTGGTGAGCGTGGCGCGGGCGTTGAGATAGCGGCGCCGGTCCTCGGTATCCTCGAGCGTCAACAGCAATTGCGCCGCGATCATGCCGTGGTGCGACAGCGCGGCGGCCCAGGCCTGTGCGAGGCGTATTTGCCCCACCGCGGCGGCGGCCTGTTTCTCTTCCAACCGCAGCCGCTTTTGCGTGAGGCCCAGCGCGGACCGGGCGAGTGCGATGGCCCCGGAGGAGACCACGATCACCGCGGTCCCCCGCGCCCGCGCCGCGGCGATGTCGGCGGCCACCCCATCCAGCCACGCGGCCCGCGGCAGCGCGCCATCGACCACCAGGGCGCTACCGATCTTCACGACCAGCAGCCGCGCCGCCCTCAAATTCATGGCGTCAAATTCATGCCGGCACGAGCGTCCGGCGGTGCGCATAGACCCGGTCCATCAGCGCCCGCAGCACATCCGGCAGATTCTCGCCCGTGGCGCCCGACAGCAGCATGACCTCCTGCCCCGACGCCTTCATCAGCGCCGCGCGCCGGGCAGACATCTCACGCGGCGACATCGCGTCCAGCTTGTTCAGCACCAGCAGCTCCGGCTTGTCCGCAAGGCCGCCGCCATAGGCCTCCAACTCCGCGCGAACCGTCCGCCACGCCCGCACGACGTTGCCCGCCGCCCCATCGACCAAATGCAGCAGCACGGCGCAACGCTCGACATGACCCAGGAACCGGTCGCCCAGCCCCGCCCCCTCATGGGCCCCGCGGATGAGGCCCGGGATGTCGGCGATCACGAACTCCTCCGAATGGCTCAGCCGCACCACACCCAATTGCGGGTGCAGCGTGGTGAACGGGTAGTCGGCGATCTTCGGACGCGCCGCGGACACGACCGACAGGAACGTGCTTTTCCCCGCATTCGGCAGCCCCACCAGCCCCACATCGGCGATGAGCTTCAGGCGTAACCACAGCCACCGCTCCTCCCCCGGATAGCCCGGCGTGCTCTTCCGCGGTGCCCGGTTGGTGCTGGTCTTGAAATGTGCATTCCCATGCCCGCCATCGCCACCGCGGCAGAACGTCACGATTTTGCCGTCCACATCGAGGTCGGCCAGCAGCGTTTCCTTGTCATCGGCGATGATCTGCGTGCCGAGCGGCACCTGAATCACCACGTCCGGCGCGCCGGCCCCGGTCCGGTCGGAGCCCGCGCCATTACCGCCCTTCGCCGCCCGGAAATGCTGGGTATAGCGGAAGTCGATCAGCGTGTTCAGGTTGCGCGCGGCGACGAAGATGATGTCCCCGCCCTTACCGCCATCGCCGCCGTCGGGACCACCGAACTCCATGAACTTCTCGCGCCGGAACGCGATCGTGCCGTCCCCGCCATCGCCGGAGCGCACGTAGATCTTGGCCTGGTCGAGGAACTTCATGCAAATTGCCTAATACGAACCGACGCCATCTCAAACCCTGTCATCGCGAGGCCCGCGTGGGGCACGGCACTCCAGGGACGCCCTGGCCTGCACGTGGTGCTCCTGGGACGCTTCACCGCCAAGCGGCGGCCCGCGATGACGGGTTTAAACGAAAAAGGCCGGCAAATGCCGACCCTTTCACCGACGCCGGGCGGCCAGCGTTATTCGGCGGCGATCGCCAAGGGAACCACGGATACATGCATCCGGCCCTCGGACCGGCGCTGGAACTGCACATGCCCATCGATCAACGACCAGATGGTGTGGTCGGTGCCCAGGCCGACGTTGAGGCCGGGCTTCACCTTAGTGCCGCGCTGACGGATGATGATGTTGCCGGCGATGACGCTCTCGCCACCGAACTTCTTCACGCCCAACCGGCGGCCCGCGGTATCGCGTCCGTTGCGTGAAGAGCCGCCTGCTTTCTTATGTGCCATGGGATCTCTCCTTTACGCGGTGACGAGTTCAGCAGGAATGGCCACTTCAGCCGCATCCGGATCGGCCTGCAGCGGCATCTGATGCCCGTCCGCCATGATGCCAGCGATGCGCACGATGCTGATCTGCTGGCGGTGTCCATTGCGGCGGCGGCTGTTCTGCCGGCGGCGCTTCTTAAAGATGATGACGGTCGGCAGCCGGTCCTGCGCGATCATGGTGGCGGTAACCGACGCCCCGGCCACGAGCGGCGCGCCCAACGTGGTGCCGCCGGCCTCGGAGCCCACGGCCAGCACGTCCGTGAACGTGACGAGTTCACCCTCGGCGCCGGGCAGCTTCTCAATCTTGAGAATATCATTCGGCCGGACACGGTACTGCTTTCCGCCGGTGCGGATCACTGCGAACATATGGAAATTCCTGTTTGACCGTCCCGAATGGATGGGCGGCCCTTCTTGTGGACATGGGGTGCGGCTGCACCGGAGCAGAGTCTTATAACGGGCCAGCCTGCGAAGTCAATGTTTTCGGCTGAAAACGCCGAACCGATGATCTCGACGCCCGCTTTGCCATAACCGGTGCGTCTCGCTACTGCTCGGACACGGGAGGCGCTGCGTGACCGATTCTGCGTTGTTCATGTCCGGTGCGCTGTTCACCACCGACTATCTGACGGAGGCGATCAGAGGCACCGACGCCTATCTGGCTGTCGATATCGCCGGATTTCGCGCGGGGCTCGACCAGATCGTCGCCGCTTTTCCAAAAAACGACCGAACGAACGAAAGCCAGACCGAAGACGATCTCATCTGGCCCGTGCTGGCATCGCTCGGCTGGACGGAGTCGCTCCGGCAACAGAATTTGACGGTCACCGGGCGTGACGACGTGCCGGATGGGCTGTTGTTCGCCGACGCCGCGGCCAAGGCGTCGGCGAATGCCCTGGGCGACCAGTGGCGCCGCTACGCGCACGGCCTTACCATCGTCGAAAGCAAGCGCTGGGCCCGTCCGCTGGACCGCGCGGCGGGCCGTGACGAAAACGCTGCGCCTTCGACGCAGATGCTGCGCTATCTCCGCCGCATCGACGATATCACGCGCGGCGCCCTGCGTTGGGGCAT
>JAYVOF010000197.1:0-9598 GCA_043758105.1 Rhodospirillales bacterium | reverse complement strand
TGCCCTCCCGGGGTGTATTCGATAGCTCTGCGGCGATATGGCGAATGGATAGATCAATGCAGGTTTTGACGCGAAGAATTTTAATGGGTTTGGGTGTTGCGTCCCTGAGTTCGGTCGCCACGGCAGCGTATGCGCAGGCGCCGCATAATTGGCAAATTGGCTTCCAAACGGCGCATAGCCCGGTGCAACAAGGGATCGAGGGTCTGCACTCGATGGTGTTGTGGCTGATGGCGCTGGTCACGATCTTCGTCGCCGCGTTGCTATTATATTGCGTGTGGCGTTTCCGCGCGTCGAAGAACCCGGTGCCGAGCCGGGTAAGCCATCACACCGCGCTCGAAGTCGCCTGGACCGTGCTTCCCGTCCTAATTTTGATGATGATCGCCATCCCCTCCTTCCGTCAGGTCTATTTTCAGGACCGTACCGAGTCCGCGGATTTGACCATCAAGGTGGTGGGGCATCAATGGTATTGGGAGTATCAATATCCGGACAATGGCGATGTCACGTTTAACAGTAATATGATTGCCGCGGACGATCTGAAGCCAGGTCAGCTACAGAACCTTGAAGTGGATAACCACGTCGTGGTTCCAGCCGGCAAAAATATCAGGATATTGGTCACCAGCGGCGACGTGATCCATAGCTTCTTTATTCCGTCATTGGGTGTTCAGCGCTATGCGATCCCAGGCCGGTCGATCGAGACATGGGTGAAGGTCGATCAGCCGGGTGTCTATTACGGTGAGTGCAACCAAATCTGCGGCACCAATCATAGCGCCATGCCGATCGCCGTCGAGGCGCTGAGTGATAAAGACTTTGCGGCGTGGATCGTCGCGGCGAAGACGAAATTTGCCGAAGGCGCGCCCACCGGGCAACGCCTGGCATCAGCGGCGGGGGCGCAGCAATGAGCGAGTTTGTCCAGCACGGCGACATTGGTCATGCCGAAATTCATGACGACCATTCCGAACACTACCCGAATTTCGTAAACCGCTGGCTGTTCAGCACCAACCATAAAGACATCGGCACGCTCTATCTGATCTTTGCGATCTTCGCGGGGATCATCGGCGTGGGGCTGTCGATCCACATGCGGCTCGAGTTGCAGCATCCCGGGCTGCAGTATTTCAAAAGCGGTCAAGCTTGGAACGCGACGGTTACGGCGCACGGCTTGGTGATGATCTTCTTCATGGTCATGCCCGCGATGATCGGCGGCTTCGGCAACTGGTTCGTACCGTTGATGATCGGTGCGCCGGATATGGCGTTCCCGCGTTTGAACAACATCAGCTTTTGGCTGCTGGTGCCTGCATTCCTGCTGATCATGATGGGTCTGCACAGTGGTGACGGCGCTGGCCCGGGCTGGACGCTCTATGCACCGCTGTCCAACAGCACGTATCAGCCAGGGCCGGCGCTGGATTACACATTATTTGCACTCCATTTAGCGGGTATTTCGTCGCTGTTGGGTGCGATCAACTTTATCACCACTATTTTCAACATGCGCGCGCCAGGCATGACCTTGCACAAGATGCCGCTCTTCGTCTGGTCCATCTTGGTGACGGCGTTTCTGCTATTGCTAGCCATTCCCGTGTTGGCCGGTGCCATAACCATGCTGATCACGGACCGGAACTTTGGCACTTCCTTTTTTGATCCGCAGGGGGGTGGGGACCCAGTGCTGTTCCAGCATCTGTTCTGGTTCTTCGGCCATCCCGAGGTATACATCATGATCCTGCCGGGCTTCGGCATGGTCAGCCACGTAATCTCGACCTTCAGCAAGAAACCGGTGTTTGGCTACCTCCCCATGGCCTACGCCATGGTGGCGATCGGCGTCGTCGGTTTCGTCGTGTGGGCGCACCACATGTTCGTCTCAGGCATTTCGGTCGATACCCGCGCCTACTTCATGGCGGCGACGATGGTCATTGCGGTGCCAACCGGCATCAAAATCTTCTCGTGGATTGCAACCATGTGGGGCGGTTCGATCGAGATGAAAACGCCGATGCTGTTTGCCGTTGGTTTCATCTTTCTGTTCACCTTAGGTGGTGTCACCGGGATCGTGCTGTCGAACGCCAGCATCGACCAGATTTTGCATAATACATATTACGTGGTGGCGCACTTCCATTACGTGCTGAGCCTGGGTGCCGTGTTCTCGATCTTCTCCGGGTTCTATTATTGGATCGGCAAGATGTCCGGCCGGCAATATCCGGAGTTCTGGGGCCAGGTGCATTTTTGGATGACGTTCGTGGGTGTGAACCTCACTTTCTTCCCGATGCACTTCCTCGGCCTCGCCGGGATGCCGCGCCGCTATCCCGACTATCCGGTTGCTTTCGAGGGCTGGAACAACGTGGCGTCGATTGGCTCGTATATCTCAGGTGTGTCGGTCTTGGTCTTCCTCTATGTGCTGTATCGGACGTTCACGTCTAAGGTGAAGCTCGCGGATAACTATTGGGGCGAGGGTGCCACGACGCTGGAGTGGACCGTCAGCTCACCCCCGCCGCACCATACGTTCGCGGAATTGCCGCGGATCCGGTAAGAACATCATGTTGCCCGATCTCAAAGGGGGGGCTGCGGCCCCCCTGCCTGCCGCGCTGCTTCCCGCCGAAACGCGGGATTGGTTCATGTTGTTGAAGCCGCGGGTGTTGACCCTGGTCGTCTATACCGGTGCGATCGGGTTGCTCCTGGCACCGGGCCCCATCAATCCAGTCATCGCCTTCACGGCCATTCTATGTATCACCGTGGCAGCCGGGGCGGCTGGCGCCCTCAACATGTGGTACGACCGGGATATCGATGCCGTGATGCGACGGACCCAGTCGCGCCCCATCCCTGCCGGACGGATCGCGGCCGGAGACGCGTTGGCGTTCGGGATCATTCTAGCGGTTAGTTCGGTCCTGCTCATGTATCTTGCGACCAACCTCGCCGCGGCCACGATATTGGCGATTTCGATCCTGTTTTATCTGGTGATCTACACCGCGTGGCTGAAGCGCCGGACCCCCCAAAATATCGTCATCGGCGGTGCCGCCGGGGCATTCCCACCGGTCATTGGTTGGGCGGCGGTTACTGGCTCGATCGACATGCTTCCTCTTTTGATGTTTGCCATCGTGTTCTTTTGGACACCCCCCCATTTCTGGGCGCTGTCGCTATATGCCTCGACCGATTATGAGCGGGCCGGGGTGCCGATGCTCCCCGTCGTCTCCGGCGCGAAGACCACCCGGTTACACGTGCTGGCCTACACCATCGTTCTGGCGGTCGTATCGATGCTGCCATGGGCGCTTGGATATGCTGGCGGGATCTATGCCGTGTCCGCCGCCGGTCTTGGGATCTGGTTCCTGATCGCCGCGGTGCAGGTGTGGCGGGATAAACAGGATGGGACGGGGGTCAGTCTCACCAAGGATGCGCCGGCGAAGTGGGCCTTCCGCGTCTCGCTCGTTTACCTATTCGCGCTCTTTGGCGCGCTCGCGATCGATCATTTCCTATGGCCCGTGCTGTGACAGATTTTATCACCCCCCTTAATGCCGAGCAGACGGTGGAACTGCGCCGCCGGCAACGCGGTAAGAACATCGCTTTGTTATTGGCGCTCATTGGCGTTGCCGTGCTGTTCTACGCGATCTCGGTCGTGAAGTTCAAAGTTTCATGAATAAGCGGCGTAATGCATTGTTTGCGGCGGGGCTATCGTCCTGCATCTTCGGCATGATCGGTCTCTCATACGCCGCAGTACCCCTATACCGCATGTTTTGCGCGAAAACGGGGTATGGCGGGACGCCGCAAATCCGCGGCGCGTCGGCACCGGGCAAAGCGACGGGCATGATCGAGATCCGGTTCGACGCCAATACCAGCCCAACCCTGCCCTGGCGCTTCCAGCCGGATGAGCACCGGGCGGAGGTGGCGCTCGGTGAGGACCGGCTTGCCTTCTACACCGGTCGAAATAACGGCCTTCGCGCCATCACCGGGGTTGCGACCTACAACGTCTCTCCGGAGAAGGCGGCGCCATATTTTCACAAGACCGCGTGCTTCTGCTTCGACGAACAGACGTTGCAGGCGGGCCAGGAGATGCAATTTCCGCTCAGTTTCTGGGTAGATCCGGCGATTGCGACAAATCCCGATACACGGGATGTGAAATCCATTACACTGTCCTACACGTTCTTTCGGTCGCTGGATGACGCGGCGCGTAATGGCGGGTTGGACCACGCCGGGCCCCATGTGGGACCGCGCGCGGATGCCCGTTGAGTGCTAAGGCTAGAACCACGGCGCGATTTGCGATGACGCGCCGCACCATGCTGATAGGTCTGCCATGAATATTGATGCCATCACCGCGGATGAGGCCCCGGAAATCGTCGAACACCAGATGTTGGGTTCGGGACTGAAACAACCGTATCACCTGGTTGACCCCAGTCCGTGGCCATTGGCCGGTGCCGGCGCGGCAGGCCTGACTGTGGTCGGCATCATCCAGGTTGCCCACGAAAAGAGTTACCTGCTGCTGGCACTCGGCTTGGCCGCAGTCTTGGCCGTGATGTTCCTGTGGTGGCGCGACGTGCTGAAAGAAAGCCGGGTCACCGGGTTGCATTCGCCGGTCGTGCAATTGGGCCTGCGTTATGGCATGACACTATTCATCGCCAGTGAGGTGATGTTCTTCGTCGGATTCTTCTGGGCCTATTTCCACTTTGCCCTGTATCCGGAGCACGTCCTCGGCACTGACGCCAACGTGTGGCCGCCGGTTGGAATTCATACGTTCGACCCGTTCCAGCTTCCGCTACTGAATACTCTTATTTTGTTGCTGTCTGGCACGACAATTACCTGGGCACATCATGCGCTGCTGGTTGGAAACCGCCGCCAGCTGATCATGGGTCTCGGCTTTACCATCCTATTGGGGCTGTCGTTCACGACATTCCAGGCGATGGAGTATTCCGAGGCGCCATTCAAATTCATCGGCGGCGGAGTGTATCCGTCCGTTTTCTTCCTGGCCACCGGCTTCCACGGCCTGCATGTCATCATCGGCACCATCTTTCTTATTGTATGCTGGTTCCGGGCGCGGCGCGGTGATTTCACGCCGGAGCGGCATTTCGGCTTCGAAGCCGCGGCCTGGTATTGGCATTTCGTGGACGTGGTCTGGCTGTTCCTCTTTGTCGCCGTGTATGTCTGGGGCGCCGGGTCGCCGCTGACCGAGTAGCCCGTTTTGCGACACAGGCTGTTTTGGCCAGGGCTGAGCATGGCGGCCATGGTAGCGCTGGCGATATTCCTGGGCGTCTGGCAGGTCCAGCGCTTGGCGTGGAAGACCGCATTACTGGCGAGCATCGATCGCGGAGAAGCGGCGGGGCCGGTTCCCCTCACCGATGACGCGGCGGCCTTTACCCGCGTGGTGGTGGCCGGGCGGCTGGTTCCCGAGGCGGCGATCTACGGAATCGAGGTCCGTTCAACCGCGACAGGCCCGGCAATGGGCGGACAACTGGTGCAACCGCTCATTCGGGAGGGTGCCGCGCCGGTCATGCTCGACCTGGGCTGGGTGCCCGATGGAACCATGCCCGCAGCCGCCGCGGATGTGCGAATCGAGGGATACGTGCGTCCGCCCGAATCGCCGATCCGCTTCGGCGCCAAGGATGACCCGGCCACCCATCGGTTCTACGCCCTCGATCCCGTCGCGATGGGGCGGTCGCTGGGCCTTGATCACGTGGCGCCGTTCACCGTCGTGGCACTCGGTCCGGATCGCCCCGGGATGTTCCCCGCTCCGGCTCAAAGCCTGCCGCGACCGGTGAATAATCACCTGAGCTACGCGCTGACCTGGTTCGGCATCGCCGTCGCTGGTGCGGTTATTTTCACCGTCTATGCCCGGAGAGGCCCCACCCGATGACCGCTTATGCCCGGTTACAGGACCGTTTTGCCCGCATTGCTACAATCAGTGAGGCGTCCTCCATGCTCGGGTGGGATGCGGCGGCCATGATGCCGCGCGGCGGCGGCGCGGCGCGGGGCGACCAGTTGGCAGTGCTCGCCGGCCTCGCGCATGGGTTGATGGTGGAGCCGCAGGTGGGTGATGACCTGTTGCAGGCCGAGGCGGAGGCCCCATGGGATGCCGCCAACCTCACGCTCATGCGCCGCGCCCATATCCGGGCCACGGCATTGCCGGCGGATTTGGTCGAGGCCCAGGCCCGCGCGAACTCCACGTGTGAGAAAGTCTGGCGGGATGCCCGCGCGGCGTCGAATTTCGCGGAGGTGGCACCCTTCCTCGCCGAAATCGTTTCCCTCGTCCGGGAGGGAGCGCAGGCGTTGAGCCCGGCCTTGGGCCTCACGCCGTATGACGCGCTCATGGATGGCTTCCAGCCCGGCATTACCGCGGCGGACGTGACGCCGGTGTTCGACCGCTATACCGCATGGCTTGCGGATGCATTGCCGCGGGCCGAATCGCGGCAGGCTGGCCGTCTCGCGCCACTGCCGTTGCCGGGTTGGTTCCCCGCCGATCAGCAGGAGGCGCTGTGCCGCAGCCTTTCGGCCCGCGCCGGGCTCGAGACGGAGCATTCCCGGCTCGACCGATCCACGCATCCATTCTGCGGCGGCACCCGCACCGACGTCCGGATTACGACCCGCTATGACGAGGCGGATCCGGCCCAGGCCGTCATGGGCGTCCTGCACGAGACGGGCCACGCACTCTATGAGCGGGGCCTCCCGGCAGCCTATGCGCGCCAACCGGTGGGTGAGGCCGCTGGCATGGGCGCGCATGAAAGTCAGTCGTTGATCATCGAGATGCAGGCCTGCCGGTCGGACGCCTATTTGTCCTGGCTCGGCCCGCACATGCAGGGTTTGTTCGGCGGCGACCCGGCACCCTACACCACACAAAACCTGTCGCGGCTGTGGCGGCGTGTGGAGCGGGGGCTGATCCGGGTCGAGGCGGATGAGATGACCTACCCGGCGCACGTGATCCTGCGGTTCCAACTGGAGCAGGCGCTGATCGCCGATGATCTGAGCGTGGCGGATCTGCCGGGGGCGTGGCGGGAGGGACTGCGTCGATTGCTTGGCGTCGCGCCGGCGGACGATGCACAGGGCTGCCTTCAGGACATCCATTGGTATGACGGCGCGTTCGGGTATTTCCCGAGCTACACCCTGGGCGCGATGGCGGCCGCGCAGCTGATGGCCGCGTCACGCCGGGCGGTTCCGGGCGTGGATGATGCGCTCGCCCGGGGGGAATTAGCGCCCCTGCTGGGCTGGCTTCGCCCGAACGTGCACGCGCATGGCAGCCGCCTCGGCTTCAATGATCTGCTAGAGGCGGCCACGGGCAAGAAGCTGGATCCAGCGGATTTCGAAGCCCATTTGACGGCCCGTTATTTGACGTGATCAGCCACGGTCCATGACTTGGTGGGTCGTGCACCAGGGACTTGCAATATCCAGCTCGACATGACCGTTCCGCGCGATTCCGGTCATATTCGTTTGTCCATATTGGGTCGTGAATTTCCCATCCGCGCCGACGGTTGCGGTGAGCTTGATACTCGGTCCAAAATTTCTATTCACCACGTGTTCATGAATCGTCATGGTGGTGGGTCCGCCACCATTGCATTTCTGGCCACTATTCGAATAGGTGCCATGGTAGGTGCCGTCGATTGGGTCCTCGGCGCGGGCTTGGCCGGCCAACGCCACGCTGAGAAGCGTGATGCACGCGAGCACCGAGGCCAATAACGGCCACCGCGATGAAGAAAGAACAATGAAGCGTCGCATTTTCATCTCCTTTTTTTCGATTCGTGATCGTCGGTTGGGGTTGCCGCCGGGTCAATGAGTGATTTCGGGTGAAATGTAACCATTTCGGATAGGGGTTGTTCCGTCCCGGCCGGGCACCCCGTCGGGTGCTGCGTTCCGTCAGTGCGTTGAAAGCATGCGTCGCGTGGGCCGCGGAGCCCTTAAACGGATTCTTAATGTTCCTGTGAAATTCTCTACGCAAGCGCTCTCCGGCAACGGGGCCGGCGACGGTGGGACGGTCGATCAAAGGCAGGAGGCCGGCGATCGAGGGTGAGCGGAAACCAGCGCGAATGCTGGTTTGTCAGGGGACAATGTGTTGGCGGCATTCGATAATGTTCGGCTGGGAATGAAGCTTACGCTGCTCGTGGCTTTTGCGGCGCTGGGGGTGATCGTTGGTGTCTTGGCCTGCGCAGGCCTGATGAAACAAGTTTTGCTGGATGGCCAAATCAGTGAGTTGCGAACCATTGCCGAGATGGCAAAGGGTTCGGCCGTCACACTGCAAGAACAGGTCGAAAAAGGGGAGATGACCCAGGACCAAGCGCTCACGCGCTTCGCCCGGCGCTTGCGCTCGATGACCTATAACGGTGGCAAAGGCTACCTGTTTGCCTATCGGATGGACGGCACCGTGATTGCCACGCCGGACGCGGCCTAGATCGGGACGAACCGGATCGATGTGTCGACCAACGGACGCAAGATCGCCCGGGAAATTCGGGATGCCATCCAGGGGAGCGGCACCGCTCTCATCTTTTACGACTACCCACGACCCGGCGGGACGATCCCGATCCCCAAAGTTTCCTACGCCGTCGGGTTCCCAGCGATCTATTCGGCTGCTGTTATGCGATACGCTGAAGCAGGTCGGTATTCGCAACATGGAGGAGGCCGAAGATGGCGAAGATGGCGTCAAACGCCTGACGGCCCGCCCGTCTCACCTGGTCATCTCCGATTTCAATATGCCGAAGCTCGATGGGCTCGGCTTCCTGCGGGCTGTCCGCAAAGATCCCACCCTGGGCAAGACGCCGTTTATCATGCTGACCAGTGCAACCGACGAAACGATCGTCAAGCGTGGGATCGAGTTGGGTCTGAACAATTAATTGCTAAAACCCTTCTCAGTCGGCTCGTTGCGACGTAAAATCGAAGCTGTTTTTGGAATGTTCTCGTGAGCCGCGACGGGGGCGGGGTGACGGTCCCGGGTGCCGACCCGGGCGGGCCTGAACCCGCACGGCTCGCTGATCTCGTCCTCGTGCTGGCCGATGAAATGGGTAGCTTGGGCCGGGCTGCCTCCGATCTGCAAGCAGAGCTTAGCCCATTTGGACAAGCGGGGCGACCGGGCGGCGACGCGGTGACGGCGTTACAAAGCCTCGACCTTCTGACGCAGCGGCTGCATGGGGTGGCGGATTCCTGCAACAACTCGCGCCGACAGTGCCGATCAACTGTTTCTGTGACCCAGTTATGGCGTCGAGATTAGTAAGGCTATCCGGGCTCGCGCGCCGCTTGAGCGATCCTTACGGACCTCCGGCACGGCTTGAAGCGACGGAGGCGGGCGCACTCGAACTGTTTGCCGATGCCGAGGTCATTTTATAATTAACATTATCCGTCAACCGGCCGTCCAAATTAGAATCTTAAGTGGGCTCATACTGATCTTCACTATGGTTATGGGTCTTGGCCTGTATTCATTTCAGCTTCTGTCCATCATCGATGAGCCGCTGGCGAAAATCCGGGTAAACGGGCTGCCAGCGACCCGGTCTCTTGGCGAAATGGCGTTCCATCCCGGGCGATTTCAGGAGCTAAATCAGACGAAGTCAGATCACTTAGAGTCCGTTCGGAAAGTTGGTCATTACAAAACGGGGCTTAGTCGAACGAGACGGCGCAGCATAAGCCGGATCATGGCCAAGCGCAGATAGGCGGT
>JAYVOF010000196.1:0-9634 GCA_043758105.1 Rhodospirillales bacterium | reverse complement strand
TGGGGAGTCATAAAGGGCAAAGTTCCTATCTCCGATAATAAAAGCGTTGGAGAGATAATCGACCGGAAGATAGTTTCGATTTTCTGACGACACCCTCGGAACAACAATCGAACTCTCTCTAGCGCGCCCCGCGATTTGAACAAATCTGTGCGGTCGGGCCGCAAACTCCTGAGTGGAATCTGCATTCGACCGCTGCCTGCTTTCGCTGACAAGCGTTAGGCGTTTGTCGATAACGTGATTGAGTCGAGACGTCTTAACTTGTGTGTCTTCTATCCAAAGACAGTATCGAAGCTTTCCATTTATGAGCTCCTCGGAACCAACAAAACGTTTAACAAACAGGCGTGCTGTCAAATCGGCTTTTAGTTCCTCAGCCTCGTCAGACCCAAGAAACAGGTTTCCGCCATCACGAGGCATGTTTCCGAAAACCATGCGTGATTGTTCGCTTATGGGATCGCTTGATTTTTTAACAGCTTCAGACAGATTTGGGATTAAATAAGGACCAATAACGTTGCATTCTCGCACCGTATCGTCGGTATAGAGTCGTTTGCTTCGCGGTGACTTCCGGCCCAGACCGATGATTATGACGGTGACGCCCGCATTGTGGCTAGCAAGGTTACGCCATTTGAACGGCGCGTGGGCGAAGATGATTTCGATGCCGCACGATGAGGCTACCGGCCATATCTCGGATGCCTGTTGCCCTTGGCATATGCTATTTGTCGTCACAAACGAAGCCAAAGCGTCTGGAACACAAATTATATAATCAAGATATCGGGCGATCCAGCCGGACACGAAATCGGTCGTCTTAGATAGATGCGGATGGCTTTTCCAAGCTTGGCTTAGATCGCTTTTTTGTTCAACACTTTGCCATTTACTTCCCTTATACGGCGGATTTCCGCAGATAAAAGTCTCCCCGCCTTCGTTCTCAAAATCAATTTGTGCCTGATCGAGCGGGGAATGAAAAAGGTCTTCCGCATTAAATTTGACGCCGGTTCCGGTTGGCGGGCAGATGCTTATCCAATCCAGACGCAAAGCATTGCCGCAGGTAATCCAGTTCTCGGCATCAAGCGGCAGAAAGTTGGCGAGGGCTTCCTTCTGCCCTACGTAAAGGATGTCGCACTGAAATTCGGCAATGATCAGCGCCAAGCGCGCAATCTCGGCAGGGAAGTCCCGCAGTTCGATGCCGCGGAAATTGGTGAGCGGGATGTCGCTGCGGCGGTGCGGTTCGCCGCGGCGCTGGTTCAGCTCCGCCTCGATCGCCCGCATCTCCTTATAGGCGATGACCAGGAAGTTGCCGGAGCCGCAGGCCGGGTCGAACACGCGGATGCGGGAGAGGCGCCGGCGGAGGTTCAGCAGCGTGCGCGCATTGTCCCCGGCCTCCGTCAAGCGGGCGCGGAGGTCGTCCAGAAATAGCGGGTTCAGCACCTTCAATATGTTCGGCACGCTGGTGTAGTGCATGCCCAGCGCGCCACGCTCCTCATCCTCCGCCACCGCCTGGATCATCGAGCCGAAGATGTCCGGGTTGATCTTCGTCCAGTCCAGATGGCCGATATGCAGCAGATAGGAGCGGGCGATCCGGCTGAAGCGCGGCACGTCCGGGCTGCCGCCGAACAGGCCGCCATTCACGTAGGGAAACGCGTCGGCCCAGGGGCGCAGCTGCGCCGCCGCGCGGTCCGCGATCTTGGTGTTCATGGCCCTGAAGATTGCGCCGATCACCTCATGCATGTCGGACGCGTCGCGGGCGCTCATCTGCTCGATCGTAGCAGTGAACCGGTCATCACCGTTGAAGATGTCGGTGTCCTCGGCGAAGAAGCAGAAGATCAGCCGGGCCATGAAGTGGTTCATGTCGGGCCGCCGGGCGGCGGTGCCCCAATCCGGATTGTCGCGCAGCAGCTCCACATACAACTTGTTCAGCCGGCTGGTGGCCCGGATGTCGAACGAGCTTTCGCGGATTTGCTTCACGGTCGTGATGCCGGCCAGCGCCAGGAAGAAGCCGAAATGGTTGGGGAAATCGGCATAGGCGCAGGCCACGGTCGTGCCATCCGCCAAATCCTCGGCCTCGAGAGTCTCGCCATCGGTGGCCAGCACGAATTTGGCGCGGGCCCGGGCCGTCGCCGGGCTGGCTTTCAACAGGGCGAGGGTCTGCGTGACCGCGCCCGGCGCCGCCACCTTGATGTGGATATTGTTGGTCTGCAGCACGCCGCCCATATCCGATTTGTTCGACTCGCCCTTCCGCAGGCGCCGGAGCGTCGTGTCCTTGTTGCCGAAGGCTTGCAGGAAGGCGAACGGGAACGCCGCCGGGTCGAACGGTTGCTCGGCGAGGGTGGAGATGGCCTGTTCGATCTCTACGGCGTTCATCGCGCTCCACCCTATCCGGACCCAGCCCCGCCACGACTCGCGACGGCAGGATTGTAGGCTGAAACACCCTGGCCTTCTCGTCCCAGAGATACGCTGTCTGGCACACCGGGCACAGTGCGTCCATGAGGGTGGCCCGGCGATCATGAGGTCCGGCCGCGAGTGCCGGGCGTCGTAATTGGCCCCCCCTTGGCGGCCAGCCGCATCGCCGAGCACCACGCCGCAAGCCTTGCAAAGCATGTTCGCAATCACGCTGCGCCGCCGGGACCGCAAGCCAAAGAGGCACCCACTCATAATAATGCCGTCGCCGCGTCGGCATCCTGCAACGTCAGCCGGTTCGGTGGAGGAACCGGCTGAACGCCTCCAGCGTCGCCTCGCTCACATGGTGTTCGATGCCCTCCGCGTCCTGTTCGGCGCACTCGGCTGGGACGCCGACGGCGACCAGCATATCGACCACTAGGCGGTGCCGGGCGCGGACGCGGTCGGCCAACGCCTGCCCGGCTTCGGTCAGGAACACGCCGCGATAGGGGCGGGCGGTCGCCAGGCCCTCCCGCTTTAGCCGGCCGATCGCCTTGATGACGGTCGCGTGCGTGACGCCGAGGCGGCGGGCGATGTCGGTGGGGCGGGCCTCCCCCTCGGCGGTCAACAGGTCGGCGATCAGCTCGGCATAATCCTCCAGCACCGCGGCGGATTGCGCCGTGCGGGCCGCGCCGAAGCGCCGGGCCTGGGTGGGGGCGGTCGGCAGCGCGTCGCTCATGCCAGCACATCCCAGATCAGCTTTAGGTTTAACGCCAAGATCACTCCCGCCACGACGCATGCGAGTCCGACGGTCGCCGGGCGGATCGCGAACACCCCCATCCTACGCCGGTCCGATACGAATCGCACCAACGGGATGACGGCGAACGGCAGCTGCATCGACAGCACCACCTGGCTCAGCACCAGGAGCTTGGCCGTGCCGCTCTCACCATAGATCCACGTGACGAACACCACTGGGATAATGGCGATGCCCCGCGTCAGCAGGCGGCGGGCCCAGGGCGGGATGGTGAGGCGGAGGAAGCCCTCCATCACCACCTGACCCGCCAGTGTGGCCGTGAGGGTGGAATTCACCCCGGACGCCAGCAGCGCCACGCCGAACAGGGCGGAGGCGAATCCGGCGCCCAATAGGGGGCTCAGCAGCTGATACGCCTGCTCGATCTCCGCCACATCCTCGTGCCCGGTACCATGAAACACGGTGGCGGCCAGGATCAGGATGCCGGCGTTGACGAACAACGCGAGGGTGAGGGCGATGGTGCTGTCCACCGTGGCCCAGCGGATCGCCCGGCGACGGCCATCCTCGGTCGGCTGGAACGCCCGGGTCTGTACTATAGAAGAGTGGAGATAGAGGTTATGCGGCATGACGGTGGCGCCGATGATGCCGATGGCGACATACAGCATGTCGGGCCGGGTCACGATCTCGGTGCGGGGGATGAACCCACCCAGGACCTCGTTCAAGGCCGGAGCGGCCAGCGCGATCTCAATGCCGAAGCACAGCGCGATGACGACCAGCAGCGCCACGACGAATGCCTCGATCCAACGGAATCCGCGTTGCAGCATCATCAGCACAAGGAATGCATCGAGCGCGGTGAGGATCGCGCCGAGCACGAGGGGGATGCCGAACAACAATTGCAGGGCGATGGCGGTGCCGATGACCTCCGCCAGGTCACACGCGATGATGGCCAGTTCGCAGGCGAGCCACAACGTGATGTTCACCGGGCGCGGGAAGCTGTCGCGGCACGCTTGGGCGAGGTCCCGCCCGGTGGCGATGCCGAGCCGGGCGGACAGCGCCTGTAACAGCACGGCCATCAAATTTGACAGCAGGATCACCGACAGCAGCGTCATGCCGAACTGGGCACCGCCGGCGATATCGGTCGCCCAATTGCCGGGGTCCATGTAACCGACCGAGATCAGATAGCCGGGCCCGGCGAAGGCCAGCAATTGACGGATCCACGAGCCGCCGCGGGGGACGCTGACGCTGCCATGCACCTCCGGCAGGCTTTCGGTGCGGACTCCCTCGGCGGCGAAGCGCCAGGCGGTAGGTGGAAGCGAGTCGGCCATGTGTCCCCTTGGCTAACACTGTGTGTCGTCACTGCATGATGCAGCCTTGGCTACATAATGGGGCCATGGCTTGGATGTGGCAAGACGCTCCAGCGGGCCGAATGAAATGCTTGCGGGCCGGGGGCATGATACCCACACTGGTTAACCGGCCCCGGAGTCACGCGCGCGCTGCGGCACGTCAACGGGCCGGTTTCACCACAGCTGGTATTCTTCTTGCTGTCTTAGGGCTAGATGTAGTAGATGACTGGGAACGCCGTCGTGACGTGAAACCGGTATTTTCCGGGTTCCGGCCATCCCAGCAGGAGAGATGATTTGCTCGACGCAGTGCAGATGCAGGGACGCCACCAGGTCCGCGTGGACCGCAGCAGGGACGCATTGCTGACGGATTTTGGTCGCGCCACGCTCGACGACCGCTACCTGATGCCCGGCGAGGGCTACCAAGACCTGTTCGCCCGCGTCGCCTCCTATTACGGCGATGACACGGCGCATGCGCAGCGGATTTACGATTATATCAGCAAGATGTGGTTCATGCCGGCGACGCCCGTGCTGTCCAATGGCGGCACGACGCGCGGGCTGCCGATCTCGTGCTTTTTGAACGAGGCCTCGGACAGCCTCGATGGCATCGTCGGGTTGTGGAACGAGAATGTGTGGCTGGCATCCAAGGGCGGCGGCATCGGCTCGTATTGGGGCAATCTGCGCTCGATCGGCGAGAAGGTCGGGATGAACGGTAAGACCAGCGGCGTGATCCCGTTCATCCGCGTGATGGACAGCCTGACGCTGGCGATCTCCCAGGGTTCGCTCCGCCGGGGCTCGGCGGCGGTCTATCTGCCGATCTCGCATCCGGAGGTGGAGGAGTTCACCGAGCTGCGCCGCCCGACGGGCGGAGATCCGAATCGTAAGGCGCTAAACCTGCATCACGGCATCTTGATCTCCGACGCGTTCATGCGGGCGGTGGAGGCGGATGAGCCGTGGGTGTTCACGTCGCCCAAGGATGGCGCGCATGTGCGGCAGGTGAGCGCGCGGAATTTGTGGATCCGGATCCTCACGGCGCGGATCGAGACGGGCGAGCCCTATCTCGTGTTCTCGGACCACGTGAACAATGCGCGCCCCGAACATCACAAACTGGCCGGGCTTGAGGTCAAGACCAGCAATTTATGCAGTGAAATCACCCTGCCCACCGGTATCGACCATCACGGTAAGCAACGGACGGCGGTGTGTTGTTTGGCCTCGCTCAATCTAGAGAGCTGGCTGGAGTGGAAAGACCATCCGTTGTTGATCGAGGACGTGATGCGGTTCCTCGACAACGTGCTGCAGGACTTCATCGACCGCGCGCCGGAGGGGATGGAGCGGGCGAAGTATTCCGCCATGCGGGAGCGGTCGGTCGGCCTCGGCGTGATGGGATTTCACAGCTTCCTGCAGTCACAGAACGTGCCGTTCGAGGGTGTCGTGGCCAAGGTGTGGAACATGCGCATGTTCAAGCACATCCGCGCCCAGGCCGATCAGGCGAGCCGGATGCTGGCCGAAGAGCGTGGGGCCTGCCCGGATGCCGAAGAATACGGCGTCATGGAGCGGTTCTCCAACAAGATGGCGATCGCGCCGACGGCCAGCATCAGCATCATCGCGGGTAATACGAGTCCGGGCATAGAGCCGATCGCCGCCAACGTGTTCCTGCAGAAAACGCTGTCCGGCAGCTTCACTGTGCGTAACCGGCACTTGCAGCTGCTTTTGGCAGAGAAGGGGATGGACACGGACGCGATCTGGTCCAGTATCACGATTAATAAAGGCAGCGTCCAGCATCTCGATTTTCTGACCGAGCAGGAAAAGGCCGTGTATCGCACCGCGTTTGAGCTGGATCAGCGCTGGGTGATTGAACACGCGGCCGACCGCACATCGTTTATTTGCCAAAGTCAGTCTGTAAATCTTTTCCTTCCGGCCAATGTGCATAAGCGTGACCTGCACCAAATTCACCATCTGGCGTGGAAGCGCGGCGTGAAGTCGTTGTATTACTGCCGGAGTCTTTCGATCCAGCGAGCTGACAATGTGAGTGAAAAAGTCGTGCGCCCGGATGAGATGGCGACTGCCGCCCCGAACGATATCGGGCGGATGTCCCTGGCCGGCGCGTCCAAGCCGAACAACTACGAAGAATGCCTATCCTGCCAATAAACGGCGTTAGATAATAAGATGTTGGAGAGACGATGATGGACGGCATGATTCCACGCGACGAGCCCAAGCGCTTCGACCTATTGACCGAAAACCCAGTTTATAAGCCGTTCCGCTATCCGTGGGCCTATGAGGCGTGGCTTACCCAGCAACGGGTGCATTGGCTACCAGAAGAAGTGCCGCTCGCCGATGATGTGAAAGATTGGCACAAAAATCTGAGTGCGGCCGAGCAGAACTTGCTGACCCAAATCTTCCGCTTTTTTACCCAGGCGGATGTTGAGGTCAATAATTGCTACATGAAGCACTATAGTCAGGTATTCAAGCCGACCGAAGTGCTGATGATGCTATCTGCGTTCAGCAATAGCGAGACCATCCACGTCGCGGCGTATAGTCATTTGCTAGACACCATCGGCATGCCCGAGCTCGAGTATTCGGCATTCCTTGAGTACAAGGAAATGAAAGATAAATTCGACTATATGCAATCGTTCCGCGTGGATAGTAGACACGAGATTGCCAAGACACTCGCGGCTTTCGGGGCCTTCACTGAAGGGCTGCAACTTTTTGCATCCTTCGCCATCCTATTGAATTTTCCGCGCTTCAACAAAATGAAGGGCATGGGACAGATCGTGTCCTGGTCGGTCCGGGATGAAACGCTGCATTGCTTGTCGGTGATCCGCCTTTTCCGGACGTTCGTGCAGGAGAATCCTGAAATCTGGACGGAGAACTTTAAGCACGAACTGTACGAAATCTGCTCGACCATCGTACATCACGAAGATGCGTTCATTGATCTAGCATTCGAGCAAGGTCCGATCGAAGGCCTGAACGCAGACCAGGTCAAGACATACATTCGATACATTGCAGATCGGAGACTGATGCAGCTTGGCCTCAATGAGTTGTTTCATGTAGAAGAAAATCCATTACCTTGGCTGGATGATATGCTCAATGCCGTCGAACATGCCAACTTCTTTGAAAATCGCGCCACGGAATACAGCCGTGCTTCGACTCAGGGCAGTTGGGAGGAGGCTTTTGCTGAACACGTCTTCGAGAGCCAGCAACCTCAGGGTGAGATCGCCCTCATCACCTTAAAGTGAAATTCGTTTGTAGGTTCTGAATGAGCGCTGGCTGTTTCCAGAAATACAACTATAGCTTGTTGTATGTTGGAAAGAGAGTTTAGGGAGCGTTCATGGTGACTATCCTAGAGGCCGGTACGGAGCGGATGACCGACGAGCTTGATGATGGTGCCCGGGACATCCCCGGCCTGCCACGCCATACCAGGCGGCTGCCGGATAAAGTGCTGGTCGCGTTTCACCACGCCTGTGACACATCAGATCTCGAGGTCGCGGAGCATCTCCTCCGCGTCCTCGAACTGATGCTCACCCGTCGCCCGGCCCCGGCCGATGGCAACCGCCGCCGCAGTATGGAGAGCCTCGTTGCCGCGCACGAGCGTCTTTGGCACCTCCGCCATCCCGAGACGGAGCGTTAACCCGATCCAGCGACCGTGACTTAGAGCCTGTGAATGAGTTGGATTCAGCGACAAACTCCGTCATTGCGAGGCCGCTTGGCCGAAGCAATCCACGGGCGACAAGAGCAATCCCTGACGGAATGGCTCCGGAAACTGGGCTTTCACTGCCCTGGATTGCTTCGCCCAAGCGGGCTCGCAATGACGAGTGACTTGCGATTCGATTATTTCACAAGCTCTTAGGGCGCAAGCCGTCCCAATAACCGGGCATGGGCCCGCATACCGTGGTGGAAACAGCGCCACTCGAATTTCTCGTTTGGGCTATGCACTTGATCATCATCGAGGCCAAAGCCCATCAACAGGCTCTCCACGCCCAACAAGCGGCGCATGCTTTCCACCACTGGGATGCTGCCGCCGCTGCCGATCAGCACCGCAGGGCACCCGTATTCTTCACCTAATACGTCAAGCCCGGCGCGCACGAAGGCGCTATCGCTGGAAATTTCGATCGCCGGAGCGGTGCCCATGACCTCGATCTCGACCCGTGCATCCGCGGGCAACCGGTCCGCAACGAAGGCGCGGAAGCCCGCCACGATCTTCTCCGGATCCTGACCCGGCACCAGCCGGAACGACAGCTTCGCCGCCGCCTCCGACGCGATGACCGTCTTACTACCTGGCCCCTGGTAACCGCCCCAAATCCCGTTCACGTCCGCCGTCGGCCGCGCCCATAGCCGCTCGAGCCCGCCGCGATCCCGCTCGCCAACGGGAACCGACAGACCAATGCCACCCAGGAACTCGCCCTCATCGAAGCCGAGCGCCGCCCATTGGGCCGCAAGCGCCGGCGGCACATCCGCCACGCCGTCATAGAAGCCGGGCACCTGCACCCGCCCCGTTGCATCCGTGAGTTCACCCAAAATCCGGGTCAACGCGTTGATCGGATTGAGTGCCGAGCCGCCGAACAGCCCAGAGTGCAGATCCCGCCGCGCCGCATGCAGCGTCACCTGCAAATACGCCATGCCCCGCAGCCGGGTTGTGATGGCTGGCGTGTCGATATCCCACATTCCAGTGTCACTCACGACTGCCACCTCCGCCCGCAACGCCTCCCGGTGCGAAACCAGGAACGGCTCGAGGCTCGGCGAACTCGTCTCTTCCTCCCCTTCCACCAGCACCGTGACCGGGACGGGGAGGGTGCCATGCACGGCGTGCCAGGCGCGCAACGCCTCCAGCCACATGATGACCTGGCCCTTGTCATCCACGGCACCGCGCGCCACCACTCGGGGCCCCGACGGACCATCGGTCAGCACAGGATCGAAGGGCGGGCTGGTCCACAACTCGAGCGGCTCGGCCGGCTGCACGTCATAATGCCCATAAAATAACAGGGTAGGACCCGTACCTGGACCAGGATGGTGGCCCATGACGATCGGGTGGCCCGGCGTCTCATGCACCGCGGCGGTGAAGCCCATGGCGGTCAGTTGCGCCCGCACCCACTCCGCCGCCGCCCGGCAATCGCCGTCATGTTTCGGTTGCGCCGAGACGCTTGGGATGCGCAGGAACTCGAACCAGCGCTCCCGC
>JAYVOF010000195.1:0-24453 GCA_043758105.1 Rhodospirillales bacterium | reverse complement strand
CGGCTCGGCCGGGTCCCGGTTGCATGTGCGGCTCGTGCTGTTGTTCAGCGTGGTGGCGGTGACCCCCACGATCGTCGTGGCGGTGTTCGCGACCGCGTTCTTCAGCCTCGGTATCCAGGGCTGGTTCAATGACCGGGTGCGCACGGCGCTGAACGAGGGGCTGGAGGCCTCACACGGCTACCTCGAGGAGCACCGCAACAACATCCGCACCGACGCGCTGGCGATGGCCTACAGCCTGTCCCAGGTCGGCGCGATGAACGATCCGATCACATTCAGCAACGTCTTACAAACGCAGACCCTGCTGCGCGGCTTGACCGAGGCGGTGCTGTTCGACCCGGCCAAGGGCACGGTGGAGGGCGGGTTCAGCGCTTCCCCCGGTGAGGACCCAACGCTCCCCACGTTCGACGTGACCGAGCAGGCGCGCAACGGCGAGGTGGTGGTGCTCGACTCGACCGATGAGCAGCGGGTGCGCGCGGTGGTGCAGCTCAACTCGACCCCACCGCTCATGCTGCTGATCGGACGGCAGGTGGACCCGGCCATCCTCGACCATATGGCCCGGACGGAGGCGGCGGTCGCGGAATATCAGCGGCTGGACGCAAATCGGTCCGGGTTGCAGATCACCTTCGTGCTGATTTTTGCCTTGGTCGCGCTGCTGGTGTTGTCGGCGGCGGTGCTGATCGGCTTGGTGCTCGCCAATCAAATCGCGCGTCCGGTCGGGCGCTTGATCCTGGCGGCCGAACGGGTGCGGGCAGGGGACCTCAACGTCCGCGTGCCCGAGGTGGCGAGCGAGGATGAGGTCGCCGGGCTGTCCCGCGCATTCAACCGCATGACCGGGCAATTGAGCGCGCAGCGGGCGGAGCTGATGGACGCCTATTCGCAAATCGACGAGCGGCGGCGGTTCACCGAAACCGTGCTGGCGGGCGTCTCGGCCGGGGTGATCGGCCTCGATGCCGCCACCCATGTCGAACTGCCGAACAAGGCCGCGAGTGACCTGGTGGGCCTCGATCTCATGGCGGCGATCGGTCAGCCGTTGCATCAAGTGGTGCCGGAATTCGCGCCGTTGCTGGACGAACTCGGCGCCGCGCCCCGCACCGCCGAGGTGCAGATCGGTCCGGCGTCCCACCGTCGCACGCTGCTGGTGCGGATCGGCGCCGACCTCCGCGGCGGCCGCCCGGATGGGTATGTGGTGACGTTCGATGACATCACGGAACTGCAATCGGCCCAGCGCAAGGCCGCCTGGGCCGATGTGGCGCGCCGGATCGCGCATGAGATCAAGAACCCGCTGACGCCCATTCAGCTCTCGGCTGAGCGGTTGAAACGGCGGTTTACCAAGGAGATCACGTCCGATCCGGAGACGTTCGCGCAGTGCGCCGACACGATCGTGCGCCACGTGGGCGAAATCGGCCGGATGGTGGACGAATTCTCCGCCTTCGCCCGCATGCCCCTGCCGGTGTTGCGGCCCGAGGATGTGGGCCGCGTGGCGCGGGAAGCGCTGATTTTGCAACGTAGTGCCCGGCCCGAGATCGTTTGGGCGACCGACATTCCCGAGCGCGGGCCGATGGCGGTGTGCGACCGGCGGCTGCTAGGCCAGGCGCTCACCAACCTGCTGCAAAACGCGGCCGATTCAGTGCAAATGCGCCCGCGGATAGAGGGTCAGCCGGCCGGGCACATCACGTTGTCCGTGCACGTCGCGGACGGTATGGCGGCGCTTTCGGTCCAGGATGACGGGGTCGGACTCCCGGTGGCGGACCGGGACCGCCTAACCGAACCCTATGTCACGCATAAGCCGAAGGGCACCGGGCTGGGCCTTGCGATCGTGAAAAAGATCATGGAGGACCATGGCGGGCGGATCATCCTCGATGACCGGCCCGATCAAGGGCCGGGCGCGGTGGCGACCCTGTGCCTTCCGGTGATGGCGGGGGCCATGGCCGAAACCATGCCACTTCGGGTAAACGAGGGCTGATGGCGCACGAAATTCTCATTGTCGATGACGAGCCGGACATCCGGATGCTGATCGATGGCATCTTGGGTGACGAGGGCTATGCCGTGCGCCAGGCGGGCGATTCGGACGCGGCGGTCGCGGCCTTCCGCCTGCGCCGGCCCTCGCTCGTGATCCTCGACGTGTGGCTGCAGGGCTCGAAACTCGACGGTATCGGCATTCTGCAGGCGCTGCAGGCGGAAGGGTCCGACGTGCCGGTGGTGATGATCTCCGGCCACGGCACGATCGAGACCGCGGTCACGGCGATCCAGCATGGCGCGTACGATTTCATCGAAAAGCCGTTCAAATCGGACCGGCTATTGCTCATCATCCGGCGCGCGCTGGAGGCCGCACGGCTGTCGCGGGAGAACGCCGAACTGCGGATGCGTGCCGGCTTCGAGAGTGAGCTGACGGGCACGAGCCCAGCGATCAGCGCGCTCCGGGCCGGGATCGAACGGGTGGCGCCGACCGGCTCCCGCGTGCTGATCCACGGGCCGGCCGGGTCCGGTAAGGAGGTCGCGGCGCGGATGGTGCATGCACGGAGCCGCCGGGCGGATGGGCCGTTCGTGGCGTTGAATTGCGCGACGCTGAACCCGTCGCGGTTTGAGGAAGAGCTGTTCGGCATCGAGGCCGGTGCGGACGTGAATGCGGCACCGCGGCGCGCCGGCATGCTGGAGCGCGCCCATGGCGGCACGCTGTTGCTGGACGAAGTGTCCGATATGCCGTTGGAAACGCAGGGAAAGATCGTCCGCGCGTTACAGGATCAGACGTTCGAGCGGTTGGGCGGCTCGTCGCGCGTCAAGGTCGATGTGCGGGTGCTGGCGACCACGAACCGGGATTTGCAGGCCGAGATCGCCGCCGGGCGGTTCCGGGAGGATTTGTATTACCGGCTGGCGGTCGTGCCGATCAAGATGCCGAGTCTTAAGGAGCGGCGGGAGGATGTGCCGGATCTGGCGCGCTATTTCATCGAGCGCTCGGCCGAGACGTCCGGCATCCCGGTCCGCGAATTATCGACCGACGCGTTGACGGCGCTACAGGCCTATGACTGGCCCGGCAATGTCCGGCAGCTGCGTAATTTGATGGAGTGGCTGTTGATCATGGCGCCGGGCGGGACCGGGGATTCGATCCGCGCCGAGATGCTGCCGCCCGACATCAGCCAGGGTGCGCCGGCGCTGTTGAACTTCGACCCGACGGCCGACCTCATGAGCCTGCCGCTGCGGGAGGCGCGGGATTTGTTCGAGACCCAGTATTTGCAATCGCAGCTGATCCGCTTCGGCGGCAACATCAGCCGGACGGCGCAGTTCGTCGGCATGGAACGCAGCGCGCTGCACCGAAAGCTCAAGCAATTGGGCGTCAATTCCGATGAAAAGGGCGAGAAGTGAGCCGTATTGCCTATGTGAACGGACAGTATCTTCCGCAGCGTGACGCCAGCGTGAACATCGAGGACCGAGGGTATCAGTTTTCCGACGGCGTCTATGAGGTGATCTATATCAATGGCGGCCGCTTCGTCGATGCGACGCTGCATATGGACCGGCTGGAACGGTCGCTCGGCGAAATCCGGATTGCGGCACCGATGGGCCGGGCGGCGCTGATTCACGTGCTGCATGAGGTGGCGCGGCGGAACCGGGTGACGGATGGCCTGCTGTATATGCAGGTGACACGCGGCGTCGCCCGGCGCGACCATGCGTTTCCCAAGCACGCCGTGCCGCCGGCGCTGGTGGTGACGATCAAGCGCCTGCCGCCGTATCCGGCGGATGTGGAGCAATGGACGATGCGTGCGATCACCCACCCGGACGAGCGCTGGGCGCGGTGCGATATCAAATCGGTAGGCCTGCTGCCCAACGTCCTCGCCCGGCAGGCCGCCCGGGATGCCGGTGCCGGCGAGGCGATCCTGGTGGATGCTGACGGGATGGTAACCGAGGGCGCGGCGACGACCATCTGGATTGTAGATGCGGACGGGGTGTTGCGCACCCGGCACCTGGACCACGCCATCCTACCGGGCTGCACCCGGGACGCGCTGCTGACGATCCTCCAGACGGCCAATCTCCGCTATGAACAGCGCGCGTTCAGCAGGGCGGAACTCCGCACGGCCCGGGAAGCGTTCCTGACGAGTGCAACGAGCTTCGTGAAGCCGATCCTGGCGATCGACGGAATTCCCGTGGGCGAGGGCCGGGTCGGTCCAGTGGCGCGGCGTCTGTTTGCAACATTCGCCGAACACGTCCAGCGATGACGCCACGACTATAATACCAACGGCCCTACGACATGACTCGTCATTGCGAGACGCCGCTTGGCGGCGAAGGAATCCAAGGGCCTCAAGAGCACCCGTTGGCCCTTGACTGCCGACCCAAGCGGGGGGCTCGCAATGACTGCTATTCATAGCAGCCAATTCTCCACGTTCAGCCCCTCAACACGCTGGAATTCTCCAACGTTGGCGGTGACGACCGTGGCACCCAAGCTGACCGCTTGCGCGGCGATGAGAAGGTCGTTGGAACCGATCGGGCGGCCGGAGAGTTCAAGCTCGGTCCGGATCCGCCCGTAATGCCGGTGGGCAGGAGATATGAAAGCAAGGACAGGCACTTCTGACAAAAAGGCCTCAATCCGTAGGTTCAATTTGGGTGAGCCCTTCTTGGCACCACCGTAGCGTAATTCTGCCGCTACGATGATGCTGACGCATACCGCGCCGCCTTCTACCTTGGCACGTTGAGCGGCAGCGCCCGACGGATTTCGCATAAGTTCGCTGACGATGTTCGTGTCCAACATATACAGCATGGTTAAAATATATCGCGCGGCGGTGCTGGCGGATCGGCAATCTCCGGGAAGTCTTCGTCTAACGGTTCCCAGCTTTCCAAGAGCGCCGCCAAGCCCTCTTTTCGTACTGGCTCGATAATGAGGCGATCCCCGTCTCGGCTGATCATGGCTTCTGTGCCGGGCAATTCGAACTCGACTGGAATGCGGATCGCTTGATTACGATTGTTGCGGAATAATCGCACCGCGCGCGGTGCCGGATTCGGTTGCAGCATGACACCATCCTCCTTGGGGGATGTCAAAGACATATGCCATCATGGAGTGGCATTCAAGGATTCTGATGTTGAGGGGGCTTGGCAAAATCCAGCACAGCCAACACCTCGCGTGCGGCGGCCTCGGATGGCGTCCCCTGGGGCGGGCGAAGGCTGGCGATGACGGCACCGAACGCCTCGCGCTGCGCGTCGGCGATGGCGGGGTCGCGCAGCAAGGTGAGGGTGGTGCGGCTCAGGATTTCCGGGGTGCAGTCTTGCTGCAGCAGCTCCGGCACCACCTGGCGCCCGGCCAGGAGGTTGACCATCGCCACGTGCGGCACCTTGATCATGCGCCGGGCCATCGCGGCACTGAGCGGGTTCACGCGATAGGTCACCGCCATCGGCACCCCGGCCAGCGCGAGTTCCAGGGTGGACGTGCCGGATTTGGTCAGCGCCGCGCCGTGTTGCCGGGCGGCGGCGTAGGCGTCGTGTTTATCGGACAGCTCGGTCACGATGATGGGCTGCACCGGCCAGGACGCGGTCGCGCGGCGCACCAAATCCGCCACCACGGCCGAGACAGGGAGCACTGGGCGAAGGGCGGGTTCGCGTAACGCCAGCCGTTCCAGCGTGCGGCCGAAGACCGGGAGCAGGCGCGGCGCCTCGGAACGGCGGCTGCCGGGCATGAGGATCAGAACGGGCTGATCGGGGGTCAGGCCGTGGGTCGCGCGGAAACGGTCGCCGTCACCCTGGCCGGCGCCGGATTGCAACACCGGGTGGCCGGTGAACACCCCCTCGACCCCTCTCGCCGCGAACCAGGCGGGCTCGAACGGCAGCAAACACAACAGCTTATCCCATAGGCCAGGGTATTTCTTCACCCGGTGCTCCCGCCACGCCCAAACCTGCGGCGCCACGTAATGCACCCGGGGCACCCCGCGCTTGGCCAGCGCCTCCAGCACCCAATGCATGAACCCCGGGCTGTCGATCGTGACCACAATGGCGGGTTGCTTCAGTGCGATGTCGGCCAGCGCCTCGTTATACCGGCGTTTGAGCCGGCGCAGGCGAAACAGCGGCTCGATAATGCCCATGACCGCGAGGTCCGAAAGGGGAAATAGGCTGTGAAGCCCCAGCTCCGCCATACGCACGCCACCGACGCCCTCGAACCGCACGCCGGGCCGGGCCGCGCTCAGCGCCTGCATGAGCCGGGCGCCCAACACGTCGCCGCTTGCCTCCCCGGCCATGACGTAGATCAGTGGCCCATCCCCGATGCTGTTGCCACCGCTCATGCGGGCCTGCATACGGGCGGCACAGAGCGGGTGCAACATATGGCGGAATGGATCGGATTGCTGGCCGGGTTCTTCACCACGGTCGCCTTCGTGCCGCAGGTGCTGCGCACGTATCGGAGCGGGCGGGCGGAGGATTTCAGCCTGCCGATGCTGTTGATGTTCGTGGCGGGCGTGGCGCTGTGGCTGGCCTATGGCCTGATGGCCAGGGCGCTGCCGATGATCTTGGCCAATGCGGTGACGCTATGCCTCGCGTCCTACATCCTGATCGTGAAGGTCCGGCACGGATGACGCTGCTGCATGTGATGACGGAGGCGGGCTGGGCGGAGCTGCAACGCGTCGGCAGCCAGCCGCCCGCTCCGTTCTGGCATCTATGCACCCCGGCGCAGCTGCCCCTCGTGCTTAGCCGGCATTTTGCCGGGCGGCGCGGCCTGGTGGTGCTGCATCTGGACCCGGCCACGCTCACCGATCTGCGTTGGGAGACCAGCGAGCCCGGCGAGGACCCCTATCCGCATCTGTATGCGCCGCTTCTGGCCGCCAGCGTGGTTTCGGTCACGCCGACCGCCTGATCACTCGGCCGGGTTAGGCGCCTCCTCCAAAAACCCCACCAGCTCGTGGAAGAACTGCATCCGGTTCTTCTCCAGCATCACCGTATGCGTGCCCTCACCGATCTCGACCCAGCGCTTATACGGCGTGTGGGTGAGCTGGTTGAAATAGGCTTGGGTTTGGTAGGTCGGCAGATCCGCGTCCCATTCGGCGTGCAGCAGCAGGGTCGGCACGTGAATGTCGGCGGGCTGATACAACGGCTTGCCGGCCAGCCAGTAGTCGCGGCTGTCTTGCGCCGTGCCGTTGGGGGCGCGCAGCACCGGCGGGTTCTGCTTGGCGCCGACCGGGTCGGTGGCGAACGTCGCGTCCGCCCATTGTTCGAACCAGCCCGGCGGGATCAGATCGGCCTTCTTGTCCTCCGGCACGCCCATCAGCCAGCGGGCCAGCGTCGCTTCGCGGGTCACGGTTCGATACGCGCCCAGCGGTGGCGCGTCCGGCGGCACCTTGTTGGTGCTCAGCCATTGGGGCGCATACAGCACCAGCCGCGATACTTTCTCGTTATGCGTCGAGGTATAGAGCCCCATGATGGACGTGCCCCAGGACCAGCCCATCACGTTGATCTTGCCCACGCCGCGGCGCTGCTGGATGAAATCCACGGCGGCGGACACGTCCCGCGCCGCCTCGGACGTGGACGTAAGCGGCTTCCCCTCCGCAGCCGGCTGGTCCATCGCGCCCCCGCGGGAGCGGCTATAGCCCCGGACGTCCACGAGCCACACATCCCAGCCGCGGGCGGCCAGCATGTCCATCATGGACGCGCCGCCGACCGGCAGGTCGAACGAGGTCTCCGCCGGGTAGGTCGCGCCGTGCACGAACAGCAGGATGCGATCGGTGCCGAAATTCTGCACCCCGGACGGATGCTTTTCACGGACATAAAGCTGAACGCCCGGGTCGGAGGGGACAGTGAACTCCGCCATCTCGGCCCCCGCCGCCATGGCCGATCCACCCCACACCAAGCCGGCCGCGACCCCGGCGGCACGCATCCATTGCGCCATGTTTCCTCCTATGCCCCCATGAGCCGGAAGCTTCACAAGCATCCTGTCAGCGCGCGCAAAGCAAGAAAAGGAAAACCTGATGACGCAGCGTACCCTATTGGCCATGGCCATCCTCGCCACGCTCACCGGCCCGGCGCTGGCGCAGACCGCGAGCCCCATCGGACTATGGCGCACGGTGGACGACCATACCGGGACGGAGCGCGGGCTGGTACGCATCAGCGAGGCGAACGGCGTGCTGTATGGCCGTGTCGAGAAAATCTTCGATCCGGTCGAGGCGGCGAAGGCCTGCGTCAAATGCACGGATGACCGTAAGGACAAGCCGATCCTCGGCCTCGATATCCTGCGCGGGCTGAAGCCCGAGGGCGATGGCTGGGGCGGCGGGCAGATCGTCGATCCGCAGACCGGCAGCGTCTATAGCGCCTCGGCCCGGGTGACGGATGGGGGTAAGCACCTAATATTGCGCGGTTATTTGCTGATCAGCCTGCTGGGCCGGAGCCAAACCTGGACGCGGGAGCCCTAGCCGTAGAGCGCGTCCGGGCTGATCAGCGGGGCGGCGATTTCCACCAGCGCCCCGTCCCGCACCGCCCGGTAGAAGCACGATCGCCGCCCCGTGTGGCAGGCGACGCCGGTTTGATCGACCAACAGCAGCACCGCATCCCCGTCGCAGTCGATGCGCAATTCCACCAGAAGCTGGGTCTGGCCGGAGCTTTCGCCCTTGCGCCACAGCGCCTGCCGGCTGCGGCTCCAATAGCACACGCGTCCGGTGGCCAGCGTCTCGGCCACCGCGTCCCGGTTCATCCAGGCGAGCATCAGCACCTCGCCCGTGTCATGCTGCTGCGCGACCGCGGTGACCAAGCCGGCGGCGTCGAACCGGATGGCGTCAAGCATGGGCGCTTAGGATTACGAGGCCCTGGGCTAGATCGGCCGTGAGGTCGGCCACGTCCTCGAGCCCGATATGGAACCGCACGACCGGCCCGGCGAATCCTGGTGAGTCTGTGCTGCGCACCACGTAACCAGTGGTGGGCAGCGCCAGGCTCTCATAGCCGCCCCAGCTGGCGCCGATGCCGAACAGCTCCAGGCTGTCGATCATCGCCTGCGTGGATTCGGGGCTGAACTCCGGCTGAAATTCCACGCCGAACAGGCTGCAGGCGCCGGTGAAATCGCGGGCCCATAACGCGTGGCCGGGGGCGCCGGGCAGGGCAGGGTGCAGCACGCGCGCCACCTCCGGCTGCGCCTGGAACCAGGCGGCAACCGCGAGGCCGGATTGCATTTGCCGCTCCAGCCGCACGCCCATGGTCCGCACGCCCCGCAACGCCAGCCAGCAATCATCGGGGCTCGCGTATTGACCGAGCGCCAGCGCCGCAGTCCGCACCTTTTCCCAATGCATGTCATGCGCCGTCGTGATGCCGCCCAGCAGCACGTCCGAGTGCCCGGCCACGTATTTGGTGAGCGCCTGGATCGACACGTCCACGCCGTGTTGAAACGGCTGAAAGAAATGGATGCCCCAGGTGTTGTCCAGCAGCACCGCCGCCCCCCGCGCATGCGCCGCCGCGGCCAGGGCGGGGACATCCTGCACCTCGAACGTATGGCTACCAGGGCTCTCGAGATACAGCACGCGGGTGGTGGGGCGCATCAGCAGGGTGAGCGCGGCGGCGTCGATCGTGGGTGGGTAATAGGTAGTTTGCACGCCCATCCGCGCCAGCATGCCGTCACAAAAGATCCGCGTCGGCGCATACACGCTGTCCGGCATCAGCAGGTGATCGCCGGTGCCAAGATAGGCCAGCAGCGGCGTGGTGACGGCGGCGAGGCCCGAGCTTACGATCTGGCACCGCGTCCCGCCCTCGATCTCGGCCACCACATCCTCCAGCGCGTGATGCGTCGGGTTGCCCATGGTGCCATAGATCAGCGTCTGATCGAGCCGCTGGGTGGACAGCCGCTTGCGTTCGGCGCAGCTCGGATACAGCACGGTCGAGCCGCGCTCCAGCGGTGGATTGACGAAGCCGTGGATCTTGGTTCCGGCGCGCCCGGCGTGGGACAGGCGCGTGGCCAAGGCGTGCGGGCGGGGGTGGGGGGCGTCGGGCATCAGCCGGTCTCCTTCATCGTGTCGACCTTGATCGTGTCGGGCCGCGACGCCCATTCGGTCCAGGAGCCGTCATACACGGCCCCGATCGGCAACCCGGCCTGGGCACGGGCGAGCGTGAGCACGGTCGCGGTGATGCCGCTGCCGCAGCTGGTAATCACGGGCCGGCTCCCGTCATCGCCCGCGCCGGCAAACAGGCGGCGCAGCTCCGCCGGCGGCCGCAGCGTGCCGTCCGGCTGCATGAGCCCGGCGATCGGCAGGTTGCGGGCGCCGGGCATGTGGCCGGATGGGAGCCCCGGGCGCGGTTCGGGCGCGGTGGCGTCAAAGCGTCCGGACGGGCGGGCATCCAGCACCAGCTCGTCTGTATCGAGCATGTCACCGATGCCGCGCAGGCGTGCAGTGCGGAACGTGGCGGTGAAGTCGCCGGGCTCGGGCCGGGCCGGCTCACCGGTTTCGGTCGGGCGTCCCTCCCGGATCCACGCTGGCAGGCCGCCATCGAGGACGGACGTCTGATCGTGACCGAACAGGCCCATCATCCACCAGCCGCGCGGGGCGGAGTTGATACCTTTCTGATCGTAGAACACGACGCGGCTGATTTGGCTCACCCCCAACTCGCGCATCAGCCGTTCGAACCGGCCGGGTGTGGGGACCATGTGCGGCAGGGTGGTTTCCAGGTCTGCGATGGTGGCGATGTCGAAGAACCGGGCGCCGGGGATGTGGGCGCGGTAGAATTCGGCGTGGGGGTCTTTTTGTTCCGTGGGGAGGTAGAATGACGCGTCGAACAGCACGAGTGTGTCGCTGCCGAGTTGGGCTTGCAGCCATTCTGTGGTGACGAGGGGGCTCATCGTTCTGGTCCGTGCTGGTTGTTTCCCTCACCCCAAGCCTCTCCCGAAGTGAGAGGGGGAAGGAAGGACCATTTTTGTTTGAGAAAGTCGCGTTTGGCGGCGAGCCATAGGAGGGCGAGGGTGGTGACGGAGTTGGGGTATTCGCCGGCTAGGGCGGCGTCGATCGCCTGTTGGGCTGGGTAGAAGCCGAGGCGGATGTCTTCGTGTTCCGAGGCCAGGCCGTGTGTGGCGGGATCCGGTGTTTCTGGAAGGCTCGTCCGGCCGATGAACAGCGCGCAGGTCTCGTCCGCGCCGCCGGCGGTCAACAGGAAGGTGCCGATGGGGTGCAGGCCGGTGACCGCGAGGCCCGTTTCCTCCAGGGTCTCCCGCGTGGCGGTGAGCGCCGGGTCTTCGCCGGGTTCACACAGACCGGCCGGAATTTCCATCAATACCGGGGCCATCCCGGCGGCCAGCGCGGGCAGGCGGAATTGCTCGATCATCGCGACCTGATCCCGCACGGGATCGTAAGGCAGCACGGCGGCCGCGCGCCCGCGGCGGAATAGCTCCCAGGTGCGCACGCCGGACATGGTTCCGTCGAACCGCCGGTGGCGGAACTGGATGATGTCCAAGCCGAACCGTCCGGACCATGCGGTCTTTTGCGAGAGGATCTCGGTATTCAGGTCGCCATTAAGCAGCATACGCTCAAACTAGGCCGTGCCGCCCGCCGGAGCTAGGGTGAATTGGCCTCAGCCGGCGGCCTTGATCATCTCCCGCAGCCGCGCCGCCGCGGCGGGTCCCTTGACGGCATCCCGCCACATGGCCTCAGCCACGCGTTGGTGTGCTGCGATCGCCTCGTCGGCCCCCGTGATCATCGCCACGCCGGTCTGCTGCATCGGCGGCGCGTCGGCGCGGAACGGGTTGACCGCCAGCGTCGCGCGGTCGCGGTTGCGCAAGATCCTAAAGCCGCTCCCAGCCTCTGCTGCGGCTAGGATACCGAATTGGAGACCCATCGGCTCGGTCTCCATCAGCTCCGCCACCTGCGACATCTCCACCGCCGCAACCCGGCGGCAGCGCGTGCGCAACACATCTGGCAATGAGGCGCCTGCCAGGAGGCCGCCGGCGAGGAAGGATTGGATGTTGGCGCCCGACAGGATGGCGATGATGCCGAACCGGCGCTGCTGATAGCTGCGTTTGCGGGCCGCCAATAGGCCCAGCACCTGATCGGCCGTCGTCCGCGCGGCACCGCGTTCGGTCCCGGCCTGCTCCGCCATTTCGGTCAGGCCGTCGGCGAGCACGGCATCGAACATATCCGATGTGGTGAGGTAACAGAACGGGCCATAGGCCTGCAGCACCAGATCCGCCGTTTCCTCGATCTGGCGGATGCGCTCGAAATACCCGACCGAGCGGCTATAATACTCGACCCCGATCCCCAACAATGACAGCGGCGATACCTTTAGCAGCTCACCGAGCCGCTTCACGGTGTCGAGCTTGATGACCTCGCCCTTTTCATATCGGTAGAGTGCGGCGCGCGACACGCCGAGCCGGGCCGCGATCTCCTCGGCGCGGAGTCCAGATTCGAGACGATACGCCCGAAGCTGTTGCCCAATCTCTGCGAAACGCACCTTGCCTCCTTTAGCCGAACCCTGGCTCTCTTACGCGCGGTTGTATCATAGCATGAAACATCGCCCGTGTCTTTAAATCATCAACCCTTCGGAATTGTGCCAACACCGAACGTTTCGCGCCAGCTTAACCCCTCGATCGTGCCCGCAGCAGGGCGATATTCGCATCCAAGCCAACCCTTATACCCCAAAGCGTCGATTCGATCGAAAATATAGCGCCAGGCCAACTCCCCCGTTCCAGGCTCATTTCGGAGCGGAACGTCAGCTATTTGAGCATGTGCAATCAAAGGTAGCAACGCTTCAAACCTTTTCGTCACGTCCCCCTCGGTCACCTGACAATGGTATATGTCAAATTGTAACGCCACCCGGTCCCGGCCCAGCGCCTCCACCATCGCCGCGCCCTGTCCGGTTGTATTTAGCAAGAAGCCCGGCATGTCCCGATGATTGATCGGCTCCAGGGCAATCACCACGCCCCGATTCGCCGCGCGCTCGGCCGCCCAGGCCACGTTGGCGGTGTAGGTCGCCCACGCCACATCGTGCGGGAGGCCCGAGGGCACGATCCCCGCCATACAATGGACCAAGGTGCACCCCAACGACCCGGCATAATCAAGTGCCTTTTCCACTCCATCGCGAAACTCGGCCTGGCGGCCGGGCAGGCAGGCGATGCCCCGCTCGCCGCCGGCCCAGTTGCCCGGCGGCATGTTGAACAGCACCAGCTTCAATCCCTCACCGTCCAGGCGCGACCGGATCTCGGTCGCCGGATGTTCGTAGGGAAACAGGAACTCCACACCGTCGAACCCGGCCTGCTTGGCGGCGGCGAACCGGCTGAGGAAGTCCACCTCGTTGAACATCATCGACAAATTGGCACAGAATTTCGGCATCGGCGTTCCCCCGGGACTTTTCGCCCACACATCCTGACCCACACCTAGCGCGGTTGCATTCGCATACCAAACCGCGGATATGCCAGGGCCATGGACGGTCCCATTCCCGACCCGCGTGAACGGCTGGCCGAGCGGTTGCTCATGGGTTTGCTGCTGGCCGGCATTGCCATCGGTTGTGCGTTCGTGCTGCACCCGTTCGTCTCCGCGATTTTGTGGGGTGCGATCCTGGTCTTCACCACATGGCCGGTGTTTTCCTGGGTGCGGACCCATCTGCGACTCGGTAGCCGGAGCGCCGCCGGGGTCATGGTGTTGTTGACGGCGGTGCTGATCGTGCTGCCGATCGCGCTGGCGGCGCCGGCCGGGGCGGATGACGTGAACCAGCTCCGCCGAGGGATCGAGGCGGCGCTGTCGGCCGGATTGCCGGATGCACCGTCCTGGTTGCGGCAGGTGCCGGTCATTGGCCCGGCGTTGTCGGAATATTGGGATAGCTGGGCGGCCGATCTGAGCGCGATGGTCAATTTCTTCCGGCCCTATTTCGGCATGATCGCCGAGAATGGGTTGACCGTCCTGCTGGGGATCGCCGGCGGGCTGGCGCAATTCCTCATCGCGCTGATGGTCGCATTCTTTTTCTGGGCGTCCGGCGATCAGCTGGCGGTGAGCCTCAACCGCGTGCTGTTCCGGATCGCCGGGCACCACGCGGCGCGGCTGATCGCGGTGACGGGCACGACCGTCCGCGGCGTGGTCTATGGTATCCTGGGCACCGCTATCGTGCAGGGCTTGCTCACAGTATTCGGACTATGGCTCGCCGGGGTGCCGCGTCCGTTCTTGCTGGGTGGGATCGCCGGGCTGCTGTCGGTGCTGCCGATCGGGGCGCCGGTGGTGTGGATTCCGGCGACACTGTGGCTGCTGAGCGCCGGGCATACCGGGTGGGGGATTTTCCTGGGCTGCTATGGGCTGTTCATCATCAGCGGGTCGGATAGCGTCATCCGGCCGTATTTTATCTCGCGGGGTGCGCAACTGCCGTTCCTGCTGACCATCTTGGGCGTGCTGGGGGGCGCGCTGGCATTCGGCTTGCTCGGCATCTTCCTCGGCCCCGTGCTGCTCGGGGTCGGATACACGCTGGTGACGGAGTTCGGCGGCGTGGGCGTGACGACAATCGAGGACTGACATGGCCGCTTTCGTGCTCTCCCGCGTCGCGCAGGCCATCCCGGTGCTGCTGACCGTCGGGCTGATTGCGTTCGCCATGTTCAAATTCGTCGGTGACCCCGTCACCATCATGCTCGGCACCACCTATACGGAGGAGCAGAAGATCGCGCTGATCCACGATCTCGGCCTCGATCAGCCGTTCATCGTGCAATACGGCCGGTTCATGTGGAACGCGGTGCACGGCAATTTCGGCCTCAGCTACCGGCTCGCCCGCCCGGTGATGGAGTTGATCAATGAACGGCTGCCCGCCACGCTCGAACTGGCCGGCACGGCGGCCACGCTGGCGCTGCTCGTCGGTGTGTCGATGGGGGTGTTCACGGGGATCAACCGCACTGCGCTGAGCGCCCGGCTCATCATGATTTTCAGCCTGGTGGGCGTGTCGCTGCCGCCGTTCCTGTTCGGCATCCTGCTGATCCTGGTTTTCAGCGTGGGGCTAGGCTGGTTTCCCAGCTTCGGCCGGGGGGAGGTCGTGCATTTCAGCCATTGGTCCACCGGATTCCTGACCTGGGCCGGCCTGAAGGCGCTGGTGCTGCCGGCGGTGACGCTCGGGCTGTTCCAGATGACGCTCATGATGCGGCTCGTGCGGGCCGAGATGCTGGACGTGCTGCGCTCCGACTACATCAAATTCGCCCGCGCCCGGGGGTTGGGCCCGCGCGCGATCAATTTCGGCCATGCGCTGAAGAACACGCTGGTGCCGGTGATCACCATCGCCGGGCTGCAGATCGGCGGGATCATCGCGTTCTCCATCGTGACCGAGACCGTGTTCCAGTGGCCCGGCATGGGCCTGCTGTTCGTGCAGTCGGTGCAGGTGGCGGACATCCCGGTGATGGCGGCCTATCTGATGCTGGTTTCGGTGATTTTCGTCGCCATCAATCTGATGGTGGATTTGCTGTATTACGCCGTCGATCCCCGGCTCCGCATGACTCGGGCGGCGGCGCGCTAATGTGGGCCCGGGCGTGGGATAGCGACCTGGCCTATAATTTCCGCCACTCGCCCGTCGCGGTGGTTTCAGCGCTCGTGCTGTTGGTCCTGCTGGTCGCGTGCCTATTCTGCGACTGGCTGGCTCCGTCCAACCCGTTCGATCTCGCAAGCCTCGATCTGATGGAAAGCCTGAAGCCGCCCGCGCTGTCGCCAGAGGGCGGGTGGGACCACGTGCTGGGGACCGACGGCCAGGGGCGGGACGTGCTGGCCGGCATCATGTATGGCGCGCGCATCAGCTTCGTGGTGGGCATCGCCTCCGTGCTGTTCGCCGTGGCCGTCGGTATCACCGTGGGCCTGATCGCGGGCTATGCCGGGGGCATCGTCGACTCCGTGCTGATGCGGGTCGCGGACGTGCAGCTGAGCTTCCCGGCCATCCTGATCGCGCTGCTGGTGGATGGCGTGGTCAGCGCCACGATCTCCGGCCAGGCGCGGGAGCGGTCGCAGATTTACGTCATCATCTTCTCGATCGGCATCAGCTTCTGGCCGCAATTCGCCCGGACGGTCCGCGGTTCCACCATGATGGAGCGGGGCCGGGACTACGTGATGGCGGCCCGGGTGATCGGCCTGTCGGCGCCGCGGATCATGGTCACGCACATCCTGCCCAACGTGCTGGGCCCGGTGCTGGTGATCGGCACGCTAACGCTGGGTCTCGCGATCATCTCGGAGGCGACGCTGTCGTTTCTAGGCGTGGGCTTGCCGGCGACGCAGCCCTCGGTCGGCACGCTGATCCGGATCGGCAACGACTTCCTGTTCAGCGGCGAGTGGTGGATCACGATCTTTCCGGGTCTGACGCTGGTGCTGATCGTGCTGTCGATTAATTTGCTGGGCGATTGGCTGCGGGACGCGCTGGACCCTAGGCTGCGATGACGGGTCTGAGTTGATGGGGCGGAGCGACATAGGCCCGTCATTGCGAGCCGCTTGGCGAAGCAATCCAGGGGCGCCGGGGACTGCATGTGGCGCCCCTGGATTGCTTCACCGCCAAGCGGCGGCTCGCAATGACGGGGGTGCTTGTTGATGCTGCTCGATGTCCAGAACCTCACGGTCGAATTCCCGACTCGGCGCGGCCGGCTGCGTGCGCTGGACAACGTGTCGTTTCAGATCGCCGCCGGCGAGGTGTTGGGGATCGTGGGGGAGAGCGGGGCCGGTAAATCGCTCACCGGGGCGGCGATCATCGGGCTACTGGAGCCGCCGGGGCGGGTGAGCGGCGGGAAGATTCTGCTGGACGGCACCCGGATCGACAGCATGAGCCCAGCCCAGATGCAGCACGTGCGGGGAAAACAGATCGGCGCGATTTTCCAAGACCCGCTTACCACGCTGAACCCGCTCTACACCGTGGGACGCCAATTGGCGGAGACCATGCAGGCGCATCTGCCGCTGTCGGACGCGGACGCGCGGCGGCGGGCCGTCGGCTGGCTGGAGCAGGTCGGCATTCCCGCTGCCGCCCGGCGGGTGGACAGCTACCCGCACGAATTCTCCGGCGGCATGCGGCAGCGGGTGGTGATCGCGCTGGCGTTGTGCGCGGAGCCCCGGCTGGTGATCGCCGATGAGCCGACCACGGCGCTGGATGTCTCGATCCAGGCGCAGATCATAGCGCTGCTGCGCGCGCTGACGCGGGACCATGGCACCGCCGTCATGCTGATCACCCACGACATGGGGGTGATTGCGGAGACGGCGGACCGGGTGGCGGTGATGTATGCCGGGCGGGTGATCGAGATCGGCCCGGTGCGGGACGTCGTGCACACCCCATCGCATCCTTACACGGAGGGGCTGATGGCCAGCATCCCCGCGCTGGATCATCGGGTGGACCGGCTGCGGCAGATCGATGGCGCGATGCCGCGGCTCACCGCCATCCCGCCGGGCTGCCCCTACAACCCGCGATGTCCGAAAATGTTCGACCGCTGCCGGGTCGAGCGCCCGGATTTGATGCCGGCCCGGGCGACCGCGGCGGCGTGCTGGCTTTACGCATGAGGACCGTCCTCGAAGCCGACAAGGTCTGCCGCTATTTCGACGTCTCCCGCTCGTGGCTCGCCCGCACCCTGGCCCGCGAAGGCCGGCAAACCTTGCGCGCGGTGGACGAGGTGAGCTTCGCCATCCCGCTCGGCACCACGCTGTCGCTGGTCGGCGAAAGTGGCTGCGGCAAGAGCACGGTGGCGCGGCTGGCCGTCGGGTTATACGCGCCGACCGCCGGTGAGATGCGGTTCGAGGGCGTGAACCTTTCCGCCGCCCGCGCGCAACCGGCGCTGCGGCGGCGGATGAACATGATCTTCCAGGACCCGTACGCCTCGTTGAACCCGCGCTGGCGGGTGCGGGACATCGTGGCCGAGCCGATCCGCGCGTTCCATATTCTGGCTGGTCACGACGTGATCGACCGGGTCGGCCAGCTGCTGACCCAGGTGAACCTCTCCCCCAAGGATGGCGAAAAATATCCGCACGAATTCAGCGGCGGCCAGCGTCAACGCATCAGCATCGCCCGCGCCTTGGCCAGCGAGCCGGAGTTCCTGGTCGCCGACGAGCCCACCAGCGCCTTGGACGTCTCGGTTCAAGCGCAAATCCTGAATTTGATGCGCGACCTGCAGCAGCGGCTGCAGCTGACCTATCTGTTCATCAGCCACAACCTAGCCGTGGTCCGCCATATGTCGGACCAGCTGGGCGTCATGTATCTCGGCCGCATTGTCGAGATCGGACCCGGCGAGAGCGTGTTTGGCCATCCGCGCCACCCCTATACGCGCCTGCTGCTCGACGCGATCCCAGACCTCGCCATGACCGGACGCCCGCGCACCGCGGTGGGCGGCGAGGTGCCGAGCCCGATCGACCCTCCACCGGGCTGCCCGTTCCATCCGCGCTGTCCGCTGGCGAACGGGCGCTGCCGTGTGGAGCGGCCGGGCTATACTCAATCCCAGGATGTATTGGTCGCCTGCCACGCGGTCGAAGAAGGGCGCGCGCCGTAACATGGGCCGCGCCGCCCGGGGACGGACGGCCCAGGCCTTGGGCATCGACTCCGAAGCCATCGCGGCGTCGGCACTGGAGCAGGACGGCTGGACCATCCTCGCCCGGCGGCTTCGCACCGAAGCGGGCGAGCTCGACCTGGTGGCCGAGCGGGACGGGCTGATTGCGTTTATCGAGGTCAAGGCCCGCCCCACGCTCACCGGCGCCGCATGGGCGCTTGGTGCCCGGCAGCGGGCCCGGCTGCTCACCGCGGCCGAAATCGCGCTGGCCAGCCACCCGGAGTGGGGCCGGTCGGGCGTGCGGTTCGATGTGATGCTGGTGGATGCGTCTGGGACCGTGCGCCGGATCGCCGATGCGTTCCGCCGCGAATAGGGTCGATCAACCCGACCGAAATCCTTTGACATGAACGGCTCCGATACGCATGGAGGTCAAAGAATCGGTCGAGGTTGCGATGCGCCCCGCTACAGACCGGACTGCCCGTTTCCAGCTTCTCTTGATTAAGCCGCCGCATTACGACGACGACGGCTACGTGATCCAGTGGTTTCGATCCGCTATCCCGTCGAACACGCTGGCGGCGCTCTACGGCCTCGTGGCGCTGGTGGGTGTGCAGTCCAATCAATTCCCGCGCGCCATGGATATCGCCCGGCAGTTACGGGCGGCGGGTATTCAGGTCGCGATCGGCGGCTCCCATGTGTCCGGCTGCTTTTCCATGCTGCCCGGCATTCAGCCCGAGTCGCAGGAGGCGCTCGACCTCGGCATCTCGCTCTACGCCGGGGAGGCAACCGGCCGGTTGGACGAGATGTTGCTGGATGCGGCGGCGGGCGCGCTCAAGCCGATCTATAATTACATGGACGATCTCCCGGGTCTGGAAGGCCAGCCGGCACCGATGCTGCCGCCGGAGCGGATCGCCCGCACCGGCGGACGGCTCACGAGTTTCGACGCCGGGCGCGGCTGCCCGTTCCAGTGCTCGTTCTGCACCATCATCAACGTGCAGGGCCGCAAGTCCCGGTATCGCACGGCGGACGACGTCGAGGCGCTGATTCGCCGTAACCTGGCGCAGGGCGTCGATCATTTTTTCATCACCGACGACAATTTCGCCCGCAACCGCAACTGGGAACCGATCTTCGACCAGCTGATCGAGATGAAGGAGCGGGAGAACCTATTTTTCCGGTTCGTCACCCAGGTCGATACGCTGTGTCACAAGATCCCGAACTTCGTCGAAAAGGCCGCCCGGGCTGGCGTCATCCGCGTGTTCATCGGGATCGAGAACATCAATCCGGAGAACCTGCTGGCGGCGAAGAAGAAGCAGAACCGCATTTCCGAGTATCGCGAGATGCTGTTGGCGTGGAAAGCAGTCGGTTGTTTCACCTATGCTGGATACATCCTGGGCTTCACGGCCGACACAACCGAGACGATCCTGCGCGATATCAAAATTATCCAGCGGGAGCTGCCGCTCGATTTGCTGGAATTCTTCTTCCTCACGCCCCTGCCGCGCTCAGAGGATCACAAGAAGCTTTACACGGCTGGTGTCGTCATAAACCCCGACCTCAACAATTACGACCTGGAGCATGCCTGCACCGCGCACCCCAAGATGTCCAAGGCCGAGTGGGAGCAGGCCTATCAACTCGCCTGGAAGGCCTATTACACGCCGGAGCACATGGAGACGATCATGCGCCGGGCGGTGGCGACGCGGATCAGCCCCGGTAAGATGATGTTCCTGCTGCTGTGGTTCTGGGGGTGCGTGACGCTCGAGCATGTGCATCCGCTGTAGGGCGGCTATTTGCGCCGCAAGGTGCGGACCGACCGGCGCCCGACGCTGCCGCGCGAGAATCCGCTGGTGTTTTATCCGTCCTATGCCTGGCAGACCGTGGCGAAGCATGTGCGGCTAGCCGGCACGGTGTGGCGGATGGCACGGGTCCGGTGCGTGCTGAAGCGTGACCCGAACGCCCGCTCCCATATGGATGAGGCGCTGATGCCGGTCCGGGATGACGACATGGACACGCTGGAGATGTTCAGCGTGATTGAGGCTGCCCGCGCTGCGACCGTCAAGGCCAAGCGGGACGCCGTGCGGGTCGCCGCCCGGGTCTGAGCGGATCCGGAACGGCGGCCAGGCGGAGCTGGCCGAACAAGTTTCACCGCGTTTGACAACAATCCTTAACAAAACTGCAACCTGACTGTGATCGTAGCGTCGCCGCGCCCGCGCAATTACTGCCGCCATCAAACGGAGGCTGAGCAGAATGCGGTTAGGGATCAATGCGGTGTGGGTGGTTCCGGCGGCGCTGGCGCTGCTGACCGGGCCGACGGCTGCGCAGACGGTGCCGAACCTCAATGCGAACAGCCTGTTGCAGCCCTTCACGGTCCTATCTAGTCGGTCATGCGGTCGCAAAGCGCCAACGGGCTGTCGTTCACCATCACGGAGGTGCCGGAGCCGGTGAGCCTGACGATTATGCTGGCCGGCCTCGGCGCGATCGGGCTGGTGTGGCGCCGGGCGTAGTCCGCTGTCGCAGGGAACATGCGGATGGATCGGCGTGCGCTGGGATACACGTTCTTTGCGGGGGCGTATTGCTTGACATCACGGGCCTGAAGACGCTATAGCCGTATCATTCCAGATGTGAAATACTAAGACCGAGCGGGGAGGGCATGGCACAGTCAAATCCCCTCAACAAGGAACGGTTGCATCGGATAAGGCACTGGTTTGCCGTCACCGGGCTGCTTCTCGCGATTTGGGCGGTGCACGGGCAATCGGCGAGGGCGGCGGAGTCGCGGCCCTATCGCGGGCCGATCACGTGGTCGATCATATTATGCCGCTTCTCCGACAGCCCGGCACCACCGCATGACCCGGCCTATTACCGCGACCTGATCGCGAACCGCCGCACCGACGGGCTGAGCGATTTCATCGCAGCGGTGTCCTATGGTAGCTCGGACCTCGCGACGACCGTGGTCAAGGGCTGGTACTCTGAACCGTTCACGCAGGCGCAGGAAGAAGCGCTGGGCGGCGGCGGCAGCCCGACCCGCACGCGCAAATACCAGGATTGCCTCGATGCGGCGGCGCATGACCGGACCGATCCCTACACGCCGCCGCCCGGGCAACTGGTCGCGGTCGTCACCTCACCGGGGATCGACCTGTTCGGCATGGTGGGCGTCGGGTCGATGCTGCCCGACACGGTGGATATGGTCGGCATGAGCCACGAAATTGGGCACGGCCTGGGCTTCTCGCATTCGTTTTCCGACAACACCACGAACCAGGAATATGACGATCCCTGGGACATGATGAGTGCCTACAACGTGTTCGCGGATCCGCGTCCGGGTGCGCGATTCGGCAATGCCGGGCCGGGGTTCAATGCGGCCCACATCGATGAAATGGGGTGGCTGCCCCGGCCGCGCATCTTCACCGCGGGGACCGACGGGCGGCCCAGCCAGTCGATCACGCTGGCCGCGCTAAACCATCCCGAGGCGGGCGGGTTCTTGATTGCGCGGGTGCCTTTCGATGTCGGCGACCCGTTCCATTATTATACTGTGGAGTATCGCACGGCGGACGGGTTCGACGGCGGTTTGCCCGCAAGCACGGTGATGATCCACGAGGTCAAACTCGATCCGGGTGCCGGCGTATATCATACCTATTTGTTGCGCGATAACGCAGCACCCGGGCGACCACCGACGCAGGCGGTAAACGCGAACGGGGTGACGATCAGCGTGGACGGGACGGATGCGGCAGCCCACCAGGCGCGGGTCACCATTGGCGACCAGATCGTCGCCCGTTGCCTCTTGGGTTTCGTGTGGCGAGAGGCGTCAACCGCGGATCAGGTCTGTGTGCCGGTCGCGACGCGCACGCAGACACGGGCCGACAACGCGCAGGCGGCCGCCCGGCGCGAGCCCAATGGCGGACCGTTCGGACCGGACACGTGCCGCCAGGGCTTTGTCTGGCGCGAGGCGTTCGCGGGCGACCATGTCTGCGTGCCCCCACCCACGCGAACGCAGGCGCGCGCCGACAACGCGCAGGCGGCCAGCCGCAACAACCCATCGCGCGTCGTGTTCGGTCCCAATACGTGTTCGGTGGGCTTCGTATGGCGGGAGGCGGATGACACCGATGTGGTCTGCGTCTCCGGTGCCGAGCGGACGCAGGTGCGGGCCGAGAACGCCAACCCGGCATTGCATCGCAATCCGGCGGGCGGGCCGTTCGGGCCGGATACGTGCCTGGGTGGCTTCGTCTGGCGCGAGGCATTTCCGGGCGACCATGTCTGCGTCGTCCCGCCCCGGCGCACGCAGACCCGGGCGGACAATACCCAGGCGCATGCCCGCTTGATGAAGCCGAACGTCGAGTGAGCCAGAGACATTGGATAGGAGCGGTCGCATGAAGCGCTTTTCAAACTGGATTTTGGGCCTGGCCTTGCTCTGCGGCGTGTCCGTGGCGGCCGCGGCCCAGCCGGCGGCGATCGCGCGTGCTCCGCTGCGCGCCGATCTGAGGGTGGCCGGGGAACGTCTGTCGCAGCATCCGCACCCCTACGCGATGAGTGAGGAGGTGGCGCGGGTGCGGCTGCAGAAGATGGGGTTCGAGCAAGCCCAAGCGTTCAAATCAGTCGGCACGAACGCCTTCCAGGCCGAGGTGATGAAGGAAGGCAAGCCGCAGCGCATCGAAATCGACCGCATCTCCGGAGCGGTCAAGCAGGCGGTGCCGCAGTAATACCAACCGCCGTACTACGCGGCTCGTCATTGCGAGACGCTGCTTGACGGCGAAGCAATCCAGGGGCCGCAAGAGCACCGGTTGCCTCTGGACTGACGCGCCCCAAGCGGGGTTCGCGATGACGGCTCCCTATATTACGACCACCGCAGCATTTGTTCTGCCGCCGCCGTAAAACCAGCGCCGTCGTGCAGCATCAGCCCAGGCTCGATCCGGTCGGCGGCCCGGCTGCCGACGGTGGCGCGGATCAGCACCAGCTTCGCCGCCACGCCCGCCCGGGGCCAGAGCGGCATGAGCGTCAGCCCGCCGAGTCGCGCCGCCCGGGCCGCCGCCGCCCCGCGCCCGAACTGCGCGGCGGGTATCAGGAGGGTCACCGTGCCGCGGTGCCGCACCGACCGCGCCAGGGCCGCCCACCACCGCGTCAGCACGTCGCCCTCCGCGCGTTTCGCCCACGCCTTGGTGGGCGAGGGGGTGGAGGCGGCGTCGTGCCAGGGGGGGTTGGCGAAGGCGTGGTCGAACGGGGTCGGGACCGTGAGCGCCTCGATCGTGCCGGTCACGATGTCGAGCGCCATGGTGTTGGCAGCGGCGTTATGCCGGGCCAGATCGGCCATGGCCGGGTCGCGCTCCACGCCGGTGCCGTGCACGCCGGGCAGGCGGGCCAGCAGGCACAGCAATCCGGCACCAGCGCCGCATCCGGCCTCCAGCACACGGTCACCGGGCTTGGCCGGGATCGACGCGGCCAGCAGGATGGGTTCGATGCCGGTGCGGTATCCCGTAGCCGGTTGACGGTAGTGCACCCGTCCCCCGAGCAATGTGCCGTCCGTCAGTTCCACTCGCCGGCCTCGGCCAGCACGCGCCGGGCCAGCGACTCGTCCTCGGCCAGCACCGCCAGGCGGCGGGGGATGGCGCCGATGCTGCCCTCGACGGCGCTGGCGTGGCTATCGAGCACCACGCTCTCGATCCCGGCGTCGCGTAATAGGGCGCCCACAAAGCTCAGCCGGACCGGGTCGTTGGACAGCAGCAAGGTGCGCAAGCGGGTTCCTTCGTCGTGAGTTGCCTTGACCCCTTTTCCGGGCCGCCGATATGGTGCCCTAGCGGCAGCCGGGGTCAACCAGCCTGGGCGGCGCGATGAGGAGTTTAGTTTGGGCGTCGTCACCAATCCATCGCCATCCACACCGGTCCCCGCGTCCCGCGCGGGTGAGGACGCGTTGTCCGTGCTCGTGCGCCTGGTGGGGCTGGACCTTGCGGCCTGCAACCGCACGATCGTCGCCAAGATGGACAGCCCGGTGGCGCTCATCCCGCAACTGGCGGCGCATATCGTGGCCGCGGGGGGCAAGCGGCTGCGTCCGCTGCTGACGCTCGCCGCCGCCCGGATGTGCGGTTATG
>JAYVOF010000194.1:0-9686 GCA_043758105.1 Rhodospirillales bacterium | reverse complement strand
GGGTGAATGCCTTGGGCGTTGCGGACTTCGCGGGTGGCACGGTCGTGCACATCAACGCGGGCGTCGCGGGCCTCGTCTGCGCTCTCGTGCTCGGCAAGCGGGTCGGTTATGGGCAGGAGAACATGAGCCCGTTCAACCTGTCCTTGGCCGTGATCGGTGCATCGCTGCTGTGGGTTGGCTGGTTCGGCTTCAACGCCGGGTCGGCGGTGGGCGCCAACGGCCGTGCCGGCATGGCGATGCTGGTGACACAGCTGGCGACGGCGGCGGCCACGCTCGGCTGGTTGTTTGCGGAGTGGATCGTGAAGGGCAAGCCGTCCGTGCTGGGCGCGGTTTCCGGCGCGGTTGCGGGCTTGGTCGCGATCACGCCGGCAAGCGGCTTCGTGCTGCCGGGGCCGGGGCTGATCATCGGCATCGTCGCTGGCGTCGGCTGCTTCTTCTCGGCCACGTCGTTGAAGCACCTGCTGGGCTATGACGACAGCCTGGACGCGTTCGGCGTGCACGGCGTGGGCGGCATCATCGGCGCGCTGCTGACGGGTGTGTTCGCGTATGGCCCGCTATCGGCGACCACCGACCATCCGGAGGGCATCTACATCGCTGGCGCCGAGTTGTTCAAGGCGCAGTGCATCGCGGTGGGTGCCACGGTGGTCTATTCCGGGATCATGACCTTTGTCATTCTGATGGTGGTCAAGGTGCTGGTCGGCCTGCGGGTCGGCGCGGAAGAGGAGCGGGAAGGCCTGGACATCGTGCTGCACGGCGAGCAGCTGGGCTAGTCGAACCGTCAGTGCGAGCCGCTTAACCTAAGCGGTTCGCACTGCCCTCCTGCCCCCTCTGCCTCCGGGAGAGGGCCGGGGTGAGGGAAGCAACCGGTGCAACTCTCTGGATCTAAACCCGGCGGAGACGGTGCCGAAGCCGCCCCTTTCCATTCCCCTTCAACGGCTTTTCAGCTATGCTTCTGTCCTGACGTAAACGGGACATCATGGCCGTAGCCTCGCCACAGCTTTTTGCCTCCGCCGAAATCCGCTCGATGGCGGCGCTCCGTGTGGGGCAACTCGCGGCCCTCTTATTGCTCGCCGGGGCCGGGGTGCTGGGGGTGGCGCTGGCCAGCTATAATCCGCATGATCCGTCGCTCAATACCGCCACCTCCCAGCCGGCCAGCAATTTGCTCGGCGCGATGGGCGCGGGTGTGGCGGATTTGCTGCTGCAAGGCTTTGGTGCGGCGTCGGTGCTGCCGGTGCTCGCGTTGCTGGCATGGGCGTGGCGGATGGCGATGGGCCGCCCGGTGCGGTTTGGCTTGCGGCTAAGCTGCACCATCCTGGCGGTGCCGATGACGGCCGGCGTTCTAGCCGCGCTGTTGCCACCGGTGCAATGGCCCACCACGGCCGGGCCGGGCGGCGCGATCGGCTTCGTGTGGGGCGGCGATTTGGTGCGGATGGGTCAGTCGATGCTCGGCCCCTATGGCCCGGTGGCCAGCCTGGCGCTGGCCGGGATGCTGGCCGGATTGTTGTTGGTGTTGGGTTTTGGCCTGTCCGGCACGGAATACCGGGCTGCCGGGCGGCGTGCGGGCGGCCTGGCCCGGCAGTCCGTCGCGGGCGGGCAGACCGTGGCCGGCCTGATGCAGCGCGGGGGGCGAACCGTCCGTCCGTCCGGCCTCGCGCGCCTCACCTCCCTGTTCAGGCGCGCCGCGCGTCCGGTGCAGGATGATGTCCCGCCCCCCTGGGCCGGCCTACCGCCACTCCCGCCGGAACCGGTACTGGATGCGGATGCCCCACGCCCGCGCGCGCGCCCCTTCCGCGAGCCGGTGCCCGACGTGCCGCCCATGCCCGGCGGTGCTCCGAAACCCCGTATCGCCGTCCCCGCGCCCAAACCCTCCGCCCCCCGCCAAGAAAGCCTGCCGCTCGCCGAAAATGGCTGGCAATTCCCGCCGCTCACCCTGCTGAGCCCGGCGCCGCAGCGGGGTGATACCCAGCCGTCCGAGGCGGCGCTTCAGGCCAATGCCCGCCTGTTGGAAACCGTGCTGAACGATTACGGCGTGCAGGGTGTCATCCGGGAAATTCGCCCCGGCCCCGTGGTGACGCTCTATGAGCTGGAACCCGCCCCCGGCATCCGGAGCGCCCGCGTGATCGGCCTGGCGGATGACATCGCCCGCAGCCTGTGTGTCGCCGCCGTCCGGATCGCCACCGTGAGCGGGCGCAACGTCATCGGGATCGAGGTGCCGAACCGCAACCGGGAGACGGTGTATTTGCGGGAGTTGCTGGCCAGCGACGATTGGAACACTCATCAGGGCAAGCTGCCGCTGGCGTTGGGCAAGGACATCAGCGGGGCGCCGGTGATCGCGGATTTGAGCCGGATGCCGCATTTGCTCATCGCGGGCACCACCGGGTCGGGCAAGTCGGTCGGCATCAACGCGATGATCCTCAGCATCCTGTTCCGCCTGTCGCCCGATCAATGCCGGCTTATTATGATCGATCCCAAGATGCTGGAGCTTTCGGTCTATGAGGGCATCCCGCATCTGCTGGCGCCGGTCGTGACGGAGCCGGCGAAGGCGGTGGTGGCGCTGAAATGGACCACCCGCGAGATGGAGCGGCGGTATCGCGCCATGAGCCAGCTCGGTGTCCGCAACATGAGCGGGTATAATGAGAAGGTGACCGAATCGCTGGCGAAGGGCGAGGTGCCGATCCGCCGGGTGCAGACGGGGTTCGACAGCGAAACCGGCAAGCCGGTCTTTGAAGAACAGCCACTGGCGCTGAAGCCGCTGCCATACATTGTGGTGGTGATCGACGAGATGGCGGACCTCATGATGGTGGCGGGCAAGGAGGTGGAGGCCGCGGTGCAGCGTCTGGCGCAGATGGCCCGGGCGGCGGGGATCCATGTGATCATGGCGACGCAGCGTCCCTCGGTGGACGTGATCACCGGTACGATCAAGGCCAATTTCCCGACCCGCATCAGCTTCCAGGTCATCAGCAAATTCGATAGCCGGACCATCTTGGGGGAGCAGGGGGCCGAGCAATTGCTGGGCATGGGCGATCTGTTGCACATGCAGGGCGGCGGACGCATCGCCCGCGTGCACGGCCCATTCGTGCGGGATGAGGAGGTGAAGGACATCGTCGATTTCCTCGCCGCCCAAGCCGAGCCCGCGTATGACGATGAGGTGACCGAGGGCGATGCGGACGAGGAACCGGGCGCGGGTTCGGGCGCGGGTTCGAGCGGGGGCAATCCGCTGCTGGGCGGCGATGATACCAGCCTGTTCGATCAGGCGGTCGCGGTGGTGGCGCGGGAGGGTAAGGCCAGCACAAGTTTCATCCAGCGTCACCTGTCGATCGGCTATAACCGGGCTGCCAAGCTGATCGAGCAGATGGAGAAAGAGGGCATCATCACCGCCGCCAACCACGCGGGTAAGCGCGAGGTCCTGACGCGCCGGACAAATCATGACGATGACTAGTGCATTTCCGGTGCTGAACCACGCAGCGAAAATGCGCTAGTTGAGTGGTTAAGAACGTGGAACCGCGAATCAGCTGATCCCACGGGATTCGATACACTCTCATGCCTGCCGGAGATGCGCTTGACCTCGACTGATTTTACCTGTGGCGCCACCCTCGAATACTGGTTGGGCGGTGAGACGGCGCTGGTGTTCAGCATCGAGGCGGCGCAGACCGCGCGCCAGGTGGTCCGGACCGAGCAACTGAAATTCACGCCCCCGCTGCACGCCGAGCGCTATACCGACCCCGCCGGATATCGCCATGTGCGGGTCCATGCCGGGCGCGGCCAGCTCAGGGTCGACTACCGGGCCGAGGTGACCCTCACGCCGCATGTGGCCGATCCGGCCCTGGTGCACGAGGTGCCGCCCGAGCGCCTGCCGCTCGATGTGTTGAGCCACCTGAACCCCAGCCGGTATTGCCAGTCGGACCGGCTCGAGCTGTTTGCCCGGCGCACGTTTGGCCATTTGGCGCCGGGACATGCGCGGGTGACGGAGATTTGTAACTGGATCTGTAGCCGCGTGGACTATGCGTCCGGCAGCAGCGACTTGATGACGTCGGCCTCGGATACTTTGCTGGAGCGGCATGGAGTGTGCCGGGACTTTGCGCATTTGGGGATCTCACTATGCCGGGCGCTGGGAATTCCGGCCCGGTATGTCAGTGCCTATGCCTGGCGGCTGTATCCGCAGGACTTCCATGCGGTGTTCGAGGCGTGGCTGCAGGGGCCCGCGGGCGGCGCGTGGTGGTTGTTCGACCCGACGCGGCGGTCTGCGGTCGATGGATTGGTGCGGATCGGCACCGGGCGGGACGCCGGGGAGGTGGCGTTTTGCACCCTGTTCGGAATGGCGGAGGGGGATCCACCGCTTGTGTGGATCGACGGACCGAGTCCGCCGGAGGATTTGACGCTGATGGCCGTGTCCACAGTGGAATAACGTGCCGGAGAAAAAACCGGCGTGACCTTAACGTGGAATTAACCTCTGCAAAATACAGTTTGTTCCAACGGTCATGTGTTGGAGAGACAAAATGCATTGGATGGGTTCGATCATGCTGCGGTGGTGTGCCGGTGCGGCGTTCCTGGCGATCGCGGCACCGCCCGCGTCTGCCGCCCTGGTCACGAATGGCGGGTTCGAGACGGGCACGCTGAGCGGTTGGAGCATCTCTGGTGACACCCAGCATGCAGCGGTGACGACCAACGCCGTCAAGACGCCAACCTCGTTCTTTGCCCAGGCCGGGGATTATCATCTGGAGGTCGGAACGGTGTTCTATGCGCCGATCTCCAGCACGCATATCGGTTTCAAGATCCAGCAATCGATCCCGACCGTGATCGGCGACAACTACACACTGAGCTTCTGGCTCGACAGTCAAGATCAGTCCGAAGTCGGCACGCAAGTGCAGGCTTTTTGGAACACCACCACCCTACTCGATACCGGGAATTTCTTCACGACGCAAAATAACTGGACCCAATACACCTACAATCTCACCGCCGCTGCCGTCTCCAGCACCATTCTCTTCGACATTATCGATGCTCAGGGTGAAACCGGGCTCGATAGCGTGAGCGTGGTCGATAATTCGCCGCCGCCGCCGATACCGCCCGCCCCCCCCGCACCCGTGCTGCCGCCCATCCCTATCGTTCCGCCCGCGGTCATCGATCCGGTCGCGGTGGCAGAGCCAGGTTCGCTCGGCCTGCTCGGCCTTGGCATGACCGCGATCTTCTTGACCCGGCGGCGCGGCCTCCCGCTTTCCCCGCGGGCGTGCTAACCGCGGCGCACATCTGCACAGGACGTTACGATGCCGCTCACGCTCGCCCTCGCCAACACCATCGTCACCGCCGCGTTGCACGCGGGGCGCGAGCACCGTTTCATGCCGCTGACGGTGGCGGTGCTGGATGCCGGCGGCCATTTGGTGGCGTTTCAGCGGGAAGACCGGTCCGGCATCCTCCGGTTCGACATCGCCTATGGCAAAGCCTATGGCGCGCTTGGCATGGGGTTCGGCTCGCGCGAATTATTCAACCGGACGGCCAGCAATCCGACCTTCATGGCGTCGTTGGCCAGCGTCAGCGGCGGACGGCTCGTGCCCGTGCCGAGCGGGGTGCTGATCCTCCAGGGCGGTGACGTGATCGGTGCCGTCGGTATCTCGGGCGACGTGTCGGACAATGATGAAATCTGTGCGCTGGCCGGTATCGCCGCCGCCGGTCTTGAGGCAAAGACCGGCCTCTAACGCCCCAAAAAGGGACCCAGATGGAATACGAGCGCCGGTTTAAGTTCCTCGTTTGCGCACCGTCGTTCAACACGGCCGATCTCGATTGGATGCGGCTGCAGGAAATCGTGCGGGAGACGGAGCGGCTGGGCTTCACCGTTGTGGTCGCGCGCAGTACGGAGGACGCGGAGCTCGCGATCCAAACCGACGCCGCCATCGGCTGCATGGTCGTGGATTGGGGCAAGCGCGGCCTGCTGGGCAAGCCGGCCGGATTGATCTCGCTGGTGCGCCGCCGCGGGCTCGAATTGCCCGTGCTGCTGTTGCTGCGCCGCAAACGGCTGGAGGACATCCCGGTCGAGGTGTTGAACCAGGTGGACGGCACGATCTTCCTTAACGAAGAAACGCCGGAATTCATCGCCCGCAACCTGGTCAGCCGGCTACGCAACTACGCCGCCACGCTGAAGACGCCCTTTTTCGGCGCCCTGGTGGATTACGCCGAACAGGGCAACCAGCTTTGGACCTGCCCGGGCCATAATGGCGGGATCTTCTATAGCCGGAGCCCGATCGGGCGCATTTTCTTCGAGCATTTGGGGCCGGCGATCTTCCGCGACGACCTCGACAATTCCGTGCTGGAATTGGGCGATCTGCTGACCCATGAGGGTCCGGCGCTGGCGGCTGAAAAAGCCGCCGCCAAGATCTTTGGCGCCGAACGCACTTATTTCGTGCTGAACGGCACCAGCGCCTCCAACAAGATCGTGATGCAGGCGCTGGTGGCCGAGGGCGATCTCGTGCTGTTCGACCGGAACAACCACAAAGCCGCGCATCACGGCGCGCTGCTGCTGGGCGGCGGCACCCCGGTCTATCTGCCGACCGACCGCAACGCGTATGGCATGATCGGCCCGATCGATGTCGCGGCGTGGGACGAGGACCGGTTGCGCGCCGCCATCCGCGCCAACCCGCTGATCACCGATCCGGAGGCCTGGCAGCGCCCGCGTCCGTTCCGCGCCGCGGTGATCGAACAATGCACGTATGACGGCACGATCTACGACGCGGGCTTTATCCTGCAAAAGATCGGCCATCTTTGCGACTACATCGTGTTCGACGAAGCCTGGGCCGGTTTCATGAAGTTCCATCCGCTGTTTCGCGGGCGCTTCGCCATGGGCCTCAACCCGCTTGGGCCCGATCATCCCGGCATCGTCGCCACCCAATCCACCCACAAGCAGCTGGCGAGCTTCAGCCAGGCGTCGCAAATCCATATGCGCGATGGCCACATCAAGGGTCAGGAGCGCCGGGTCGAACACCGGCGGTTCAACGAGAGTTTCCTGGTGCACGCCAGCACCTCACCGTTCTATCCGATCTTCGCGTCGCTCGACGTGGGCGCGCACATGATGAAGGGCCGTTCGGGCGAGGTGCTGTGGGACGACACCATCCGTCTCGGCATCGAACTACGTAAAAAACTCCGCATGATCCGGCGCGAATTCGACGTGAGCGAGCAGGACCCGCGCCGACGCTGGTTCCCGGAGCCGTTCGTGCCGGCGCTGACGGACTGGCAGACCCCGGACGGCACGCCGGCGCGGATTCCATGGGAAGACGTGCCGACGGACGAACTGGCCAGCAATCCGAAGCACTGGCTGATGCAACCCGGCGAGACGTGGCATGGCTTTACCCAGCTGACGCCCGGCTATGTCATGACCGATCCGAACAAGCTTACTTTACTGATGCCGGGCTTCGACCGCGTCACTGGGGCCTATGAGACCCACGGCATCCCGGCCGTGCTGCTGGCGGAATACCTACGCGAAAACCGCATCGTGCCGGAAAAAAACGATTTGCACAGCATCCTGTTCCTGTTGACGCCGGGCGTCGAGAGCAGCAAGGCTGGCACGCTGCTGAGCTGGCTCGTGACGTTCAAGCGCCTGCATGACGAGAATGCCCGGCTGCAGGATGTCATCCCCAATTTTGTGAAGAAACGCCCGGGCCGGTATCATGGCGTGGGTTTGCGCGATTTATGCGCCGAAATGCATGGGTTTTACGCCAAGGCCGGCGTCAGCACGCTGCAGCGTCAGCAATTCCGCGCCGAGCATCTGCCGGAGCTGGTGATGCCGCCGCATGAGGCGGCGCGGATGCTGACGCGGAACAAGGTCGATTATCTGCCGATCGACAGCATCTCGGGGCGGGTCGCGGCGACGCTGATGCTGGTCTATCCGCCGGGCATCGCCACGGTGATCCCGGGCGAACGGGTCGGGCGGCAATCGGCGCCGATGATCGATTATTTGTTGAATTTCGAGCGGGCGGAGAATGTGTTCCCCGGCCTCGGCACCGAAATCCAGGGCGTGTATCGCGAGGCGCAACCGGACGGCGCGGTGCGATTCCACACCTATGTGGTAAAGGGGGCGTTCGAGCGGAGTTAGGCCTACAGGGCAGGGCTGCACAGACAATCCTCGCCTTTCGCACCTGCACACGGTAGGAACCCGGCATGCTGCAAATCGACGAGCTTGTGTTCAACGCCTGGGGCCGCCGGTTCTTCGACCGTGCGACGGTGACGCTGCCATTGAACGCCAAGGTGGGCCTGGTGGGCCGCAACGGCGTCGGCAAATCGACGCTGTTCAAGCTGATCCTCGGTGACTTGCAACCCGATGGCGGCAGCATCGCCGTGCCGCTCAAATCCCGCATCGCGACGGTGGCGCAGGAGCATCCGGCCACGCCGGTCAGCCTGCTCGACACCATCCTCGCCGCCGATTCGATCCGCGACGCGTTGATGACCGAGCTCGATACCGCCGAGCCTGAGCGGCTGGGGGAGATCTACGAGCGGCTGGGCGAGATCGACGCCGACCGTGCCCCGGCGCGCGCCGGGGAAATCCTGGCCGGCCTCGGCTTCAGCACCGCCGATCTATCCCGCGCCATGAGCGAGTTCTCGGGCGGCTGGCGCATGCGGGTGGCCCTGGCGGCGGCCCTGTTCGCCGAGCCCGACCTGCTACTGTTGGACGAGCCCACCAACTATTTGGATCTCGAGGGCGCGCTCTGGCTCGAAGCGCGGCTGCGCAAATACCCGGCCGCGGCGTTGATCATCAGCCATGACCGGGAGCTGTTGAACAATTCGGTCGATCACATCCTACATATCATCGATGGGAAGCTCGACCTTTATACTGGCGGCTATGACGATTTCGAGCGCCGGCGCGCGGAAAAGGCCCGGCTCGCCTCGGCCGGGCGGGTGAAGCAGGAGGCGGAGCGGGCGCATCTGCAATCCTTCGTCGATCGCTTCCGCGCCAAGGCGAGCAAGGCGGCGCAGGCGCAGTCCCGCATGAAACGGCTGGCGAAATTAGAGCCGATCGCCACCATCACCGAGGAGCGGGTCGCGCCGTTCATGCTGCCGTCGCCGGCGCGTCCGTTGGCGCCACCGCTGATGCGGCTGGAGGCAGCATCCGTCGGCTATGGCGCGGAGCCGGTGTTGCAGAATCTGAATTTGCGGCTGGACGTCGATGACCGGATCGGCCTGCTGGGCGTCAACGGCGCGGGCAAGAGCACGTTCGCCAAGATGGCCGCGGGCGCGCTGGGCCTGGCGGCCGGACGGATGCAGCGGGAGGGCCGGATCAAGGTCGGCTGGTTCCACCAGCACCAGATCGAGGCGCTGGACCCGGCCGACACGCCGCTCGACATTATCCGCCGGGAGCGGCTCGAGGATAGCGAGACCGCGCACCGCTCGCGCCTGGCGGGCTGGGGCATCGGCTTCGACAAGCAGGCCACGACGGTCGAGAACCTGTCCGGCGGCGAGCGGGCGCGGCTGTTGCTGAATTTGGTCGCGATGGCGGCACCGCATCTGCTGATCTTGGATGAACCGACCAACCATCTGGACATCGACAGCCGCCGGGCGCTGCTGGACGCGCTGAACGAGTACCAGGGTGCGGTCATCCTGATCACCCATGACCGCTCGTTGATGGAGCTGGTGGCGGACCGGCTGTGGCTGGCGGCGGACGGCACGGTGGCGCCGTTCGACGGCGATATGGACGACTATGCCCGCCT
>JAYVOF010000193.1:0-24639 GCA_043758105.1 Rhodospirillales bacterium | reverse complement strand
TGCTCACTCACCTATTGGTCAGCACGGTCCTGTTGGTTACGGTGGCCAAAGAGGGAAGCAACGCGAACTACTTTATCGAGTGGTATGTCATAGGCTGCGTCGCGATCGGACACGGCCTGCTGGAGCTTTCCCAAGGCACCCGCCGTCAGCGAAATGTAATGATCGGTCTTGCACTCGTGTTCGCGTTATTTGTCGGCTTGAGACCCTTGCGGCCCATGCAAAACTGGTTGGCGCAGCAGAACCTTGTTGCCCAGTCGGCCCTCGTTCGCGACATTGCCGAGGCAAGCGGCCCGGTGCTGTCCGAAAACATGGTCGCGATCCTGCGTGCTGGTAAGACCGTCATCATGGAGCCTGCCATCACCAAGCAGCTAACGGCAACGGGACGATGGGAACAAGGCCCCTTGCTCGAAGCCATCGAGAGCCGAAGATTCGATTTCTTAGTCGTAAGGGATGACCCGGATGACGTCGAACGCTGGTCCCCGGAGGCAATGGCCGCGATCCAGAAAAACTATCCAACTATCGAGCCTTCGATCCCAGGTATGATACAGCGATATCCGAGTGAGCGAGCCATCAACTCGAATGTTCGTTCTTAAGCGACGGGTCGTGAACTAGCGGCACTACCGATTTATTCGATACAGCCGCGCAAAGCCTTCGTCCGTGACGAGGCCGAGTTCCGGAAACACACTCTCGTCGAGGGTATCATCCGGCGTGTCGGCGTTGATAACCAGCATGTAGTCGAATCGCTCACGCCAGTGCTCGAGGTAACCGAAAAAGACACGCTCCAAGGGGCGAGAGGAATAGTCTCGTATCGACGTTAGGGGCGCAGTCCGTCCCTCCGGCGCGGCGAGCCTGTCCCAGGGCGGCAATACCCGGAGCGGTTGTTTGCCGGGTGCTGCGAACAGCGTCGGCACGAAGGCCTGCCGCCACGGTACTGCGAGTGCGGGGTCATGCAGGTAGGTCGGCGTGGTCACTAGCAGGCGCCGCCCGATCGGACCGGGCTGGCAGCAATGCTCTGCCGGCAGCACCAGGGCACCGGGCGGCACCGAGGCGAGCGCCCGGGCAACCGACTGCACGTCCGCCTGCCGCGCCTCCCATACCGCGCCGATCCACCCCGTCCGGGCGAGAACGACCCCGGCCAGCGCTGCCGCGGCCATCCATGACGGCAGCCGCGTGGTGGGTGAGAGGCCGGCCGCGGCCATCAGCGCCGCCATGACCGGAAGCCGCACGTCGATATATGCCGTATCGGCAACCGCCGCCGGCACGGCGAACGACGCCAGCGCCATCCCCCCCGCGCCGTACCATAGCCCGGCATGCACCCGCCCGCGTCCCATGCCGATCACCCACCGCAGCACGATCCATAGGGCGATCACAAACAAGAAATCCGTTCGCGCATCATAGGTGACGATCACCGACAATGCGGTCAGCACCTTGTTCAAAACGAAATCACCGCCCCAGCGAGACAACATCGGCGTCGCCTCATGACCACCGGGCAGGACGGGGGCGAACAACCACAGCGCAGCCACCGGGATCAATGTGGCGCATACCCCCGGCCAAAGCACCCGGCCCAGCCTTGACCCCGTTGAACCATCAAGCGGGTCCCGGAACCCGGGCCCCCAGGCAAGCGACGTCAGGAGGGCACCATAGAACACGCACCCGAACGGGTGACAGATCAGCAGAGCGGCCCCGGTCGCGATCCGCCGCACCGGCGCGCCGCGTCGCTTCGACGGCAGGGGATCGGACGCCGCCGCCAGGAGCGCGAACCCCAGGCTGATCTGAAAATTGAGGAACCCGGCCAGCAACGTGAAGCACCAGGCGAGCAGCCCGAAGCCGGCCTGCCACCAATGGAAGCCTCCGTATACCGCCCGGTTGAGCAGCACCGCGCCGAGCGGCGGCAGCACGCAGGCCACCATGAGCAGGAGGGGCGGCAGCCTGCTTGGCCCCACGAACGGGCCGACCGTCCGCGCGACCAGGTCGGTGCCGATATTGATGACCGCCCCGGTCCAATCCACGCCATAGATCTGTGCGAGCGGCCCCCCTGCCCCCCCGCCCGCGAGCAGCCAGAGCCGGGCCAGGTGATTTGGATAGTCCAATAGGGGCGGGACCGGCACCAGCAGGGCCGGCAGGCAGATGCCGAGCAATGCGGCCACGATACATCCGAATACCGCACGCCGCTCCATCGCCGTCCGCCCAAAGTGAGCCGCAGAAATGATATCCGATCCTCATGTGAGGGGCGCGACGCCGACAAAAACTAAGAGTGGGCCGCAGCGTCCCCGTGTATAACGAGATATGGTTTCGGCACAAATTGCATCTGCCCCAGCGGTCCGGTTGACTGCACGAGCGCACGCCATGCTGGCCTGGCTCGCAAGCGCGCTGATCGGCGGTGCGGGGGCGCTGGCCGTGTTCCCGCTCTCCGTCATGGCTGGCACGTCCGCATATTGGGACTTCCCGCACGGTGTGGTTGGCGGTTCATGGGCCGACATGGCCACGTCCCTTTCGGGCTATGAAACCTTTGTCCGGCAGGGCTGGACGTGGCCGTTGCTCAGTGTCTCGGGCTTGGGCGGCGCGGCTGGCACCAACATCATTTTCACCGACAGCACACCGGTGTTGGCGCTGCTGGGCCGGGTGCTGTTCCGCCTGACCGGGACATTCGTGCCGCTCTATGGCCCGTGGTCCGGGTTTTGTGTCGTGGCGATGGCATTGGCGTCCACCGCGCTGGTGCGGGCACTCGGCGCGCGGTCGCCGATGGCCGCCGCCGCCGCCGCCGCGATCGGCGTGTCCATGCCGGCCCTGCTAGCCCGGTGGGGCCATTTATCGCTGATGGCCGAGTGGCTCGTGCCGCTGAGCCTGGCGGCCTATGTGTCATTGCATCGGGCCCGCCGGCTCCATGCCATGCCCACATTCGGGATCGTCACCGGGCTCTCGGCACTCAGCCTGCTGATCCATCCCTACTTGTTCTTCATGACGGGGGCCGTGATGGGGACGGTGCCGCTCCAGGCGGTCCGGACCGGACGGATGCGGCTTGTGACGGCCCTCGCGGTGCTGCTGGCGGCGGCGGCATCGTTGGTCGTGCTGATGGCCAGCATGGGGCACCTCTCGGGCGCGGCGCTGGAACCGGCGGGGGGGTTCGGCATCTATTCCACCAACCTCGTCTCCGCGTTCGTGCCTCAGCTGAGCGGGGTGCTGCCGTTCGGCCCGGACTTCATCATCGGCGGTGCATGGGGCCAGTACGAGGGCTTCGCCTATCTCGGTCTGGGCGTCCTGGTGCTGTTATGGATCTCGCGCCTCTCCCTGCTGACCCGGGCGACGCTGCGGGCCCATCCGTTTCTGCTGGCGGTCGTGCTCGGGTGCACGGTGCTGGCGGTCTCGAACACTGTGTATTTGGCGCAGTTCCATCTGTTCACGGTGCCGTTGCCCGATGCGGTGCTGCGCCTGGTGGGGATCGTGCGGTCGAGCGGGCGGTTCATCTGGGTGCCGGTGTATCTCGGCGCCGGGCTCGCGGTCGCGGCGGCGGCGCGCCATCCTCGCGCGGGGATCATCCTGCTGGCGGCGGCGGCGCTGCAATGGGCCGATGCGGGGCCGCTCCGCGCCATGGTGCGGGATAGCGTGGCGTCGAGCGCGCCGCCGGCGTTGGACCGCAGCGCGTGGGCGTCCGCCCTGGCCACCGTCGATCGCGTGGTGGTGGACCCGCCCTGGCAGTGCATCCCCAATCGGGCCGATGCGGCCTGGTTCTACCATGCCGCGATCGAGGTGCAGCTGATGGCCAGCGCTACCGGACGCGCGACCAACACGATCTACGCCGCCCGGGTCACACCCGATTGCACCGTCCCGCCGCTCACGCCCGGAACCCTGGTGATCCATTTGCACGGGCCGGCCGCCCTGGTGCCCCCGGCGGATTTTTGCCAGTCCAGCCCGAACATCACAGCCTGCAGCCTATCGTTACCGGCGGACGTATTACGCGGGCTGACGCAGGTCGATACCACGCTCGAATGATCGAACAATGGACCTGATCGAGGCCGGGCAGCTCGGCAGCCGCGTGGCTGGGCATTGGTACTACCGTGCCAAGGCGGACGCGCTCGACCGCGTCGTGGGGCCGGAGCCGGTCCGGAGTGTGCTGGACGTGGGGGCTGGGACCGGTTTCTTTGCCCGGCACTTGCTGAGCCGGGGCGCCGGTCAGGCCATCTGCGTCGATCCCGGCTACCCGTCCGACCATGACGAAATCCACGCCGGCCGCGTCCTGCTGTTCCGCCGGGCACCACCGGAGGCCGAGTGCGATCTCGTGCTGATGATGGACGTGCTGGAGCATGTCGATGACGATCACGCCCTCATCTCCGGATACATCGACCGCGCCCAGCCCGGGACCCGCTTCATCGTCACCGTCCCGGCGTTCCAATGGCTCTGGAGCCAGCACGACGACTTCCTCGAACACCGCCGCCGCTATACGCTCCCGGGGATCGAAAGAGTGCTGACCGGGGCGGGACTGGTGCTGGAGGGCGCGCGCTATCTATTCGGCGGAGTGCTGCCGGTTGCGGCGGCGATGCGGCTGCCGGAGCGGCTGCGCACCCGGCGAGGGCCGCCGCAGAGCCAAATGCGTCCGGTCGGCCGGATCGTCAATCAGGCGCTCCTCGGGGTTTGCCGGGTCGAGGCGCTGCTGCCCGGCAACCGGGTGGCCGGGTTAACGGCAATGGCCTGGGGCCGCGTACCGGCAGCCTAGCCACAGCCGGTCAAGGTCAGACCGTGAGCGTGCCGGCCTTGGCCCGCCGGTAGCGGTCGGCGATCTCTTCCCAATTCACCACATTCCACCACGCCGCCAAATAATCGGCCCGGCGGTTTTGATATTTCAGGTAATACGCGTGCTCCCACACGTCATTGCCGAACAGCACGCGCCCCCCCTCCATCAACGGCGTGTCCTGGTTCGGGCGGTTGGTGAGGCCGAGCTTGCCGGTCCCGTCCACCGTGACGAACACCCACCCCGAGCCGAATTGCGCCAGGCCCAGCCGGTTGAACTCGGTCCGCAGGCTGGACATGCCGCCGAGGTCGCTATCGATCGCGTTCGCCACGTCACCGGTCGGCTCGCCGCCATGGCCGCCCATGATCGACCAGAACATCGTGTGGTTGGCATGGCCGCCGGCGTTGTTGCGGATCACGTTCCGCACCGCGTCAGGCACCTCGGTCAGCTTGGCCAGCAACGTTTGCACCGGCATCGCCGACAGCGCCGTGTCGTCCTTCACCGCGTTATTCAGGTTCGTGACATAGGCGGCGTGATGCTTGTCGTGGTGCACCAGCATGGTGCGCGCATCGATATGCGGCTCGTTCGCGTCCGGTCCATAGGGCAGGGGCGGCAGGAGGAACGGACCGGTCGCCGGGCTGGCCGGGGCTTGCGCCCACGATACGGCCGGAACGATGCTGAGGGCCGCGCCCCAGCGCAGTATGTCACGTCGGGTCCGGCTCATTGTCGCGCTCCTGTTTCGATGCAATTGGGGGGAATGCCGCTGCGAGCAAGGCCTTCGTATAGTCATGTTGCGGCGCCGCAAACAGCGTATCGGCCGCGGCCTCCTCCACCACCACGCCATGGCGCAGCACCATGACCCGGTGCGCCAGCGCCCGCACGACCGACAGATCATGGCTGATGAACAAATAGGCCAGGCCGTGCCGGGCCTGCAGCGTGCGGAGCAGGTCCACCACCTGCGCCTGCACCGACCGGTCGAGCGCGCTGGTGGGCTCATCGAGGACGATCAGCCGCGGCTGTAGGATCAGCGCCCGGGCGATCGCGACCCGCTGGCGCTGCCCGCCGCTGAACTCGTGCGGATAGCGTCCGGCGCTGTCGGCGGGCAAACCGACCTCGGTCAGCGCCGCCAGCACCCGCGCCTCGCGCTCGCGCGAACCGAGCCCCGGCTCGTGCACCAGCAGGCCCTCCGCCACGATCGCCCCCATGCTCATGCGGGGTGACAGGCTGCCGTACGGGTCCTGGAACACGATCTGCATCCGGCGGCGGAGCGGGCGGAGTTCATTTTGCGCCATCCGGGTGATGTTCTGGCCATCGAACCGGATACCCCCCGTGGAGGCCTGCATGCGCAGCATCGCCAGGCCGATCGTGCTCTTGCCGGAGCCGCTTTCCCCCACCAGCCCCAGCGTCTCGCCGGCGCGGATGCGCAGATCGACGCCATCCACCGCCCGCACCTCCGACGCGACCCGGCGCAACACACCGCGGCGGATGGGGAACACCACCCGCAGGTCCCGCGCCTCCGACACCACCGGCGCGTCCTCCGGCACCGGGTCCGGACGCCCGGACGGTTCGGCGGCGATCAGCATTTTGGTGTAGGCATGGGCCGGTTTGCCGAACACGTCCTGCACCAGGCCGGTTTCGACGATCTGCCCGTCCTTCATCACGCATACCCGGTCCGCCACCCGGCGCACCACGTTCAAATCATGGCTGATCAGCAGCAACGCGAGGCCCCGCGCGGTCTTTTCCCGGGCCAGCAGGTCCAGGATCTGCGCCTGAATGGTGACATCGAGGGCCGTGGTCGGCTCGTCGGCGATCAGCAGCACCGGGTCGTTCGCCAGCGCCATGGCAATCATCACCCGTTGCCGCTGCCCGCCGCTCAGCTGGTGCGGGAACGCGTCCATCCGCGCCGCCGCATCGGCGAAGCCCACCCGGTCCAGCAGCGCCACGACCTGTTTGAGACTGGGTGGCGCGGCGTGCAGCGCCACGGCCTCGGTCACTTGCTGACCAATGCGCTGGAGCGGATTGAGGCTGGTCATCGGCTCCTGGAACACCATGCCGGCGGTGCCGCCGCGGACCCGGCGCAGCGTGGCGGGAGGTGCCCCCATGATATCTTTGCCGTCCAAGACCACCCGGCCGCTGCGGGTGCAGCCGGGGGGCAGGAGGTCCAGCAACGCCAGCGCCGTCAACGACTTACCCGATCCGCTCTCCCCGACCAACGCGAGCGTCTCCCCCGCCTGGAGCTTGAAACTGACGTTGTCCACGACACGGCGGGGGCCGAAGGCGATACTGAGATTGGTGACTTCTAGCATTCGCACTTTGAAAGCACAGAATAACACAGAGACACAGAGACATAGAGGCACAGAGGATAAAACGCTCTCTGTGTCTCTGCGTCTCTGTGTCTCTGTGTCAACGCTTCTAGAGTCATAATTGCTTACGCGGATCGAACGCGTCGCGCACCGCCTCGCCGATGAATACCACCAGGGTCAACAGCCCGCCCAGCACCACGAAGGCGGTGATGGCGAGCCAGGGTGATTGCAGGTTGTTTTTGCCCTGTGACACCAATTCCCCCAGCGATGGTGAGCCGGGCGGCAGGCCGAACCCCAGGAAATCGAGGCTCGCCAGCACCGTCACCGAGCCGGACAGCGTGAACGGCAGGAAGCTCAATGTCGCCACCAGCGCATTCGGCAAAATGTGGCGGCGCATGATGGCGGTGTTGCTGACGCCCAACGCGGTGGCGGCGCGGACGTAATCCAGCGTACGCCCGCGCAAGAACTCGGCCCGCACGACGCCCGTCAGCGCCATCCAGGAAAACAGCAGCAACAGGCCTAGAAGTGTCCAAAACGAGGGCGTGATGATGCTGCCCATAATAATAAGCAGATACAAATGCGGCATGCCGGACCAAATCTCGATGAAGCGCTGGAACAGCAAGTCCGTCAGTCCGCCATAGAACCCCTGAACGGCACCGGCGGCGATGCCGACCACGGACGCCACCGCCGTCAGCGTGAAGCCGAACAGCACGCTGATGCGGAAGCCATAGATCACCCGCGCCAGCACGTCCCGCGCCTGATCATCGGTGCCGAGCCAGTTGCGCAGGCTGGGGGGTGCCGGGGCGGGGACCGGCAGGTCCTTCACCACGCTGTCATGGCGGAACGGGATCGGGGGCCAGATCATCCAGCCTTGGGCGGTGATGGCGCGCGCGAGGTCGGGGTCGGTGTAATCGGCCTCGGTCGGCAAAAAATCGGCGCCGAACCGGTCCTCGCTGTAATGGCGCAGGACCGGAGACAGCCAATCGCCGTTGAAATGGATCAGGAGCGGACGGTCATTGGCCACGAACTCGGCGGCACCGGTAATCACGAACAGGATCCCGAAGATGATCAGCGACCAAAACCCCCGCCGGTGCGCCCGGAACAGGCCCAGCCGCCGCCGGGTCACGGGGGTCATACCGGGCGTCCGTTCAACGCGCCCGCGCCGCGAAATCGATCCGGGGATCGACCCAGGTATAGAGCATGTCCCCCACGATCTGCAGCACGAGGCCGAGCAGCGTGAACATATACAACGTGCCGAACATCACCGGATAATCCCGGCGAAGCGCGCTTTCGTAGCCCAAAAGCCCCAGCCCATCGAGGGAGAACACCACCTCCACGAACAGCGCGGAGCTGAACAGGATGCCGATGAACGCCGCCGGGAAGCCGGCTACGATCAGCAGCATGGCGTTGCGGAACACATGGCCATACAGCACCCGGCCCTCACCGGCCCCCTTGGCCCGTGCCGTGATGACGTACTGCTTGCGGATTTCATCCAGAAAGCAGTTCTTGGTCAAAATCGTGAGCCCGGCGAACCCCCCCGCCACCAGCGCCACCGTCGGCAACACGATATGCCAGGCGTAATCGAGGACGCGGTCCGGCCATGGCAGCGCCGCCCCTCCCTCACTCAACAGCCCCCGCAGCGGAAACCACTGCACGAAGCTGCCGCCGGCGAACAGCACCACCAGCATGATGGCGAATAGGAAGGCCGGGATCGCATAGCCGATCAGCACGACGGCGCTGGTCGCCACATCGAACCGCGTCCCGTCCCGCACCGCCTTTTGAATGCCGAGCGGGATGCTGATGAGATACACCAGCAACGTGCTCCATAGTCCGAGCGAGATGCTGACCGGCATCTTCTGCCGCACCAGCGCCAGCACGGTCTGATCGCGAAAGAAGCTGCGGCCGAAATCGAAATGCAGATAATCCCACAGCATGAGGCCGAACCGGGTCAGCGGCGGCTTGTCGAAGCCGAACTGCTTTTTCAGGTCCTCGATCATTTGGGGATCGAGGCCGCGGGTGCCGCGATAGGCGCTGCTGTCGCTCGTGGGTCCGGTGATCCGCGCGGTCGCATCCACGCCGCCCCGCGCCTCGGCGATTGCTTGTTCAACAGGTCCGCCGGGGGCGAACTGGACCACGAAGAAGTTGATGGCGATGATGCCGAACAACGTTGGCACCAACAGCAGCAAACGGCGCAGTAAATAGGCGGCCATCGGCGTGTCCGCTCAGGTCAACGGGCGGACACGCCGGGCATTTACCGGGGCGCGCCGGTGGAGTCGAAGGTGGCGCTATTGGACGTGTTCGGCGTCCCCCGCTGGTTCATTGGTTGCTGGTTCATTGGTTGCTGGTTCATCTGTTGCTGGCGCGCCTGTGCCGCCGCACGATTACGCATCACCGCCGCATGGTGCCCGGCGTAACAGCCCGCGGCTGCGCCCAGCAGGCCATGGCGCCCGGCCACGTGCCCGGCCGCGCCACCCAGGACCGCGCCCGACACGCAGCCAATGGCCTGCGCTGGCTGGGACAGTCCGGCCATGCCCGTCATGACAGCGGCCGCAAGAAGGATATGTCGCATGATGAGGCTCCCGATCGAATACTGGTCCGGCATAGCAGAAATCCTTAATGCGTCGATAGCCCGCGCCACGCCGGCCTGCCTATTGCGGCCGGACCTATTGTGGCCGTCCCCGGGCCGCATCCGTTTTGGCCGCCAGCGCCGGGTCCACCCACCAATCGTCGATCACGAACCCGGTGCGGATCGGCACCGCCGGGCGGCCGAACCGGTTCCAGATCGCCAGGTCGAACGTACTCTTATAATAGGTGATCACCCCGTAATGCCCGCGCAGCAGCACCCGGTCCAGCGCCCGCCCCGCCACCGCCAGCGTCTCGCGGTCCCGCGCCTGGATCATCCGGTCCACCAGCGCATCCACCACCGGGTCACAAATGCCGGAGAAATTATCGCTCCCCTGCGTCTTCGCCCCCTCGCACGTGAACAACTCGCGCAGTTCCATGCCCGGCAGGTCCGAGCCCGGCATCGGCAGCATGGTGAAGTCGAAGTCGTAATCCTCCATCAGCCGTTGATACTGCGCCGTGTCCACGGTCCGAAGCGTGACCTCGATCCCAGCGCGCTGCATCCATTGCTTATACGGCAGCGTCAGCCGCTCCAGCGTCGGGTCGTTCATCAGCAGCGTGAACGCCATCTGCTCGCCGTCGGCGTTGACCAGCTTCCGGTCCTTGATGGTCCAGCCGGCTTGCTTGAACAGGTCGATCGCGTGGCGCAACCCCTCCCGGTTATTGCCGGACCCGTCGGTCGCGGGCTGGCGGAACGGCTCCGTGAACACTTCCGGCGGCAGTTTGTCCCGGAACGGCTCCAGCAGCGCCAGCTCCGCCGCATCCGGCAGGCCACGCGATTCCTCGTCCGTATTGGTAAAATAGCTGGCGCTGCGGGTGTATCGGCCAAAAAACAGGTTCTTGTTCAAGAACTCGAAGTCGAACAATCCGCCGATCGCCTCACGCACCCGCGCATCCTTGAACATCGGCCGGCGGGTGTTGAACGAGAATGTCTGGAACCCCACCGGCAATTTATGCGGGAGCTCGATCTTCTGCACCAACCCGTCCTTCACCGCCGGAAAATCGTAGCCGGTCATCCATTGCTTGGAGATGTTTTCCTGCCGGTAATCCGCCTGGCCGGCCTGGAACGCTTGGAATCCCACCGTCGGATCCCGGTAATATTCGATGCGGACCCGGTCGAAATTGAACTGTCCCCGCCCGGTCGGGCGATCCCGGGCCCACCAATCGTCCCGCCGCGTATAGGTGACGGTGCGGCCCAGCTCGAACTTCTCGATGCGATACGGGCCGGAGCCGAGCGGCGGTTCCGTCAGTGGACGGGTAAAATCGCGGCTCTCCCACCAGTGCTTCGGCAACACCGGCAGGCCGCCCAGGGCCAGCGGCAGGTCGCGGTTCTGGTTGGTCTTGAGATGGAACACGACGCCGCGTTCCCCTACCCCCTCCACCCCGGACACCTCGCCGAAATTCACCCGGAACGACGGCCGGCCCTTTTCCATCAGCGTGTGAAAGGTCCAGATCACGTCCTCGGCCAACACCGGCGTGCCATCGGCGAATCGCGCCTCTGGACGCAGCTCGAAATGGAGCGTGAGGCCGTCTTCCGACAGCTCGACACTCTCTGCCAAGTGGCCATAGCCGGTGGCGATCTCGTCCGCCGAGCCGGTCAGGAGCGTTTCCCACACATGCCCGCCCGCGGCCCCCGACGCCGTTCCGCCCACGCCCGGGGTCCATTGCGTGCCGAGGCCGATGGCCGAATTGCCCTTTAGAATATAAGGGTTGAAGCCGTCGAAGCTGCCAATACTGGCGAAAACGACCTCACCCCCCTTGGGCGCATCGGGGTTTACATACGGAAAATACGGGAAATCCGCGGGCAACGCTGGGGTTCCGAGAATCGTGAGCGCGTGGTGTGAACTGGGCACCTGCCCAAACGCAGGGCCGGCGAGGAAGAGGAGCGAGAGGAGAATGCGCATGTTCGCATAGCAGGGGCGCGCGCGGCGAAGGTCAAGCCAGCACGGCACAGACGGGCCCCAAAAGCGCCGGGTCACCGACGGCCAGCACGTTGCCGTCGCCGTCCGGATGAAGCGCCCGGCCCTGCCAGTCTGTCAGCCGCCCGCCCGCCCCCTCGATCACCGGGACCAGCGCCGCCCAGTCCCACACCTTCAGCCCCGGCTCGGCGATCACGTCGATCTGACCCAGCGCCAGCAGGCCATAGGCGTAGCAATCCCCGCCCCAACTGGTCCGCCGCGTCGCGTCCGCCAGGCGATGCCACGCGACGGCCTGATCGGCGGTGAAGATCTCCGGCGCGGTGCAGGACAGCTCCGCCTGACCAAGCGCCGGGCAGGGACGGGTGCCGGCGGTGCCATAGGTGCCGCGAAACCGGGTCGGCAGCCCGGCGATTCCGACCCAGCGCTCCCCGGTGATGGGCTGGTCGATCACCCCCAGGATCGGGACCGGCCCGTCCATCAGCGCCACCAGCGTGCCGAACACCGGGCGCCCGGTGAGAAAGGCGCGGGTGCCGTCCACCGGATCCAACACCCAGCGCAGCCGGGCGTCGGGCCGGTCCAGCCCGAATTCCTCACCCAGAACGCCATGGTCGGGGAAACGCCCGGTGAGAAACGCCCGCATCGCCTGCTCGGCATTCCGGTCGGCGATGGTGACGGGGCTGTGGTCCGCCTTCATGTCCGCGCTAACGCCGGCGCGAAAGAACGGACGGATGACGGCAGCGGCGATGTCTGCGGCTGCCTCGGCGGCGTCGATCAGGTCTTGCACGGGACGTTTACCTAATGGGCGGCGCACCGTATGAGAACGGCGCACTCACAGCAACTGCTTGACCCTTGAACCCTCCCGCGCACCCTGTCGTCAACCGTAGGGCGGATAAGCGAAGCGCCATCCGCCACGGCGAACAGCACCGGTCCGAGGTGGCGGATGACGCTGCGCTTATCCGCCCTACGATGTCTGCAAGGCTTTGAACCCCCTCGTCATCATTCCCTCGCGCATGGCCAGCACGCGTCTGCCGGGCAAGCCGCTGGCGTTGATTGGGGGGCGACCCATGATCCTGCATGTGCTGGACCGGGCGCGGGAGGCGGATATCGGGCCGGTGGCGGTGGCGTGCGCGGAGGCGGAGATTGCGGACATCGTGCGCGCGGATGGCGGCATCGCGGTGCTGACCGACCCGTCCTTGCCGTCCGGCTCGGACCGGGTGCACGCGGCGCTGGCCACGCTCGACCCGCACGGGCTGCATGATGTGGTGGTGAATGTGCAGGGCGATTTCCCCACGCTGCCGCCGGACCAATTGCGCATGGTCATAGGCCCCCTGTCCGACCCGGCATTCGATATCGCGACCTTGGTCAGTGAGATCATGTCGGACGCCGAGGCTGCTGCCCCTCAGACCGTGAAGGCCGCTTGCGCCTTCGAACCCGGCGGCAATGTGGCCGCGGCGCTGTATTTTTCGCGTGCCGTGATCCCGTATGGCGAGGGCCCGCACTGGCACCACATCGGCATCTACGCCTATCGCCGGGCCGCCCTGGCGCGCTTCGTGAGCCTGCCGGAATCGCCGCTGGAACGGCGGGAAAGCCTCGAACAATTGCGGGCGCTCGAGGCCGGCATGCGCATCGCTTGCACCCGGGTCGCTCACGGCGCATTCGGCGTGGACACCCCATCCGATCTCGAACGCGCTAGGACCCTGCTCACATGCCCGCCTTAACATGCCCGCTTTAAGATGATCGCCTTCCAAGGTTTACCCGGCGCCTATTCCGACCTCGCCTGCCGCACCGCCTTCCCCGATATGCCGACGCTGCCGTGCGACACGTTCGAGGCGGCAATGGACGCGGTACGGACCGGTGCGGCGGAGCTGGCGATGCTGCCGTGCGAGAACAGCCTCGCGGGCCGGGTGCCGGACATGCACGCGCTATTGCCCGATAGCGGCATGCATATCGTGGGCGAGCATTTTCAGCGGGTCGAGCATTGCCTGCTGGCCCCGCCCGGCACGCAGATCAGTCAAGTGAAGCGCGTGCATTCTCACGCGGTCGCGCTGGGTCAGGTGCGGCACATCATCCGGGAGCTGGGCGCGGCCGCGGTGATTGAGGCGGATACCGCCGGGTCCGCCAAGCTGGTGGCCGAGTGGGGCCGTCCGGAGGACGCGGCCATCGCCTCCCGGCTGGCCGCCGAAATCTATGGGCTGGAGGTGCTGCGCGCCAATGTGGAGGATGCGAGCCACAACACCACCCGGTTCTACATCGCAGCCCACGAGCCGCGCACGCCGTCCGCGAGCCGGACCGGCCTCATGACCACCTTCGTCTTCCGCGTCCGCAACGTGCCGGCCGCATTGTATAAGGCGCTGGGCGGGTTCGCCACGTTCGGCGTCAACATGAGCCGGCTGGAGAGCTACATGCTCAATGGCGAGTTCACCGCGACGCAGTTCCTGTGTGACGTGGACGGCCACCCGGAACAGCCGGCGCTGCGCGGCGCGTTGGAGGAGCTCGGGTTTTTCACGACCGAGTCGCGCGTGTTGGGCGTCTATCCACGGGCAGGGTTCCGGGACCACCCAGTCGTTCCGCAATAATAATGATATATCTACAACAATTTCAGACGTTCATCATTTTTTGTCTTGTCAGCGCGCGTTTGGCTTGGTTTGTTGCGCCTTAAGGAACTCACCAAGAGTTTTCGCCAAAAGGGGTCACGTCATGCAAGCAGCACCGCGCCTGGGACAGGCATTCGTCAGCACATCCGGCTTCATCGCCGCCGCCGTCGCCGCCATTCTTGCGAGTGCCGCCCCAGCCGCTGCGTCACCCAGTTATGCCTTCCAACAGACGCTCGCCATCCCGGGGGTGACCTTCACCGGGTACGACCTCGCGGTCTTCGATCAGACCGACCAGCTCTATTACCTGACCGACCGGTCCAACAACGCGATCGACGTGTATTCCGCCAAGACCAATAGCTATGTCGAGCGGATCGGCTCCGGGCTGTTCTCCGGTGCCACGGCCAGTAACAACAACGCCGGGCCGAACGGCATCAGCATCAGCAATACCGCGACCGGTAAGCTGCTGATCGCCGGCAACGGGCCCAGCACCCTGATCAGCTTCAACCTGGACCCCACCGGGCTCGTCGTTCAGGGGGCCCCGCGCAGCATCTCCACGGCGGTCACCGGCACACCCACGCCGCCGAACCGGGTCGATGGCGTGGCCTATGCGCCGACCGCCAACACCATCCTGGCGGCGAACAACGCCTCCACCCCCGGGTTCGTCACGTTGATCAATAATGCGACCGGCGCCGTGACCCGCTCCATCCTGTTGAACGGCACGGGCGGCTATCCCGATGTCGGCGGCAACGGGGTCGAGGCGACGATTTTCAACACCGCACGCGGCACCTATTTCATCGCCATTCCCGCGTTCAACGCCGCCGGCACCGGGGCGGGCGGCGTGATCGAGCTGGATGCCGCCACCGGAAACCTGCTGCACACCTATGATTTCAACGCTATGGGCCTCGCTGGCGTATGCAGCCCGACTGGGCTCGCGCAAGGTGCCGGGGCCTCCATGTTCGTGGCCTGCAGTGACGGCACCGCCGGCCATAGCGTGGTGCTGGACCCGGCCGGTGCCGGCAAACTGACGCTGGTGAACGGCATCAGCGGCGGCGATCAGGTCAGCTTCGACCCGGCGAACAACACCTTCGTCGAGGCCGCACGCTTCCAGGTCGGTGGGCCGGTCGTCGGCATCGTGGATGCCACCACCCTCGCGCTGCAGATTTTGCCGATCGGCGGCAACGACCACTCGGTCGCGATCGACCCGGTTTCCGGTGAGTTCTTCGTGGCCACCGCGGGCACCACGGCGTTCCCGAACTGCACCACCGGCTGCATCGGCGTGTTTGCCCAAACGGTGCCGGAGCCGGCGACGCTGCCGGTCATGGCACTGGCCCTGGCTGGCCTCGCCTACGTGACACGGCGGTTCCGGGTTTAATATAAACGGCATTAACCAAAGACCGTCATTGCGAGCCGCTTGGCGAAGCAATCCAGGGGCCGCACGAGCGACAGTTGCCCCGGGATTGCTTTGCCCAAGCGGGGCTCGCAATGACGGAAGGTTAAAGCGGGCGCTGCGGCTCGACCCCGCCCGGGAGGATCAGGCCGCGCGACCGCAGGCATCCCAGCATCGCCCGCTGCCGGGTCAGCCGTAGCTGATCGGTGTGGTTCTGGCGGAACTCCTCGCTACCGGCCCCCTTGATCAGCAGATCGTGCACCGCCGGGTCCCGGTTGGCTTCGGCGGCGCAGGCCGATTGCTCCGGCGATAGCGGCTCCGGCGACGCACAACCCGACAGCAGCAACGCCGCCAAAACCAGCGTCCGGGACATGGTCATCGGTGCGTCATCCAATCCTCGATCAAGCGCCGGGCGATGCTGTCGCGGCGCGGCAGGCTGAAACCATGCGCGTCCGGTGCCTGTAATTCCGAGCGGGTGAACCAGCGGGCGTCACGCAGCTCGTTCGGGTCGATCGTGATCGTCTCGCTCAGCCCCTCGGCATAGAACCCCAGCATGACGGAGCTGGGGAAGGGCCAGGGCTGGCTCGAATGATAGCGGACAGTGCCGACGCGGACGCCGCTTTCTTCCAGCACCTCCCGCGCCACCGCCTCCTCCAGGCTCTCACCCGGCTCCACGAAGCCGGCGAGGGTCGAATACATGTTGGGCTTGGGAAATCGTTGCGAATGACCCAGCAGCACGCGGTCGTCGCGATGCACCAGCATGATGACCGCGGGGTCGGTGCGGGGGAAGTGCTGCGCGCCACAGACGATGCAGGAATAGGCGTGCCCGGCGCTGCGCGGTTCACACGCGCCGCCGCATACGCCGCAGAATTTGTGCCGGTTGCGCCAATGCATCAGGCCGCGCGCATGCGCCAGGATGGCCGCGTCCTTGTCCGGCAGCCCGGCGGGCACCATCCGCAAATCCTGGAACCGTCCGATGGTCTCCGACAGCAACGGAAGGGGATCCTCGACGGAGCTGACATCGACGGCGAACATCGCCTGATCCCCCATGAGCCCCAAGAAGGCCCAGGGCCCGCCGGCCATACGTAGCGCTCCGGCGGCCTCACCGGTCAGAAACACCGCCTCCGGCCGTCCGGAGTCCAGGCCCTGAAACAGCGTTTGGGCGCGCCAGACCGGGACGAACAGGCTGGCCGGGTCCGCCAGGCGGTCGGCGATCCAGGCGTCGTCGTCCCGCCGGTCCCCCGCGCGGTCGAGCGGACTGCCGGTATAGGGGTTGGGGCGGCTGGCGAGGATCACGGTCACGCGCCGGATTTCGCATGGGGGGACCCTTGTGTGAAGCCCTCCGCTCGGCGATATTCGCGGTGGGAGGTCGGCGGCGGACGGACGCCTCGCCAACTTGGTCAGATCCGGAAGGAAGCAGCCACAACGAATCGCGGCCGGGTCATTGTCCGGCCTCCCACCCCATCTCACGTCAGGGATCATGTCCGGCACGCTCGATGATCTTTTGCCGGTGCCACCGGCCGGACTCGGCCTGTTCGGGGAGCCGGAGCCGGAGCCGGTTATTGCGCCGCCAACGCCCTATCGGGTGCTGGCCCGCAAATACCGCCCGGTCACGTTCGACGATCTGATCGGTCAGGAGGCGATGGTGCGCATTCTGCGCAACGCCTTTGCCAAGAACCGCATCGCCCATGCCTGGATGCTCACCGGCGTGCGCGGCGTGGGTAAGACCACGACGGCGCGGATCATCGCCCGCGCGTTGAATTGCGTGGGGCCGGATGGCACGGGCGGGCCCACCGCGGATCCCTGCGGCGTGTGCGCCAATTGTGTGGCGATCCTCGCCGACCGGCACCCCGATGTGGTGGAGATGGACGCCGCCAGCCGCACGGGCGTGGACGATATGCGCGAGGTGATCGACGCCGCCCGCTACCGCCCGCTGCAGGCCCGCACCAAGGTGTTCATCATCGACGAGGTCCACATGCTGTCCCGCAACGCGTTCAACGCGCTGCTGAAAACGCTGGAGGAGCCGCCGCCGCACGTGAAATTCATTTTTGCGACCACCGAAATCCGCAAGGTGCCGGTGACGGTGCTGAGCCGGTGCCAGCGGTTCGATTTGCGCCGGGTGTCGGTGGCGGAGATGACGGCCAAATTCGCCGCCATTTGTATGGCGGAGCACGCCGCGGTGGCGCCGGAGGCGCTGGATTTGATCGCCCGCGCGGCCGATGGGTCGGTGCGGGACGGGCTCTCGCTGCTGGACCAGGCGATCGCCAGCGGGGCAGGGGACGGGGCGTCGGTGCAGGACATGCTGGGCCTCGCCGATCGGTCTAGCGTGTTCGACCTGATGGAGGCGGTGATGGCCGGGCAGCCGGACCGGGTGCTGGCGATCACGGACCGCGCGCATGAGAGGGGGGCCGACCTCGGTCTCATGCTGGGCGATTTGCTGGAGCTGACCCACACGTTGACCCGGCTCAAGACCGTGCCGGAGTTGCAGACCGGCCCGTCGCTGCCGGAGATGGAGCGGGTGCGCGGCGGTGCGTTGGCGGACCGGCTCGATATGCCGGTGTTGGGCCGGGCCTGGCAGATGCTGCTGAAAGGCGCGTCGGAGGTGGAGCTGGCGCCCGATCGCCGGGCGGCGGCGGAGATGGTGCTGATCCGGCTCTGCTACGTCGCCGATTTGCCGCCGCCCGGCGATTTGGTGCGGAAACTGACGGAGGCGGGTGCCGCGCCGCCCCGTCCCCCGGCCCCCACACCGTTCGATGGCGGCGGCGGCGGCGGCGGCGGCGGCGGCGGCGGAGGCGGCGTGCGCGCGGTCGCCAATGGCGGCATGCGGGCCGAGGCGTTGCCCGCGCCATCTGGGCCGGCGCCCTCAGGCCCGGTGCTGGAAAGCTTCCGTGACGTGGCGCAGCTGGTCGCCGGGCGGGAGCCGGTGTTGCATGCGCAATTGTTGCACGCCGTCCATCTAGTCCGGTTCGCGCCGCAGCACATCGAATTGCGCCAGGAACCCACCGCGCCGCGCGACCTCGCGGCCCGGCTGGCCGCGTTGCTGCACGCCGAAACCGGCCTCCGCTGGACCATCGCGTTGTCGCAACAGCCGGGTGAGCCGACCCTGGCGGAGCAAGGGGCGGCGGCGGACACGGCGCGCCGTGCCAGTGCCGCGGAGCACCCGCTGGTGCGGGCCATCCTCGACGCGTTCCCCGGTGCCACGATCGCCACGGTGACAGACAGCCGCGCGGACGCATATGGCCTGGTAACGCTGGGTGAACCGGAGTTGGATGAGACCGGTATCCGCGACTTTGCCCCCATCGACGATACGGAGGACGCCCCATGAAGAACCTAGCCGGCCTGATGAAACAAGCGAGCCAGATGCAGGCCAAGATGGCCGAGATGCAGGAAAAGATGGAGGCGCTTGAGATCCAGGGCACCGCGGGCGCCGGGATGGTGACGGTCACGATGTCCGGTAAGGGCGCGCTGAAACACCTGCAAATCGACCCGAAGCTCGCCGACCCGGCGGAGATGGAGATGCTGCAAGACCTGATCGTCGCCGCCCACGCGGACGCCCGGCGTAAGCTCGAATCGGTGATGGCGTCCGAGATGGAGCAGGCCACCGGCGGCATGCAGCTCCCGCCGGGGCTCAAGCTGCCGTTCTAGCGACGGGAGCGACAGGATATGGGCGGCCCGGAAGTCGAGAGCCTGATCGCCCTCCTGTCTAAACTTCCCGGTCTCGGTCCCCGCAGCGCGCGCCGGGCTGCGTTGAAAATGCTGCAAAATCCGGATTCGAAGATGCTTCCCTTGGCCGCGGCGCTCACGAACGCGGCCGCCGCCGTGCAGCCCTGCCGCCACTGCGGCAATTTGGACAGCCGCAATCCCTGCGGCGTCTGCACCGACCCGCAGCGGGACCGCGGGCTGATTTGCGTGGTGGAGGGGGTGGGCGACCTTTGGGCACTCGAGCGGGCCACCGTGCACCGGGGCCTGTATCACGTGCTGGGCGGCACGCTATCGGCACTGGGCGGGACCGGTCCGGAAGATCTCGCGGTGGAGGGTTTGCTGCTGCGGCTCGAGGGGGTGCAGGAGGTCATCTTGGCGCTGGGTGCGACCGTCGATGGGGCCACGACCGCGCATTGGCTGACCGACCGGCTGCATCGGGTAATGCCGGGGCTCGTGGTGACCCGCGTGGGTCAGGGCGTGCCGATCGGCGGCGCGCTCGATGTGCTGGACGACGGCACCCTGGCCGCGGCGTTGCGGGGACGGCGCGCTTAACCGCCGCCGCTTCCGGAGGAAGAACGCGCGATGAGCATGCGTCCCAGCACGCCGTCCTTCCACACATACCGGTGCACCAGCGCGGCCCCGGCGTGCAGGCCGGCCAACGCGAGGATGAGGGTCGCCGCCGTGCCGTGCCAGTCCTCGATCATGCCACGCAGCGCCTTATCGCCAGGGGCAATGCTGGGGATGGTAAACAGGTTGTAAATGCTGTCGCCCCGCACCCACACATTCATGATGCCCAGGGCGATCGTGAGGGCCACCAGTGCATAGAGCCCCCAATGCGTCGCCTTCGCGACCACGTGAAGGGCTCCCCGATCCGCCGCTGCAAGACGCCGTCCGTCCGTTGCGCGCCAGACCACCCGCAGCGCGAAGATCGTCAGCAGCACCAAACCGCCCGTGATATGCAGCGACCGGGCATCCACCCGCCACGGCCCACTCGGAAACCAATCGATCGTCTGCGCGCCCAGCCATTGCGCCACGACCAGCCCGGCCGTGAGCCAATGCAGCCAGATGGTGCGCCGGTCATACCGGGCCGCGTCGGTCACCGGCTGCATGTACATCTCCCTAATACCATCGGCATCAACCAAAAGACTCGTCATTGCGAGCCCCATTTGGGGCGCGGCACTCGAGGGGCAATACGTGCTCTTGCGGCCCCTGGATTGCTTCGCCAAGCGGCTCGCAATGACGATGACCTTGAGGATCATCGTTTATGACCCACGCGGTCAATGCCGGAAGTGACGCATTCCGGTCAGCACCATGGCGATGCCGGCGCGGTCCGCCGCGGCGATCACCTCGGCGTCACGCATGGAGCCGCCGGGCTGGATGACGGCGGTGGCCCCGGCGGCGATCGCGGCCTCGAGCCCATCGGCGAACGGGAAGAACGCGTCGGAGGCCACCACGCTGCCCTCGGTGAGCGGACGCGCCACTCCGGCCGCCTTCGCCGCCTCGGCACCCTTCCAGGCCGCGATCCGGGCGCTGTCCACCCGGGACATCTGCCCGGCGCCCACGCCCGTGGTGGCGCCGTCCTTGGCGTAAACGATCGCGTTGGATTTCACGTGCTTGCAGACCCGGAACGCGAACAGCAAATCCGCCAGCTCCGCCCGGTTGGGCGCGCGCTGGGTGACGACCTGCAGTGCATCCGCACGCACCCGGCCCGCATCCCGCGATTGCGCCAGGAATCCGCCGGCGACAGTGCGGATCGTGACGCCGGGTGCCGCCGGATCCGGCAGGCCGCCGGTCAGCAACAGCCGTAAATTCTTCTTGCGCGCCAGTACGGCCTGGGCGCCTGGGGTGGCGTCCGGGGCCACGATCACCTCGGTAAATAATTGGGCCATCAGCTTGGCCGCGTCCTCGTCCAGTATGCGGTTCACCGCGACGATGCCGCCAAAGGCCGATACCGGGTCACAGCGCAGCGCCGCCGCCCAGGCCTCGGCCAGCGTGGCCGCGGTCGCCACGCCGCACGGGTTGGCGTGCTTCACGATCACGACCGTGGGGTGATCGAATTCGGCCACGCACTCGAACGCGGCGTCGGTGTCGTTCAAATTGTTATAGGACAGCTCCTTACCCTGGATCTGCGCGGCTGTGGCGACGCCGGGCCGGGTGCCGTTCACATAAAACGCGGCCTGTTGATGCGGGTTCTCGCCATAGCGCAGCGTCTGGCGCAGCGTGCCGGTAACGGTCATCCGGGGCGGGAACGCGATATCCCGCGCGAACCACGCGGCGATCGCGGCGTCATAGGCGGCGGTGCCGGCATAGGCCTCGGCGGCCAATTGCACGCGGAAAGCCTGCGTCGTGCCACCGTCCGCCAACTCCGTCAGCAAACGCTCGTACTGCGCGGAGTCGGTGAGTACGGCCACGTGGTCATGGTTCTTGGCCGCCGCCCGGATCAGCGCGGGGCCGCCGATGTCGATGTTTTCCACGCACACCTCCGGCGCGGCACCGGAGGCGACGGTCGCCTCGAACGGATATAAATTCACGCACACCAGGTCGATCGGCAGGATGCCGTGCTCGGCCATTTGCGCCAGATGGTCCGGGTCGTCGCGGCGGCCCAGGATGCCACCATGGATCTGCGGCACTAGCGTCTTCACGCGGCCATCCAGGATTTCCGGGAACCCGGTATGGTCGGCCACCTCCGTCACCTTCACCCCGGCCTCCCGCAACGCCCGGGCGGAGCCGCCGGTGGACAGCAGCTCCGCGCCATGGGCCACCAGCGCCTGGGCCAGCGGCACCAGGCCGGTTTTGTCGGAAACGGACAGCAGGGCGCGGCGGATCGGTGTGTACATGCGCGCGCTCTACCGCATCGGGCTCACAATCCCAAACCTCACAGGCCCAAGAGATCGAGGGTGCGGGTCACCACCGCGTCCTCGGTATAAAGGCTGAGCGCCCGTGCCCGCCCGGCCGCGCCCATGCGGGCACGAAGGGCCGGATCGGCGCACAGAGTACGGAGCGCGGCGGCGAGCGGTGCGACGGTCATCGGCGGAACCAGCAGGCCGGTCTCCCCGGCCACCACCTGCTCCCGCGGGCCCCGGATGGCGGTGGCCACAACCGGGAGGCCCGTCAGCATCGCCTCGATAACCGACATCGGCAGACCCTCGAAATGGCTCGGCAGTGCGAACACGTCGGCGGCCGCCAGCAGAGCCGGAACGTCCCGCCGGTAGCCGAGGCGGCGGAGCCGGGAGCCGAGCGGTGACGCGGCGAACAGGCTCTCGAGATCCTCTCCATGGTCGCTCGGCAGCCGGTCGCCCACGACCCACAGCTCCGCCTCCGGCACCTCCGCCATGGCGGCCAGCAGCTCCGGATGGCCTTTGTGACGCACGAGGCGGCTGACGATGATCACGACCGGGCGGTCGCCGGGGACCCCGAATTCGGCCCGGATCCGGGCACGGGCGGCGGCGTCCGGGTGGAAACGTGCCGGGTCGCGGCCGTTGCCGACGGCGATAGCCCGCCGGTCGATCCACAGCCGCCGCGCGTCTGCCGCCTCTTCGGTCGAGACGGTGAGCGTGAGGTCCGTGAGCCGCCCGCCGGTCCATTCGATCACCAGCGCCAGCGCCCGGCGCCACCAGGGTCCGGGCTGGTTGAACAGGAAACCGTGACACGTATAGGCCACACGCGGCACCCCGGCGACGCGGGCGGCGAGCCGTGCCAGAAAGCCGCTGATGGGCATATGCGCATGCACCAGGTCCGGACGCTCGGCCCGGATCACGGTCAGCAGCGCGCGAAATGCCCGCCATTGCGCCGGGGGCGACAGGCTGCGCGCGAGCGGCACCGCGATCACGCGCAGGCCCGTGGCGCGGACCTCGTCCAGCAACGCGCCGTCCGCGCTGACCCCCACCATTTCATGCCCGCGCCCCGCCCCCGCCTGCATGAGCGGCATCAGGAAATGCCGCAGCGAGAAATCGACGTTGGTCACCTCCAGAACCTTCACGCTGAGCGGTTACCGGCCCCGCTTTCGCCCGCCTTTCCGCTTATCGGGATCCCACCCGCCGCCGCCGGGTCCGAGCGGTTGCGGCGTCATGTCCTTCTTCGTCCGGGTGAAGGCGCTACTGGCAGGGGGCGGCGGCAGGCCGAGGTCCAGCGCCTCCAGCCGCTTGATCTCGTCGCGCAGCCGCCCGGCGGTCTCGAACTCCAAATCGGCGGCGGCGGCGCGCATCCGCTTTTCGAGGTCGGCGATGGCGGATTTCAAATCCTTGCCGACGAAATCGGTGATGGCGCTGTCCTTCACCGGCGCCACCGTCACGTAATCCTGCTCATAGACGCTCTGCAGCGCCTCGCCGATATGGCTGCGGACGCTGGTGGGGGTGATGCCGTGCGCCTCGTTATACGCGACCTGCTTCACCCGGCGCCGGTCCGTCTCCTCGATCGCGGACCGCAACGACCGGGTCATCACGTCCGCATACAGGATTACCCGCCCGTCCACGTTGCGCGCGGCGCGGCCGATGGTCTGCACGAGCGAGGTATGGCTGCGCAGGAACCCCTCCTTATCCGCGTCCAAAATCGCCACCAGGGCGCATTCCGGGATATCCAATCCCTCCCGCAGCAGGTTGATGCCGATCAGCACATCGAACACCCCGAGGCGCAGGTCGCGGATGATCTCGATCCGCTCCAGCGTATCCACGTCGGAATGCAGGTAGCGGACCTTGATCCCGTTCTCGGTCATATACTCGGTGAGATCTTCGGCCATACGCTTGGTTAGCGTGGTGACCAGGATGCGCCCACCCTTGCCGATCACGAGCCTCGCTTCATGCAGCAGATCGTCCACCTGGCGCTCGACCGGGCGGATTTCCGTCATCGGGTCGATCAGACCGGTGGGGCGGATGACCTGCTCGGCGAACGCACCCCCCGTGCGCTCCATCTCCCACGGACCCGGCGTCGCGCTTACGAATACCGTTTGCGGGCGGAAGCTGTCCCATTCCTCGAAACGCAGTGGACGATTATCGAGGCAGGACGGCAGGCGGAAGCCGAATTCGCTGAGCACGCCCTTCCGCGCCGCGTCGCCGCGCGCCATGCCGCCGATCTGCGGCACGGTCACGTGGCTCTCATCCACGATCAATAGTGCGTTCTCCGGTAAGTATTCGAACAGCGTGGGCGGCGGCTCCCCCGTTTTCCGTCCCGACAGATAGCGTGAATAGTTCTCGATCGACTTACAGGATCCGGTGGTTTCGATCATCTCGATATCGAAGGTGCAGCGCTGCTGCAGCCGCTCGGCCTCCAACAGCTTGCCCTCGGCGGTGAATTGCTTGAGCCGGTCTTGCAGTTCGATCTTGATGTCCTTGATCGCCTGCGCCAGCGTCGGCCGGGGCGTCACGTAATGGCTGTTGGCATAGATATGCGT
>JAYVOF010000192.1:0-9831 GCA_043758105.1 Rhodospirillales bacterium | reverse complement strand
AGGCCGGGTTTACGCTGCTGGAGATCTTGGTGGTGATCGCGATTCTCGGCCTGCTGATCGGGCTGGTGGCCCCGGCGGCGCTGCGGCAGCTTGGCGGGGCCAAGGCGTCGGTCGCCAAACAGTCGATCGAGCGGCTCAGCTCGGTGCTCGATTTGTATAAGCTGGACATCGGCACGTATCCCTCCACGGACCAGGGGCTGCTCGCCCTCAATTCCCGGCCCGGAAACATGCCGGGATGGAACGGGCCGTATTTGAAAGGCGACGGTCAGCCGATCGATCCCTGGAACCGTCCCTACCTGTACCGCAGCCCGGCCACCCGGGCCGGCCATGAGTTCGACTTGTGCTCCCGCGGTCCCAACGGCGCGGCAGGCGAGGCTGCAGCGGATCTGATCTGCAATCCGTGAAAACCGGGGTCGGCCACGTCGCGTTTCGCGGGGCACGTGCCTATAGTATTGAAAGGTAGCCAAGGCCCTCTACATGGACACGATCCCGGCCCTCACACCCGCCGATCCCCTGCTGGCCCTGGCTGCGTTGCTGGTCGATCGCGGCCATTGCGACCCGCGCAGCATCGAGCGCGCCCGCCGCGTCGCGAATGAGGCCGGCGCACGGCTGGACAAGGTGCTCATCCAACTGGGCTTGGTGACCGAGCGCGGCCTGGCGGACTGCTACGCGGCCCTACTCGGGCTCGAAATCGCCGGCCCGGGCCGGTATCCGTCCGATGCGCCGCTCTATGCCGGGGAATTGTCGCCCCGCTTTCTCCGCCACGCCCGTGCGCTGCCGGTGAGCGAGGACCAGGGTACGCTATGGGTCGCCGTCGCCGATCCGCTCGATACCTTCACCCCCGCCGCGATCGCCGCCGCGGCCGGGTGCCCGGTGAGGTTGCTGGTGGGCGTCCCGATCGAGCTCGATGCCGCCATGGACCGGCTCTATGCCGAAATCGCCCCCCCGCCCGACGCCCCGGACGCCCCGGCGGAGGCGAGCGAGGATGATACCGAGCGGTTAAAGGACCTGGCGAGCGAAGCCCCGGTCATCCGGATGGTGAATGCCATGATCGGACGCGCGGTCGAGACCCAGGCATCGGACATCCACGTCGAACCGTTCGAGGACCGTTTGCGCATCCGTTACCGCTATGACGGCGTGTTGCAGGAGGCCGAAAGCCCGCCCGCACGCCTCGCCGCGGCGATCACGTCCCGTATCAAAATTATGGCGCAGCTGGATATCGCAGAGCGGCGGCTGCCGCAGGATGGCCGGATCAAACTCGCGGTACGCGGGACGGAGGTCGATTTCCGCGTCTCCACCATCCCGTCGCTGTATGGGGAAACGGTCGTGTTGCGCGTGCTGGACCGGAGTACCGTGGCGTTCGACTATGCACGGCTCGGCCTGTCCGCGCCGGTGATTACGGCGATCGATCTGGCGCTTGATCTGCCGAACGGCATCGTGCTGGTCACGGGCCCGACCGGCAGCGGGAAGACCACCACGCTCTATACCGGATTGCTGTCCCTGAACTCGGTCGCGCGGAAGGTGGTGACCGTCGAAGACCCGATCGAATACCAGCTGACGGGCGTGAACCAGATTCAGGTCAAGCCCGGCATCGGCCTCAGCTTTGCGGCATTGCTGCGTTCGATCCTGCGGCAGGACCCGGATGTGATCATGGTGGGTGAGATCCGCGATCTTGAAACGGCGCAGATCGCCGTGCAGGCGGCGCTCACCGGGCACCTCGTGCTGTCCACGGTGCACACCAATTCGGCGGCGGCGACCATCTCCCGCCTGCGGGACATGGGGCTCGAGGACTACCTGCTGACCGCCGTGCTACGCGGGGTGCTGGCGCAGCGGCTGGTGCGGCGGCTCTGCCCGGCCTGTGCGCGGGTGGAGCCGGCGGCCCCCGAGCTGGTGCAGCGCTTCGGCCTCCACCGCCACCAACCGGACGGTCCGCTGCGGCTGTGGCATCCCGTCGGCTGCGCACAGTGCCGGCAGACCGGCTATCGCGGGCGGCAGGCCATCGCCGAGTTCCTGCGGCCCAACCCGGAGATCGAACGGCTGATCTTCAGCCGGGCAGAACACACCGAAATCGAGCGCGCGGCCGTGGCGTCCGGGATGGTGACCATGTTCGACGCCGGACTACAGGCGGCACTGCGCGGGGAGACGACGATCGAGGAGGTGGTGCGCAGCATCCGCGCCGAGAATTAACCGTACAGGCGGACGATCCAACCGGCCAGGGCCAGGCACGTTCCAAATGGGATGGCGGTCTGACCCGAGACCTCGTGGCCCCGCCCCCGCATCAGCAGCGCCAGGCCGAGCCCTGCCAGCGCCGCGCCCGGCATGACAAACGACAACCCGTCGAGCCCCAGCCAAGCGCCGAGCGCCGCCAGCACCTTGGCATCGCCCTCGCCCAGCCCCTCCCGGCCCCGGAGCCGCCGGTAGACCAGCGACACCGCGCGGAACAGGGCATAGCCCAGCAGCGCGGCGAGCGTGTGGTCCGCCGCCGCGTCCGGCTCCTGCCACGCCGTCAGCACCAGGCCGGCGGCCAGCAGCGGCAGCGTGAGAACATCCGGCAGGCGAAGGCTGTCCCAGTCGATCCATGCGAGCGTCAGCAGAGTCCAGCCCAGCAGGCAGTCCACCCAGACACGGCCAGGGTCGGCCAGCAGCGCCCACGCTGCCACGCCGGCCGCCGCGGCCTCGATCCGCCAATGGAAGCCGGCGATCGGCCCGCCGCAGGCCCGGCACCGTCCGCGCAGCCGCATATGACTCAGCAGCGGCACCAGATCGCGCGCTAGGATCGTTTGTCCGCACCCCTCGCAGGCTGAGCGGGTGAACCCGATCGGCTGCCCCGCCGGCAGGCGCCGGACCAGCACCCCCATGAAGCTGCCGATGAACGGGGCAAACAGCAGTGGAATGGCACCGGTCACGTCCATGCCAACTCCCCGCCCGTTCCCATTTGGGTGTATACCGAACCGGACGTTGCCACCAACCCCAGCCTTCAACCCCAGCCACCAACCCCAGCCACCAACCACGGAGACGATGTGCCGGCCTTCCGATACACTGCGATCGATCCAGCCGGGCAGACCATCCGCGGCCAGATGGAAGCGCCGACCGAGGCGGACGTGGTGTTGCGGCTGCAGCGGGCCGGCAGCATCCCCATGCGCGCCGAACCGGCCGGCGGCTGGACCGGCCTGCTGAACCAAGAGATCGGCCGCCGGAACCTCAGCCGGCAAGACGTGACGGAAATAACGCGGGAGCTGTCGATCATGCTGTCGGCCGGTCAGGACCTTGACCGAAGCCTGCGCTTTTTGGTCGAGACGGCACCGCGCCCCCGCGTCCGCCGCACGGTGGATGCGCTGCGTCAGACGGTGCGGGACGGCGGTTCGCTGGCGAGTGCGCTCGGCCGCCATCCCGGCAGCTTCTCCCGCCTCTATGTCGGGTTGGTGCGGGCGGGAGAGGCGGGCGGCACGCTCGGCCCGACGCTGGAGCGGCTGGCGACGCTGCTGGAGCGGGAGCGGGCGCTCGCGTCGGGCATTCTGTCCGCGCTCGTGTCTCCGGCGCTGCTGCTTGTGGCCGCCATCGCCTCCATCGCGCTGCTGCTCACCAGCGTGCTGCCCCAATTCGTGCCGCTATTCGAACAGAATGGTGTGGCGCTGCCGCTGCCCACCCGGCTGCTGATCGGGGCTGGGCAGGCCCTGTCGGCCTATGGCCTGCCGGCCCTGGTCCTGCTGGGGCTGATGGGGATGGCCGTCCGGCAGGCGCTCCGCCGCCCTGGCCCCCGGCTCGCGGCGGATCGTGGGATGTTGCGTCTCCCGGTGGCGGGCGTGCTCCTGCGGGAGGTGATGGCCGCGCGGTTCACCCGAACGCTCGGCACGCTGTTGACCAATGGGGTGCCCCTCCTCACGGCGATGGGCATCGTGCAGGACGTGATCGGCAACCGCGCCGGGATGCTAGCGGTTCAGGAGGCGGCCCGCGTCGCCAAAGGGGGCGCGGGCCTGGCTCAGCCGATCGCCGCCTCCGGGCTGTTTCCCGTCCGCACCGGCTATTTGTTGCGGCTGGGGGAGGAAACGGCGCAGTTGGGGCCCATGGCGCTGCGGGCGGCCGACATTCATGAGGAGCGAACCCGGCTGCTGCTGCAGCGGCTCGTGGGCTTGCTGGTTCCCACCATCACCATCGTGATGGGGGGGGCGATCGCCGGCATTGTATCGGCGCTGCTGCTCGCCATGCTAGGACTGAATGACCTGGCGAATTAACGGCGGGACACCCTAACGGCGGCTCGAGTCTCTAAACTGACACAATTTAACAATCGTTCTGTATTCCCCCCGGTTGGACAATACGCTACATCCGTGGGACTTTGGTAGAAGGGTTACCGTCGTTTATGATCTCCGACTTCCTGGTATGGTGGGGTAAGCATTTGCTTACACTAATTCCAGCGAGACTAAGGACTGCCGATCCTTGGTCTGATCGTGCTATCATCATTGCTGTTGATCCAGACGAGCCGGTTGGTATGTACTCCCTCTTTACACGGCGGCGGGGGATCGACACATCCATCGGGCAGTTTACGCATCTGGCCGCCGTCCGGCAGGGTGCTGGAACAAGCCGCCTCCCCCTCCTGCTCCGTCTGCCGCAGCGGTTCCTCCTGGAACAGACCGTCACGCTGCCGCTCGCCGCCGCGCGGGAGCCGGAGCGCGTCCTCACGTATGAAATGGACCGTCTCACGCCATTCAAAGCCGATGCGCTGTTCTGGACCTGGTCCTCTGCCCTGCACGACGTGCCCGCCGGACGGTGCGGCATCAGGTTGTCACTGATTTTGCGGGCTCAGGTGCAGCCCCTCCTCACCGCGCTGCAACCGTCCGGGCTGCATCCTGTGGCGCTAGAAACCGCGGTTCCTGGCGGATGGCGGCACGTGGCACTGGCGCACCGGCGCCAGGGCTGGGCCGCCCGGCGTGGCCCGGCCCTGGCGGGTGCGCTATGCGCGGCCCTCGTCACGGCTCTCGTGATTGTACCGTTTGTGGCCCAGGATCGCGCCATGGCACGGGTGGAGGCGCGGATCGCAATCCTTAAGCCCCAAGTGGCGGAGGCGGAGGCGATGCGCCGGACGGTCGTGGAGCGTGCCGCCACGACGGACGTGATGCAGGCGGCCCGCGCCAAAGCCGGTGACGCCTTAAGCGTGCTGGCCACACTGACCGCCGCCCTGCCGGACGATACCCATCTGACCGACCTTGTGCTGCGCAGCCGCGCCCTGACGATCACCGGCGAGTCCGCGGCGGCCACGCGTCTTATCGCGACGCTCGCGGCCGAGCCTGGATTCCTGAACCCCTCCTTCGCCGCGCCGGTTACGCGTACGCTGGGCGGCGGGGCCGAGGGCTTCTCCATTCGTGCCAGCATTGCCCCGTAGGATGGCGTCCGTTTCCTCCCTCCCCACGGGCCGGGCCGGACAGGCTCTTGCATTAGCCCTGGCAGTGGTGGCCGGCGCGGCAGCGTGGCAGGCCGTGGGCGCCCCGTTGCTGGAGCTATATGCGGACCGGGCGGCGAATTTGTTACAGCGCCAGGCCCTTGCGGCACGAATGGCTCAAGTCGCCGGTGCGCTGCCGGCGTTGCGGCGGACCAGCACGAACCCCGCCCCGCGCCCGTCCGCCGCCCCACTGCTCGGCGGCAGCAGCGACGCCATCGCCGGTGCCGCGCTGCAGCAACTGATCCAGGAGATGGCCGCGCAATCCGGTGCGACGCTGAACAGCGCGGAGACGCTTGCGGCCGAACCAGCCGGCACGTTCCGCCGGATCTCGGTCCGCGTCGCGCTCTCGGCACCGTGGCCCGGGCTGTTGCGCGTGCTGCAGGCTGTGACGGACACACAGCCGGGTTTGCTCATCGATGATCTGCAACTGCATGGCGGACGCATGGCGGGCATGGGGTCTGACAATCCAATCGACGCCAGCCTTACCGTGTCCGGCTTCCGCGCCGGGGATGACGGCGCATGAGCGGCGCGGGGCTTACGGCATGGCTGGGCTGCGGCGCCGTCCTCGCGGCGTTGCTCGCGGTCGAGGTGCAGACTCTGACGGACGACCCAGAGTTGGAGCTCCGGCCGAGCGCGGCAATTGTGCCGGGTGCCGCATCCAATGACGTTCCCGCCCGTGCGCCGGTGCCCCCGCTCGAGGCCGTGCTGGCGCGCCCGCTGTTCACCCGCGGCCGCCGTCCGGAGCCGCGGCCGGAGCTTGCCGTGGCGGCCGCCCCCAGCCTGCCGCGCCTGGCGGGCATCCTCGTCAATGGGGCGGACCGTAGCGCGATTCTGGTGCCGGCCCAGGGCGGGGCGGGCGTGGTGGCGCGCGAAGGCATGGCGGTCGATGGCCTCACGGTGCGCCGGATCCAGGCCGGCGAGGTGACGGTATCGGCACCGGACGGGGAGCGCGTGCTCAGGCCCTCCTTCGACCGGCGCCGCGCCGCGCCGCCGCAGCGCGAGGCGATACCCGCGACCACGTCGCCGTTCACCGGCCCGTTCACCGGCCCGTCGGCCGCCGCGGCCCCGGCCGAGCCCGCGATGGGTCCGCCGGGCGGGCTCGCGCGATGACGGGGCGCGTCGCCATGGCCGCGTTGGCGCTGGTCCTCGTGGGCTGCGAGGCCAATCAGATGCCAGTCCTACAGTCCTTGCCGCCGGTGCGTGGCACCTCTGGCACCGCCACGGCCCGGATCAATGGTGCCATCGGCAGTCCGGACGCGCTGCCCGGTCCGCAAATCTCGACCGGCCGGATACGGGCTTTGCGGGCACCCGCTTCGCCGGGCGGGACCGCCCCGCTCGCGGGCGGCGATATCTCGCTGGATTTCGCCGACACCGACCTGCGCGAGGTGATTGCGCAGATACTCGGCACCATCCTGCGCGCCAACTACACCATCGACCCGTCGATCCGCGGGACGGTGACATTGCGCACCGCCACGCCCATCGCCCGCTCTCAACTCTTGCCGGCGCTGCAAGCGCTGCTGGCGCAAAACGGCGCGAGCCTCGTACAGTCGAACGGCCTATACCGCGTCGTGCCCATCGCCGCCGGCGCGCCGGTGCTGGCGGGCGATGCCGGTTCCGGCGGGGCCGTGTTCCCGCTGCGCTATGCCGCCGCCGACGAACTCGCCAAGGTGCTGCAGCCCTTCGTCGGCAATGGCGGCAAGATCGTGGCCGATCCCGACCGCAACGTGCTGCTGGTCAGCGGCGATCCGCAGACGCGGGATGCGCTGCAAAGCCTGGTGCAGGCCTTTGATGTCGATCTGCTGGCCGGGCAGTCCTACGCGCTGTTTCCAGTGACGTCCGGCGGTGCGAAAGAATTCGCCGGCGCGCTGAGTGACGCGTTCCGCAGCAGCAGCGGGGGCACGCTTGCGGGGGTCGTGCGGGTCGTGCCGATGGAGCGCATCAACGCCGTCCTGCTGGTGTCCGGACAGGCGCGCTATATCGAAGAGGCGCGCCGGGTGTATGAGCTGGTGGAGCGCGGACGCCGGCAGACGCTGCGGGGATGGAACGTCTATTACCTGCAGAACAGCCGTGCGAACGATATCGCTTACGTTCTGCAACAGGCCTTCACGCCAAACCATATTACGGCTGTTCCAAGCTCGCGTGACGCTGGCGGCACCGCGCCAGGCCGCGGCAGCCGCGCGCGCGGCGGGTTCAATGATGCCGGGGACCCGGGCCGCGGCGGGATCGGCGGCGGCGGCCGGGGCGGCGGAGGCCCAGGCGGGGGGGGTCTAGGCGGGGGTGGCCTCGGCGGGGGCGGTCCAGGTGGGGGCGGTCTAGGCGGGGGCGGTCTCGGGGCCGGTCTCGGTCAAGGCTCGGCGATTCCGCCGCCGCTCGACCCGGCACAGAACCCCGCCAATCCGCTGCTCGGTGGGCTCGACCCCGGGGGCGGGCCCGGCGGGTCATCCGGAGCAGGGGAGGATCCCAACGCGGTCAAGATCATTCCCAACGCGCAGAACAATGCGATCCTGGTCTATGCAACGCCGCAGGAGCGGGACACCGTGCTGTCGATGCTGCGCAAGATCGACATCTTGCCGTTGCAGGTCCGGATCGACGCCACGATCGCCGAGGTGACGCTGAACGACGCGTTGCAATATGGCACGCAGTTCTTCTTCAAGGCCGGCATCAACGGCGCCCTGAATTTTAGCCCGGCCGGCGCGGCCGCGGGTGCGTTCGGCTCCGGCTTTCCCGGCTTCGTCCTGAGCGGGCCAAACAACGGCAATGCGGCGCTGAACGCCCTGCAATCCGTGACGAACGTCAAGGTATTGTCCTCCCCCCAAGTCCTGGTGCTGGATAACGAGACGGCGCGGCTGCAGGTCGGCAACCTGGTACCGTTCTTGACGGCCAGCTCGCAAAGCGCGATCTCGACCAACGCGCCGATCATCAACTCCATCGGATACCGGGAGACCGGCGTCATCATGGAGGTGACGCCCCGGGTGAACAGCGGCGGGCTGGTGACGCTTGATATCTCGCAGGAGGTAAGCGACGTCGATCCCGCCGCCAACACGTCCGGCATCGGCTCCCCCACCTTTATGCAGCGCAACGTCAGCAGCCGCGTGGTGGTGCAAGACGGGCAGACGGTCGGGCTGGCGGGGCTCATCCGGGACACGGCCTCACGCGGGAACTCCGGCATCCCGTTCCTCAAGGACATCCCGCTTTTGGGGTTGCTCGCCGGCACCCAAAACAACCAGCGCGGCCGGACGGAGCTGCTGGTGCTGGTGACACCGCACGTCGTCCATGATCAGCGGGACGCCCGGGCGCTGACCGAGGATCTGCGTGACCAGCTGATCAACGCCGCCCGCGTACCGGATGATCTCGGCCGGCTGCGCCCGTCCGGCGCGGCCGACCCTGCCGCGCCGTTGCGCCGCGGATTGCGGCTGGAGCGGTAATGCCGGTCCCCTATCTCGCCTGCATGGCGCTCGTGGCGCAGATTTATGGGTTGCCGCCGCGGGTCCTGCCGTCCATTCAGGCGGTGGAGGGCGGAATGCTGGGGACCGTGCACCGCAACACGGATGGCAGCGAAGATCTTGGTCTCATGCAAATCAACACGCTGTGGCTGCCGACCCTGGCCCATTATTCGCGGCTGAGGGTGACAGACGTGCGGGAACGGCTCCTGCTGAGCCCCTGCTACAACGTCGCTGCAGCCGGGCTGATTCTCAGGATATACCTTGATGAGACCCGGGGCGACTTGATGCGCGCCGTCGGCAACTATCACTCGCATACGCGGATGCTGAACGAGGGCTATCAGGCGCGGGTCGTGCGGTCGGCTACGGTCCTGTTCCGTCCAGCCATGGCGGCACCGGAGGCGCGGCAACAAACAGCCCGTTCTGTCCCTGTCGCACGGTGAATGGGTACGCCACGGTGCGCCACTCGGGGGTAAGGCCGCGCCGGTTGGTGTCGATCACGGCCTGTTGCAGCCGCACGGCGCAGGCGAGCGTATGGGGTGCAGCACCGGGCATCTGCCGTATCTCGCCCGGCACGATCGAAGCGGTGCTGCCCTGGGACCGCAAACTAGCCTCCACCTGCGCGAGCACCTCGGGCCGGGCGCACATCGGCACCATTTCGGCACGGGTGGGAACGGCGATTGCACAGAGGATGAGAACGTGGCGAAGAACCATGAGGGGCTGTCTGGCACTGAATGAATGTGGCACGGTGGACATCCTACGATAAATTGCATCTTACGGCAGTTATCTTAACGCCTATGTGGCGCAATCCGCCGTTTGGGCTGTCTACGCGCCCGTCCAGACCGGCGGACGCCGTTCGGTGAACGCCGCCGAGCCCTCCCGTGCGTCGCGCGATTGCAGCACGGGGCCGGTGATCTCGGCTTGGCGGGCGAACATTTCGGCGGCGGGCCAGTCGCG
>JAYVOF010000191.1:0-9848 GCA_043758105.1 Rhodospirillales bacterium | reverse complement strand
CATGCGAACCCTGCTGACCATCGAACTCGTGAAAACCCTCCCACGATGTCCGTGCTGCCACCAAACGCGAATTTCAGCACGATTGTGACGCAGTAGTGCTTCGCATCCCACCATGTGATAGGGCCACTTTCATCCCAAGGGTCCGCCGAAGGCCGGTGCCGAACGCGCAACGACGGTCGATCGCAGTGTGATCCATCGCACAGCGCAGCCGGTGCGGACGGCGTAACAAACCGATGTGGCAACGCCCCGGACACCGGTCTGAAGCCGGCCACCGAACCAGGAGACCGATTATGAACAGCAAAATTGCCTTCGCCGTCCTAGCCCTGGCACCCTTCGCCCTCGCCGCCGGCCCGGCCTATGCCGGAGAGGGGAGCGGTGACCCGTTCGCCTTTCGCGCCGCGCTGCAGCACACCTCGGGTGCCCCCTTCGTGGCCGATACCGGCTCCAGCGCGTATCCGGAACTGACCGGTAACACCGTGCAGCTCTCCACCCTGGCCACCCTTTCGCCGGCCGCAGGTGCGGAGGCGGCGGTCCAGACCGCGGCGTCCATGCCGGTCCATGCGGATGAGGGCACGGTCGTCTATGCCCAGACGCAGATCAACCGGGCGTGGGCCACACGGACCCGGGCCACCCGGGTGCTCGTAACGGGTGACGTGCTGCCGCGGGGCTGAGCCGTTGCTCTGGAATAGCGGGGCATCCGGAATAGCGGGGCCGCCGGCGCTGGCCCCGCTATTTGACCCCGTCCGTTAGTGTGCCTCCGCCCAGCTCCGCCCAAATCCGGTTTCGACCACCAGCGGGACGGAGAGCTGGGCCGCCCCCTCCATGACGCGCTTGGCCACGGCGGCGGTGGTTGCCGCCTCCGCGTCCGATGCCTCGAACAACAATTCGTCATGCACCTGCAATAACAGCCGCGCGCTGAGGCCGGCGGCGGCGAACGCGGACGGCAGGCGGACCATGGCGGCCTTGATCACGTCCGCCGCCCCGCCCTGCAGCGGCGCGTTGATCGCCTGCCGCTCGGCATAGGCGCGCTTTTGCATCATCTTATCGGCAATGCCCGGCACCCAGCAGCGGCGGCCGAACGGCGTTAGCACATAGCCATGGATGCGCGCCTCCTCCTTCGTACGTTCCATATAAGCGCGGATGCCCGGATAGCGTTCGAAATAGGCGTCGATATAGGTCTTGGCCTCCCCGGGCTCGATCCCCAGCTGGCGGGCGAGGCCGAAGGCGCTGATGCCGTAGATGATGCCGAAATTGATCGCCTTGGCACGGTTGCGCGTGGTGCGGTCCATGCCCTCGATCGGCACGCCAAACACCTCGGACGCCGTGCGGGCATGGATGTCCTGCCCGGTGGCGAACGCCTCCTTCAGCGCGGCGATATCGGCCACATGCGCCATCAGCCGCAGCTCGATCTGCGAATAGTCGCAGCTGACGAGAACGTGACCCGGCTCGGCCACGAAGGCATGCCGGATGCGCGCCCCTTCCTCCGTGCGGATCGGGATATTTTGCAAATTCGGCTCGGTGCTGGACAGCCGCCCGGTGCTGGCGATCGCCTGGGCGAAGCGGGTGTGGACACGGCCGGTGCTGCGGTCGATCTCCTCGACTAGCGCCTCGGTATACGTGTTGCGCAACTTACTCAGCTGCCGCCATTTCACCATGATGGCCGGCAGCGGAAAGCCCTGTTCGGCCAAGTCCTCCAGCAGGGCGGCATCGGTGGACCAGGTGCCGGACGGGGTGCGCTTACCGCCCGGCAGTTTTTGCTCGTCGAACAGCACTTCGCCCATTTGCTTGGCACTACCAAGGTTGAACGGGTGGCCGGCGACCGCGTAGATCTCCGCCTCCATCACCGCCATCCGACCGGCGAAATCGGCGCTGAGCCGGCGGAGTTCCGGCTCATCCACCTTCACCCCGGCCTGCTCCATCCGCATCAGCACCGGCAGCAGGCAGCGATCCACCCGCTCATAGGCGGCGAGGCTGCGTGTGCTGCGGAGCCGGGGGCGGAGCAGGGTGGCCAGCCGCAGCGCCAAATCCGCGCCCTCCGCCGCGTGCTCGGTCGCGCGGGCCGGCGGCACCTGCGCCATCGGCAGGCGGGCGCGCCCGGTGCCGGTCACCTTATCCAGCTCGGTCGGCGGATGCGCGAAATGCAGCGTGGCCAAATCCACCAGCGTATGGCCGTGCGCCCCGGCCTCCTGCGCGTAGGACATCATCATGACGTCATCGACCGGCGCGAGCGTGAGCCCGGCGCGATACAGGGTCAGCAGCGCCGCCTTGGCATCATGCGCGATCTTCAGCACGGACGGATCCGCCAGCAGCGGACCGAGCAGGGCAAGCGCTTGGGCATGCGGGATTTGCGCGAACACCGCTGGGTCCTCCAACATGCCCGGCGCCGCATGGCCGAGTGGCACGTAGCAGGCCCGGCCGGGCGCCACCGCCAGGCCCACGCCTAGCAGCTCCGCCCGGCGCGCGTCCACGCGGTCCCCCTGCACATGCAGGCCAACCTGGCCGGCTTTGTGCGCCGCCGCGATCCACGTGGTGAGTTGTTCGGCGGTCGTCACGCACTCATACGCGCCAAACGCTTCTTGACCCACCTCGGCCGGCGGCGTCTCCACCACCGGGGGCGCGGCGCCCTCTAGGCCTAACCGGTTGACGGTGCTGCGGAATCCCTGGGCCAGCAGCCAGGTCACCAGTTCCGGGCGCACCGGATCGCGCGCCACCAGCGTGTCGATGGGCACCGGCAAAGGCACCTCGCAACACAGCTCCACCAATTTTCGGCTGATCCGCGCCGCGTCGGCGTGCTGGATCAGCATGTCGCGGCGCTTACCCGGCTTCATGGCGGGGGCGGCCGCCAGCACGGCTTCGAGGTCGCCGAATTCGTTGATCAACTGGCTGGCGTTCTTGGGGCCGATGCCGGGCACGCCGGGCACGTTATCGACGCTGTCACCCATCAACGCTTGCACATCGATAACTTTCGCGGGCGGCACGCCGAATTTCTCCAGCACCTCCGCCGCGCCGATGGTCTTCTGCTTGATCGGGTCCTGCATCACCACATGCTCGTTCACGAGCTGCATGAGGTCCTTGTCCGAGCTCACAATGGTAACGCGGCCGCCATGCCGCACCGCCTCGCACGCATAGGACGCGATCAGGTCATCCGCCTCCCATCCCGCCAGCTCGATCCCCGCAACGCCGAACGCGTCCGTCGCTTCGCGCACCAGGGCGAATTGCGGAATGAGATCGGGGTCCGGTTCCGGCCGATGGGCCTTGTACTCACTGTACAATTCATTGCGGAACGTCGTGCGCCCGGCGTCGAAGATGACGGCGATATGGGTGCCCTCATGATTCTGCAGCAGCCGCGCCAGCATGTTGGTGAAGCCGAACACGGCGTTCACGGGCGTCCCATCCGCCCGGTTCATCGGCGGCAGGGCATGGAAGGCGCGGAAGATGAAGCCCGAGCCGTCGATCAGCACCAGGTGCATCGGGGTGCCGCTAATGGTCGCTGTTCCCCGCGCCCTCGTTCAGGATGAAGATGCGGGAGCACCACGGGCAGAACGTCTGCTGATGCTCGATTCGCAAGAACACGCGCGGGTGCCCCAGCGGGCCGTCCCCGCCATCGCACGCGACGACCCGGTCATCGACGTGAATGATCTCAGGCGTGCCCACATCGGGATGGGGCGTATCGGTGCCAAATGGCATAGTGGTCCTTGAACGAGTGGGATGGGTGCATGATACGCGTGCTGGGCGTGGTTTCAATGGTGCTGCTCACGTCCTGCACCGGTCTGCCATCGTTCAAGCCGCTCCCGCCGCTCGGCCCGGCCCACGCCGTCGCGGAAGAGCTATTTACTCTGCCGGACGGGGCCCGGCTGCCGGTGCGGGTGTGGCGTCCGGACGGCCCGGTGCGGGGCGTCGTGCTGGCGCTGCATGGCTTCAACGACAGCCGGAACGCCTGGGTGCTGCCCGGCCCGGTGCTGGCGGCCGATGGGTTGCTGGTCTATGCGCCGGATCAGCGTGGGTTCGGCGCCGCGCCCGGACGCGGGTTCTGGCCCGGCGCCGCTACGCTCGTGTCCGATGCGGGCGCGATGCTGCAGGACCTTGGACGCCGCCATCCCGGCCTGCCGCTCTATGCCATGGGCGAGAGCATGGGGGGCGCGGTGCTGATGACGCTGGCCGGCCAAGACACGCGGCCCGCGCTCGCCGGCTGGATCCTGCTGTCGCCGGCCGTGTGGGACCGGGAAGCGCAGGGCGCGGTGCTGACGAGCGGACTCTGGCTCGTGACCCATACGGTGCCCTCCCTCACGGTGACCGGGGGCGAGGTGCCGATCCGGGTGATGGCGAGCGATAACCGGGCCGCGCTGATCGCCCTGGCGCGGGACCCGCTCACCATTCGTCGCACGCGGTTCGATGGGCTAAGCGGCCTCGATGATTTGATGGACATGGCCCAGGCGGCGGCGGCGCGGCTGCCGGCGAACACGCTGGTGCTGTATGGGGCGCACGACACGCTGGTTCCCTCCGGCTCGGTCCGGCGCGCGTGGGGTGCGATGCCGGGTTCGGTGCGCCGCGGGCTGTATTGGGGCGGCTACCATTTGCTGCTGCGTGACCTGGGCCGCAGGGCGCCCACCCAGGACGTGATCGCCTGGACCCGGGACACCGCAGCGTGGCTTCCGTCCGGCGCCGATTTTTCGGCGGCGTCATGGTGGAGCACGGCGCGTTAGGACTTTGCGGCGGCGTGCAGTTTGCGCTATGTCGAAGATCTGGACCCGTAGCTCAGCTGGATAGAGCGCTGCCCTCCGAAGGCAGAGGCCGAACGTTCGAATCGTTTCGGGTCCGCCACCCCCCTGGAATATAGCCGTTTCCGCCGCGCAGCTGGACGCGAAGCCGGGCCACGAGTTCCGATACGCTCGGACGGACGACGTGGTCATCGGCACCCGCCTCGAAGCTGCGGACGACGTCGGCCTCGGTCGCGCGGTTGGAGATCATGATCAGGGGGGTCCAGTTGCCGCGGCCCCGCATCTCCGCACACATGTTCCGCCCGGTGCCGTCCGGGAGTTGGTCATCGAGGACGATGGCGTCGAATCGCGCACCCGACCCATTCAATAGGATCGTCGCCTGCGCCACGGTGCCGGCCGTGCAGACCTGAAACGCCCCCCGCTCCTCGAGACCGCTGGCGAGCTGCTTGCGACGGATGGGATTGTCTTCGACGACGAGGATCCAACCACTTTGAGACATCATTCTCTCCTCACGGACGCGTGTTAGGCCCTTAATACGTCTAGGCTTAACGCTTTGTTAGTTTTGAAGTGTTTCTTTGTGTCAAAGGATCAACCCATTTATTATTTTGAGACAATAAACGCTTACCCCGCCACCTGGCCGGGAGGGCCCCGGACGATCGATCCCGGGCTTGCCGATTGTCGCCGCAACCCGCATTTATATGGGCCTGTTAGAAACTGAGGTGTCTCCTTGTTCCAACGCGACGATCCTTCCTCCTCTGCCCGGGCTCGCCCCTCCGCCCGGATCCGTATGGATGACGACGAACCAGATGCCCCCGATGGACCTAACGTTCCCGAGCCCGAGGGACCGCAGCCCAAGGAACCCGGCGACAATAAGACCCTGTCATCCCCCATCAACGAACTCGAAAGCCGGCTCTTCAAGACCCGGACGGTGCTGGTGTTCGGGGCCATCAACGACAAGGTAGCCCGGGATGTCACCGGTCGTCTGCTCGCCTTAGCCGCGGATAGCGACAAACCAATTGACGTTTATGTGAACTCGCCCGGCGGCCACGTCGAAAGCGGCGACACCATCCACGACATGATTCGCTTCGTGGACGCGCTGGCCCCGGTGCGCATGATCGGCACCGGTTGGGTCGCAAGCGCCGGCGCATTGATCTTCCTCGCGGGGGCCAAAGAGCGGCGGATGTGCCTGCCGAACACGCGCTTCCTGCTGCATCAACCTATGGGCGGCGTCCGCGGCCCCGCGACCGATATCGATATCGAGGCGCGGGAGATCATCAAGATGCGCGAACGCATCAACCACATCATCTCCGGTGAAACCGGGCAGAGCTATGAAAAAGTCGTGAAGGACACCGACCGGAACCACTGGATGTCCGCCGAGGAGGCCATCAGCTACGGCATGGTCCACAAGATAATCAAGAGCGCGACCGAGCTGCTGTAGCGGATGGGAGTTGGGTGGGGTTTCGGCCGAAGCCCCACCCTTCGTCCGTTTAGACCGAAAGACGTGAGCGCCAGTTCATCGATCCGCGCGGTGCCCGTGCCCCCGCTAACAGGCCTTCCGTGCTGACATCCTCGTCCAGCCCGGGCCAATGAATACCATATCCCGCACCGGCTATTTGCCACGACGCCCGCTCCGCCGCCGTTCCCGCGAGCAACCGAGGATACCAGGCCAACGGCACCGTAATGGTCCGCCCATCCATTAAAGCGACCGATAGTTCGTCGTCCGTCAGAGTGACGTCACGGATCCGCAAATCGGTGCCCTCAGCCAATGCCGAAGAACTCATGCCAGGCCTCCAACAATTCGGATTGATGTTCGCGAACAATCGTGAGGATAGCGCCGAGCTCGTGGGCAGCATAGCCCGCATTGCTCGCCAGAGTGACCGGCTGCAGCCATACCTTGGCCGAGGCGCCGGCCCGATCCACATGTATGTGCGTTGGCTCGTTCGGCTCTCGGCTCCAAAAATACAACCGGAAGCCGGAGCGACGGAGTACCGTCGGCATGGCCCGCCCTCGGCCCTTACGAGATTTGCAGCATGATTTTACCGATATGCGCGCTGCTCTCCATCAGGCGGTGCGCGTCCGCCACCCGGTCCAGCGGGAACACCTCGTGGATCACCGGGCCGCATCGCCCGGCATCCAGCACCGGCCAGACTTTGTCCCGCAATTCGTCCGCGATGGCGGCCTTCTGCGCCGCCGTGCGCGGCCGCATGGTGCTGCCGGTGATGGTGAGACGCCGGGTCATGACGGTGGTGAAATCCATGTCCTCCACCTTCGGGCCGCCTAAAAACGCAATGAGCACCAGCCGCCCATCCAGCGCCAGGCTGCGTAGATTCTGCTTCACGTAGGGCCCGCCGACCATGTCCAGCACGACGTCCACGCCCGCACCGGCCGTGAATTCCTTCACCGCGTGGGCGAAATCCGCCTCCTTATAATTGATGGCGGCACTGGCCCCATAGCGCAGGCACGCGTCGCACTTGGCCGCACTGCCGGCCGTCGTGATCATGCGGGCGCCGAATTCGTGGCCTAATTGCAGCGCCGTCAGCCCAATGCCGCTCGTGCCCCCATGCACCAACGCCCGCTCGCCGCGCTGCAACCGGCCGATTTGGAACAGATTGGCCCAAACGGTGAAATAGGTTTCCGGCAACGCCGCCGCCCGCACCGCGTCATACCCCGCGGGCCACGGCAGGCATTGCGCGCCCGGCACCACGCAATACTCGGCATAGCCCCCGCCATTGGCCAATCCGCACACCCGATCCCCCACCGCCCAGCCCGGCGCATGCGACACCACGACCTCCCCGGCAACCTCGAGCCCCAGCAGCGGACTGGCGCCGGGCGGCGGCGGATAGGCCCCCATCCGCTGCGCCACATCCGGACGGTTCACCCCGGCGGCCATCACCCGGATCAGCACCTCCCCCTCCGCCGGCGTCGGCAGCGGGCCGGTGGTGACGTGCATCGTCTCCGGCCCGCCGGAGGTGTGGGCGATGTGGCGCATGGTGGTGGGGAGGGTCATACGTCGCTCCTATTGGCGAAACTGCGCCTGGCGTTTTTCAACACAGAGACGCGGAGAAGCAAAGCCACAGAGATTGGATGGGCTGAACCCCCTTCCTCTCTGTGCCCTCTGCGTCTCCGTGTCTCCGTGTCTCTGTGTTAAAAAACAACAGGCCGTAACGCTACATCCCCAAATACGCCTTGCGCACCCCCGCATCCGCGGCGATGTCCGCCGCCGGACCCTCCATCACGATCCGCCCGGTCTGCAGCACATAGGCCCGGCTCGCCAATTCCAGCGTTTCCGCCAGCCGCTGCTCAACCAGCAGAATGGTGGTGCCACGATCACGGATGCGGACGATCGCGGCGAAGATGTCGTCCACCAATTTGGGCGCGATCCCCTGGCTCGGTTCGTCCAGCATCAACAGCCGCGGCTGGGTCATCAGTGCCCGTCCGATCGCCAGCATCTGCTGCTCCCCGCCCGACAGCGTCTCCGCCCGTTGCGCCAGGCGTTCCTGCAGTCGCGGAAACAGCTCGAACACAAGGTCCAACGGCGCGAACCGCCCCGGATCACCCCGCCGTGCATAGGCGCCCAGGCGCAAATTATCCTCGACCGAAAGCCGCGGAAACAGCCGCCGCCCCTCCGGCACCAGCCCCACGCCGCGCCGTGTGATAAGATGCGGCTTGACGCCCGCCAGGCTCGCGCCGTCGAACCGGATCGCCCCCTCCGTCGCCACCAGCCCGGCGATCGCCCGCAGCAGCGTGCTCTTCCCCGCGCCGTTGGCCCCCACCACGGCCACGACCTCCCCGGCCTGCACCGCCAAACTCACGCCCTGCAACGCGCGGAGCCCGCGATAGCTGGCCGAGACGTCCCGCAGCTCAAGCAGCATAACGGTCCCCGAGATAGGCCCGGATCACGTCCGGGTTCTTCACCACCTGCGCCGGAGACCCCTGCATCAACACCCGCCCCAGATTCAGCACCACTACCCGGTCCACCAGCGGCAGCACCACCTCCATCACGTGCTCCACCATGACGATCGTCACCCCCTGATCCCGCACGGCGCGGATGAGCGCCACCCCCGCCGCCGCCTCGGTCGGCGTCAGCCCGGTCAGCATCTCATCCAGCAGCAGCAACCGCGGACCGGTGGCAAGCGCCCGCGCGATCTCGAGCCGGCGCTTCTCGGGCGGCGTCAGCTCATGCGCCGCCGCGTCGGTTCGAGGCGTGAGCCCGGCAAAATCCAGCACACGCTCCGCCTCCCGCATCGCCTCACGCGCGCCGGGATGCCGGGCAAACGCGCCGACCATGACGTTCTCCAGCACGGTCATGCTGTCGAACGACCGCACGACCTGAAACGTCCGCGCGATCCCGGCCCGCGCACACGCCACCGGCCCGGCCCCGCCGATCTGCCGGCCCGCCAGCGTAATGGTGCCCCGATCCGGCGTGACCTCCCCGGAGATGGCGTTGAACAGGCTGGTCTTCCCCGCGCCATTCGGCCCGATGAGCCCCAGGATCTCACCCTCCGCAACACCGAACGAAATATCAACGTTCGCCGCCACGCCGCCGAACGTTTTGGTGACCCCATTTAAACAAAGAAGAGTCATCCTTCTTCCGGGAGAGGGCCGGGGTGAGGGTGGCAGAGCGCCATTTCCACCGCGTGGAGCACCCCGACTAAATTGCCGAGAACCTCCCGGTTGGTAAAGCGCAGCACCGGCCACCCCTCCGCCGCCAGCCAGGCGTCGCGCTGGGTGTCCCGCGCCGGGCCGTCACCCATCGCGTGGGAGTCGCCGTCAATTTCAATGGCGAGATGTGCGGTTTTGACGGCGAAATCCAGGATGTAGCGCCCGCATAGGACGTGCCTGCGGAACTTGGCCCCAGCTACGGTCCGATTGCGTAACGCCTGCCAGAGGTATTTTTCTGCCGGTGTTGCATCCCGCCGGAGCGTGCGCGCCCTTTCCACGCCGAGGTTTGTGCTCGTCATTAGACCCTCACCCCGGCCCTCTCCCATAAGCGGGAGAGGGAGCAGAAAGTCGCACGCTCCCTCTCCCTCTCCCGCTTGCGGGAGAGGGCTGGGGTGAGGGCCAGGGCGCTCACGCGGACCGCCGCTGGAACAAGCTAAGAAGACCCGCCGGCCGCGCCAGCGCCACGGC
>JAYVOF010000190.1:0-9894 GCA_043758105.1 Rhodospirillales bacterium | reverse complement strand
TCGGGGTGTTGACGGAGATTGATGTGCAATCGACGTTGAAGAAGAAGCTGGGCGTCGATTTCAAGCCCTACCGAATCCTTGGTGCCTGCAATCCGGAGGTGGCCCTCCAGGCTCTCCGAGCGGAGGATAAGATCGGGACAATGCTGCCACGCAATGTCGTCGTCCAGCAGCACGAGGATGGCCACGTTGAAATCTCCGCCGTCGATCCGGTCGCGTCGATGCAAGCAATCGATAACCCGGCCCTAGCGGTTGTCGCCGCACAGGTTCGTGACATGCTTCAGCAGGTGGTTGAGGAGATCGAACCCCATGCAACGATGCTCGCCGCAGGAAACGGTTGATCCTGCTCTGCGGTTACATTGGCAACCGATATGCCTTCCCGTGAATTCGAAGGCCCGGACGGCATGGTTCCGGTCTCGCGTGCAAGCCAGGCCGCCGCTCGAGAGAGGATGTCGCGCTCCAAACGCAGCTGCTTGTTCTCGCGACGCAACCGCACTAGTCGTCACATTCGACCGCAAACAAAATCTTCCCCATTTGGCATCGGGGGTTCAGCGCAATACTCTGTTCCCAGCGCCTGCTGCCGCCCGAGAACGGGTGACGCGATGACGCCGCGCGAGAGAGTCGCTGCACCGAACACCATCCCCTGGCCACCACTCATTGCGGGTAGCGCGGTAATTGCCGCCGTCGTGCTGGGACGGCTGGTGCCGCTCGACAGTATTCTTCCTGGCGGAACCGGTCTGCTTGGCGCCGTAATGATGCTTGTCGGGCTTGGTCTTGAAACCTCGGCCATGCTGGCGATGCGGAGTCATCACACCAATGTCCTGCCGCATCGGCCCGCGACCGCACTGGTGACCTCCTGGCCATTCTCGATCTCTCGCAACCCGATCTATCTTGGCAATACGATAATGTTGGCCGGCGCGGCCTTTGCGTTCGCCAATCCGTGGTTCATGGCGATGGCTGCTGTTGCCGCGCAAGCAGTCTCGGTGCTTGCCATCAAGCGGGAAGAAGCGCACCTCTCCGCACTATTTGGCGCGACTTGGGAGAATTATGCAGCGCATTGGCCGCGATGGCTCAGGCTATTGCCCTAAACCTCTGGTAACAAAGCCATAGTTAGAGCGTTGGTGCGCTTCGAGACGGAAAGCGAGATTGCCCCAAACCCGGAGCTGCTATGCAATGACCGACTGGCGACGAACAGAATCCGGGCGTCCAGCCGCCAGCATCTGGTTTAGGACCGCCACACCAATGGCTGCTTCGGTCTTCTGCGCAGCAAAGCCGCGGGCCCGAAGCCTAGGTCCGATCAGCACCTTGTAGCGACCCATAGACGTTTCTACTAGAGAACGCTGCCCGTAGTCGTTAGCAACCTGTCAGGCCAGTCGCCCTTGTTCCGAGATCATATCCAGATGGCGATCACGCTGTGTCGGTGAACCTGCTTCGCCGCTTGGCACCGCCGTCGAGCGCGGCGGGATTACCACTTTGATATCATCGCCATGCCCAGCGATCGTCTGGTAGGTCGGTCACCATCATATGCGGCGTCGGCCGTAACCCGGGTAATCCGCCCGCCAATCTGGTCCAGCAGCGGAGCTCCTTGGGATGGATCATCGGTGTCCTGTTCGGTAAGGGTGTGCGCCACGATCATGCCGGTGCCGGCATCGACCGCGAGATGCAGCTTGCGCCATTTCCGCCGCGATTTTGCGCCGTGCTTCTCCTCCATCCATTGGCCTGCCCCGAAGACCTGCATGCCGGTGCTGTCGATTAACACGTGCAACGGACCATTTGGCACAGATGCAGACGCTGGCTGGATCACCGGCAACGCTACGGCACGGCGGCAAACGGTGGTGTGGTCTGGCGCGGTGATCGCCTGGTTCATCAGCGTGAGGACCGACGCCATCAGCCCTTCGGTCTGGCGCAGCGGCAGCTTGAACGCAGTCCGCAGTATAGGGCTTGTCTGGATAGCGGCATCGGCATAGCGCGCCTGGCCACCGGGCCCGCAGGTCTGCCAGTTTTCCAGCGCGCTATCCTCGATCCACAAAGTCAGACTGCCGCGCCGACGCAGCCCAGCTTCATAAGCAGGCCAGTTCTCAACCTTGAACGCCATCTTCGGAATATGATGGCGGCGGGCGGCATTGTGTTTGTGCGGCATGAGGGCAAGAATCCAAGCGAGCGGGGACCCTACCACGCTCGCATACCGACCATGTGCACCAACGCTCATCTGTCGCGCCTACTGTTATCGCTTGCTTCGTCGCTACCGCGAAGATGCGAGCGTAACCCGGCTTATGCCGCAGGCTCGGGGGCGCGTCGTCGGCTAAGTCGTATACTTTGATCAAATACTCTAACCTGACGTTGGGATTGACCAGGATAGGTTTTGACCCCGCGCGCTTCCGAGAAAAGTGTCAGCACGCTGACAACCCGAGTTCCTGATTGTGAAAGTCTACCTGCCGCCTGGCCGGTTTGGCCGGCACCAGCCGTAAACCCGACCATCTCGCCCGCGAAGCTGAGCCCACGGCGCAGTCGATCCGGAATTGCTATTTCACGCCAGACTTACGGCGTCCCTCGCGCGCGAGGCCAAGGCGGGCGACATGGCCGCAAACGGGTGGCGCGCCCGATGTCCGAGGCCGAGGTGCTGGGCGCGCGATACCGCATCGCGGCCCAACAACCACGCGCAGAGACAATGATGACCGGCCCGCGCCCGACACTCAGGCCGGAATCGATCGCTGCTTTCTCCCGTTTCTTGATCCACAGCGGGCGGGCCGCTACCGACCCGTGCTCTATCGACTGGTGACCGCGGTGACGGTGGCGCTCTCCGACCCGAGGCAGACATGGGCCGCCCGGCGCCCGTGACTGCGCAGCTCACTCCTCGGTCGTGACCTTTTTCGGAATGCGCCCCAGTAGGAACAGCGAAAAGACCAGAACGAGGATCAGCCCTCCGATAACGGCCAGTTCCGTCATAGCTTCGATGACGATTGCGTGCGTCTCAGGCGAATAGGCGCCTGGCTTTGTGGCCTCCGAGGTCTGAAGCGTGATGACCAACACGCGTCGGATCGACGCGATGAGGCCGACGATGAGGAAGGGCTCGCAGGTAAGGCCGCCGCTGCGAATGGAGGCTCGGACGGTGTGCAGCACCTCGATCAGCAGGAGGACGAACAGGAGTCGATCGACGATCGTGAAGATCGCCTCCGAGCTGGTCCAATCGAGCATCCCGCGCCAGACCTGAAACGCGGCGCCGGCGAGTGCAAGAAAGGCACCGACGGAGAGCATTATCCCGAGAACGGCGTAAACGACATGCTCGATTTGCTTGAACAGGTTAGTGGATAGTCTGACCAGCGAGCTGTCGGACTTTTCGTCTGTCATCGGGTGGAAATCCTGCTAATGGCTATCGAGAGATTTGCTGTTTGTCGAAGCAGAGGCAGTGTTCAAGGTCCGTTTTCGAGCGTGATTCAGGGGGCCCGTCCCGGCTATATACGAGACGTCAGTGCCTATCCCGCGAGCAGGTCAGCCAGCATTCCAGACTTGGGCAACGGCGATATCGGTTTGCCGGGTCTTGCAAGGGTATCGCCGTCGAAGCTGATGGTAGCCGCGTTAGGGAAGCCACGCGAGACCGATTTCATAGTTTCTGACGCAAATTATACTATCTGCGAAGTGTGATGGTGATAAGCGCAAATAGCATTACCACGATAAGAGAACCGATTGCGGTAAAGATTGACGGATTGATGTCAAACGTCGCTTTTGTCTGTTCAGCGACGCGACTGAGCAGCTGCGGCCAGGTGTAGCTCACAAAATCGCCCTGGCTCATGATGCTGACCAGTGCGCCGTCCTGATCGATTATCGGCAGGTGGCGAAATCGGTCGTTGGACATTTGCCGTAGCCAGTCAAGTAGGTCGTCATCTTCACGCGCTAGCTTAAGGTCTGTCGTCATGATTTCAGAAAGCTTGGTAGATCTCGGATCGCGTTCCTGGTTTAGTAAGCGGCGCATCAGGTCGCGCTCGGTAACAATACCGATGGGCTTGCGGTCATCCGACACGATCACCGCGGCGCCATAGTTCTTCTCGCTCATTACCTTGACTGCAGTCAAGACTGTATCTCCTGGCGAAAAAGTCAACACCTGTGACTTTCTCTTCAACTCTGGCCGATCCTTTATCTTCATGTCACTTCTCAGTCAGAAATTGAGGGGTTAATAAATACCGATAACAATCGCACGATAAGGCTTTCGCTCCGAAGTGTTACCGCGGTGGGAGGTTATAATGCTAGGAAACTGTAAAATAGATTGTCAGTCTTTTGTAGCACCGTTTGTACTCTGTCTTGGATCGTGATCGAGCCAGCTCGTCACGATCATATGCGGGAGTGTAAGTGCTGCGATTATTCGAAATGTTGGAACCAATAGTCCGATCATTGTATCGTGCACTGCCCATGAAAGCCCAACGATTCCTAAGGCGCAGACCAGGCCCGCCGGCACAACGACCTGGGCCACCCACCGGACCGCCCGGCCAGGGTCGTGGGGATCATGCCAAGCGCCGAGACGCAGCAGATGCCGCGGTGAATGCACCATACCGAAATATAGGCCGAACGCTAGCAAGGGTGGCAACAGGACGAAGCCGGCCGCGGCGAGGGCGGTCACGATCGCGCCAGACCGCTCCGGCTGAGCGCGATACCAGACCCAGGCCATCGCAGCCACCCAGGGCGGCACCAGCCATATCGAGCGTGACAGCGCCGCCGTCATCGCGGGTTCTCCCACGCCGCCGATCGCGGCAAGCACCGGTCCAGCTTCGGCCGGATGAAACGCGACCGACAGCAAAATGGGCACCGCACCATACGTGAGTATCGGGGCCCACCGTGGCACGATGCTCGGCACCAAGCCGTCTTCGGTATCGCCCAAGCCGAAGTGCAGCACCGACCCTGCCAAGAACAGGATCAAAGTCGGCAGGGGCGCAAGTATCCAGGCGAGCCATACGATCCCGGCCAGACCGACATAGGCGAGCCCGAACAGCACCCACCAGAAACGGCCCAGCCGTGGCGCTAGGATCGGCCGGGCCACGAGGTGATCGAATGCGCCATGCGGGAAGCCGACCAGAACGATGCCTAAGAGCAGCAAGCCGACCTGCAGCCCCAGATCGAACTGCAAACCCACCGCCGCAAGTGCGGAGCACAGCGCGAGCGTCAGGCCTGCCGCCAGGGCCTGCCACCGAAGCGCCGGCCTCAGCCAGCAATGACGGTCTGCGGCCATTCGTTCCGTCGGAAAAGCATTTGCAGGGTCGCCAGCGTTGTCGGTAGGAACGGCATCGCCAGGCCGACTGCCAGAAGGTCGGCCAGACCTGCGCGATCATTGAGAAATCGCACAAGTGTCTGCGCGTCGCAGCGTTCGAACAGTGACGCGAACAAGGGCGCGGCCATTTCCGGCCGCCGGTCCAGCATGTCGAGCAGGACCCGGTCCATCAATTGCACGATTCCGGGTCGCGGGCGGACGGGGCGGGGCACGCGATCTGCCATCAGGTCGGCCGCGATTGAGTCGCACTGGGCCTGGATGGCGTTGAACGCGTAACCCGTACTGGGCCGGGTGCCGCCACCGGCCGTCCCGATCGGCAGCAGCGATCGTCCTACCATCGGCCGAAAGACCGGGTCCATCGGCAGCGCCCCGCGCTCTTCGAACAAGATGTCGAATGCGGTCACGCCATAGCGGTCGCGCATGTAGTTGTGGATCGCGGTGCGATGATCCGGCGGTGGCAGGCCGCAGGGCGCAAACCAGGTGTCTTCTACGAGCGCGCGCCTGGTTGTGGAGGGCAAAACATAGGTGAAGTGGGCAGCCCCCGCTTGAGCGCACCGGAAATCCATCAGCGTGACGGTCGAAGGATCGAACACTGCGTCCCGGGTTTCGATCTCCCACCCGGAGAAGATTTGTGCCGGGCCGTGGGCGCCGAGGCTGGCGGGCGGCCGCGTGTCGAAAGCAAAACGGGCGCGGGCGGTCTCCCCGGCGAAGCGAAGCTGCACGCCCTCGTCATCTTCCTCGGCATGAGCGGTCACGCCTTGGCGGAACGTGATGTGCGGGGCGGCATGAATGCGGTCGATCGCCAGCCTATACAACCGGTCCGCCGGGATCGACTCGTACCGAACACCTGGCGCACTGCGGATTACCAAGCGATCGGGTGCCGCGATGCTCCATCGCTCCCAAGATGCCGCCACCGCAGCCTGGAAGGGGTGCGGTTGAATTGCCCAAAAAGACCATGTGCGGTCGCGTCGGTAGTGCGTCCTCGGTTCCAGGACCAGCACGCGGAGCCCGGCGAAGGGCGGTTCCGCCAAGCGCGCGGCGAGGCTCAGCCCGGCGAGCCCAGCGCCGATGATAGCGACGTCGTAGGCAGCCGGTGTGGTCATGCGTGGGCCGCCGGAACGTCGGGGATGGACGCAGGGTAGGCAACCCGAGGCTCCGGACGGTCCGCCCCAACCAGGCATGATGCGAGCAGGACAAGCTTGCGGCCCGGTGGCACCACGCATCGCCCAGCCAGTAGATAGGCGGGCCCTTGCCGCAGGATGCGCAACCCGATCTCTTCATAAAGACGGGCTGCCGCCCTGATCGCCGGCCGCACCCGTGACGGCAGATGCGCAAAGCCGCACGCACCGCTGCGATAGCGGCTCCCGGCGCATTCCAGCACCCGCCGCACCGCCGGATAGACAGCGTCTGCGCGGCGGGGAAGATTGTCCGCAGTCAGGTCGTCCGGCAGCCATGCCGCCGGCAGGTAGATCCGCCTCCGACCGGCGTCCTCGATCACGTCGCGGGCGATATTGGTCAATTGCATGGCCACGCCGAGGTCGACCGCGTGCGGCAGCGCCTGCTGGGTGCGAACGCCCAGAAGCGCGGACATCATTTCGCCGACCGTTCCGGCGGCGCCGTATGCGTAGTCCATCAGCGCCGCCTCATCGCCGATCCGCACGGGCTGGAGATCCCGCATCACGGTGTCGATCAGGGTGGCGGCCGAGCGGCTGCTCAGACCGTGGCTTGCCTGAAGCGCCAGGAACGGTTGGGCAAACTCGTGAGTCCAGTCGCCGGCGATCACGGCCCGGCGAAGGTTCAGCAGCTCGTCGCGTGCGGCGATCGAGTCGGTCGTTTCGTCCGCGAGATCGTCGACGAGGCGGCAGAACGCGTAGAGCGCCGCAGCGTCCCGCAGCGTGTCACCCGGCAGCAGCCGGCCCGCGAGGCGGAAGCTCCGTCCATAGCGAGCCAGGACGGCAACGCTCACCGCACGATCTCCGTGCTCAGGAGATTTTCCACCACCTTGGCGGACGTCAGCACGCCCGGCACGCCCGCTCCCGGGTGCGTCCCGGCCCCAACCAGATAGAGGCCGGGCAATGGCGCGCGGTTGTGAAACCGGAACCATGCGGATTGCAGCAGTGTCGGCGCAATCGAGAACCCGGCGCCGTGGCGGCTCAGGTAGTCGCTCGCGAAGTCGACCGGCGTCATGATCCGCTCCGTAACGATGTGCTGCGACAGCCCGGGCAGGACCCGCTCCTCGAGAGCGGCTATCACGCGATCGCGGAGCAAGGGCGCCGCACGCGCCCAGTCGATCGGCGCCTGCAGGTTCGGCACCGGCGCAAGCACGTAGAACCCGTCCTGGCCCGGCGGCTGCAGGCTCGGGTCTGTCGCGGCCGGCCGATGAAGATACAGGCTGGGATCAGGCGGCACGGCGCCACCGTCGAAGATTTCGTCCAGCAAGGCCTTCCACCGCTGTCCAAGGACGATCGTGTGATGCGCGACCTCGGGCCAAGAGCGGTTCGTGCCGAAGCACATCACGAACAGTCCGAACGAGTATGCCATCCGGTCGACACGCGACGGCCGGTGTCCGGCGTTTTCGGCCAGAACGGTGTGGACCTGCGGCGCGTCGGCGTTGGCGATCACTATGTCGGCCGGCACTACCCCACCATCTTCGAACTCGACGCCGGATGCGCGCCCTTGCTCCGTCAGGATGCGGGTTGCGGTGCGGCCGCACTGCACCGTGATCCCATGGCGGAGCATGAGGCCCTCCAGTGCCGTCACCAGCGCACCCGTGCCGCCGCGCGGAAACCAGACGCCCCAGCGCTGTTCGAGATGCGGGATCAGCGCGTAGATCGCCGGCGTGCGGAACGGATGGCCGCCGACGAGCAGCGGTTGCAGGCTGAAGACGCGCCGCAACGCTTCGTCCTTGAGGTAGGAGCCAACGAGCCCTGAGACGGAGCGGTAGCCGCCGAGCCGCACCAATGAAGGCAACGCGCGCATCATCGAACCGGCCGTATGGAAAGAGTGCGCGCCAAAACGGTCGAACCCGATTTCATACAGCGCTCGGGAGCGTTCCATGAGCCGATCGTAGCCGTCGAGGTCTGCGGGCGCGAAGGCCGCGACGGCGTGCCGCATCTCCTCGGCCGAGCTGCCGTACTCGAACTCTCGTCCATCCGCAAATAGGATCCGGTACCAGGGCCGGACCGGCAACATGGCGACATGGTCGGCCATCCGTTCGCCAAAGAGGGCGAACAACTCCTCGATCAGCTGGGGGGCCGTGATAACAGTCGGGCCGGCATCGAAGGTGAAGCCGTCCTGTTGAAATACGCGGGCACGGCCGCCGAGGGCCGGCATGCGATCGACGAGGGTTACCCTGAAGCCGAGCCGGCGTGCGCGCAACGCCGCGGCCATTCCGCCAAACCCGGCCCCGATGACGACGACCTGCCGTCCGGGCGGCAAGGCATCGCCGTCACGCGGCACGACGACCCGCACGGTCCGAGGTCGAACGCCTGGCACGCGCCTCGGCCGCTCGGGCGGCCAACAAGCCAACGGGAGGGCTGACGCGCCTGCATTGTCCGGATGCTGCAACCAGGGCGAGACCGGGTTTTGACATGGTATTGCCTATACGTTCGGATCTGCCGGTGAGGCAGGCTGGATTACGCTTATCGTTACTCGGCGGAGATACGATCTCACCGCCATCCAGAGGCTGTCGCGCTACGCCCGGACGAGCGTCACTGCCCGGCCGGGCTGCACGGTCAGTCGCCGGTTGCGAGCCGCCCACCGACCGGGGCCCGGTCACCTTCATCGGCCTCGGACTTCCGGACCGCGATGAGGTAGATGAACAACCCGAACAACGCCTTCGCAACGATATCGGCGATCGTGTAGCCGACCTGAACTGCCGTGGCCGCGCCGCCGCCGGTGAGGCCAAGCATCGGCAAAACGAACACGACCGGGTAGAAGGTCCATGAACCGATCGTGAGCCAACGTGCCGTGCTGATCAGGCCGCGAGCCGATTCCGGCTGCGAACTTATCGAGTCTTTCAGCCCGACATAGAGATCATAGACGATGATCAGGAAGGGGATCATCGCAGCCGCCCACCACAGCCACCGCCCGCTGACGGTGCTGGACACTTCGCCCGGATAGCCCAGGATCACCATCAGCGCCGCCAAGGCCCCGAGCTTAATGCTCATCTTGACGGTCTGGTCTTGCGGTAGCCGCATGACGAGGATGAGCTCGACGAGCAGCAATGGCACGGTCAGTAGCCAGTCAACGTAGCGGTAAGCGTCGTTGAAGGCTTGTCCGGTCGGCTTGACGACACCGCCGACCACCGTGAAGGCGGCTTCCCATGATGAGAAAATGCGGAAATAGTGATAGCAAGCGATTAACGTGACCAAGCCCGTGATGGTAATCGCCGTGCGATACTGAGCACCGACCTGGAAGCTCCGAAGAAAGAAGAATATCGTGGAGGCGCCCATGATGGCGATCGTGAACGATAGCGCGTTGTAGACCAACGAGTATTGGTCAAGGCTAAGGGTGGTGATTTGATCCATCTCTGTCTCCGTGTGGAAGATCGTAACCGCATGATAGCGAGGCCGGCCTCCCGATCGGCTTTGGTTGGTTTCCATTGGTAGGTTGGCGGCGGGTGCGTGTGGTCCGTAGAC
>JAYVOF010000189.1:0-24945 GCA_043758105.1 Rhodospirillales bacterium | reverse complement strand
TCATGCACCCCACCCCCACCCCTCCCCAATCACAACCCGCCTCACACCAGGACGATGACGCCTACTACCGCGCAATCCTCCACGACCTCATCGACCACGGCGCAGAGCTCGCCCGCCAACTTCGCGAACGCGCGGCCAAACAGCCCGAATTCGACCTGACAATCCCCTTCGACCGCATCGCCCGCACCATCCGCCGCACCATCGCCCTAGCCCGGCACATCGCCACCAACCCCCCCAAAGCCCGCACCCCCACAGCCGATCGCACCCAAGCCCGCGAGAAAATAATCCGCGGCGTGGAAGACGCCATCGAAGCCAAGCGCGGCCCCAAGACCGACACCGAAATCCTCTACAACGAACTCCACGAACGCCTCGACGACGCCGGTTTCGAGCGCGACCTCCGAACCCGCCCCATCGACGAGATCATCGAAGAACTCGCCCGCGACCTCGGAATCGCCTATCAGTCCCGCTCCTACGTCTGGGAGCGCCGCACCCCCGCCGACATCGCCACCCTCCGCGCCCGCGCCGCACTAAGCGCGAACGGAAGGGCCGCCCCGCATACTGAGCGTCAAAACCTTAGTAGCGAGGGCGTCAGCCCACCACTTCCCCGACAACACAAACGATGGGCCGAACCGCCGTAGCAAGCCGCCTCCGCTGGCAAATAGGGTGGGTGGAGCGGCGATAATGACCTGACCAGCCAGCAGCCCGATTCGAAACGGTTGCTCGATGACCGCAACGAGGCGCACGACGGGCGTGCTGCCACGAGAAATGACGACATCCTCTCCAATAAGCGCCGCCTCGATCAGCCGGGATAGGTGAGTCTTCGCAGCGTGAATGGTGACAAGCTGCATTCCCCCTCCTGATACCGGGCACCAAGGCGGCTCGAAGCTCAAATTAGCGAACGAAAGCTTGCGAGCGTCCCCTTCTCATTGGGCTGAACCCCACCCGGCGACGGTCCTGAGAATCTCCGGGGCGGTTGATGCGTTCGCGACAGGACGGTTATGCTGCCACACCGCCCGGGTTGGGCACAGGAGAACTTATGCACATCAAGGCCCGGGCGTTCATCGTCACCGGCGGCGCGTCCGGGTTGGGCGCGGGCACGGCGCGCATGCTGGCCGGGGCCGGGGGGCGCGTGCTGATCGCGGACTTGGCCGACGGCAGCGCGCTGGCGGCAGAATTGGGGGGCGTTTATCTCCGGACGGACGTGACCTCGCCCGAGCAAGGTCAGGCGGCAATCGACCGGGCGCTGCAGGAATTCGGGGCCCTCCACGGCCTGGTCAACTGCGCCGGCATCGTCATCGGTGAGCGGGTGGCGGGCAAAGCAGGTCCGCATGCGCTGGACAGCTTCGCCCGTGTGATCGGCGTGAACCTCATCGGCACCTTCAACATGATCCGCCTCGCGGCCCAGGCCATCGCCCGCTCGCACCCCACGGACGGCGAGCGGGGCGTCATCGTCAACACCGCCTCCATCGCCGCCTATGACGGGCAGATCGGGCAGGCCGCGTATGCGGCCAGCAAGGGCGGCGTGGTCGGCATGACGTTGCCGATCGCGCGCGAATTGGCGCGGGACGGCATCCGCGTGGTCACGATCGCCCCCGGCCTGTTCGAAACGCCCATGATGCTGGGCCTATCCCCCGAAATGCAGGCCGCACTCGGCGCGTCCGTCCCGTTCCCGCCCCGGCTGGGTCATGCGCATGAATTCGCCGCCCTGGTGCGGCACATTATGGAGAATACGATGCTGAACGGTGAGACCATCCGGCTCGACGGTGCCGTCCGGTTGCCGCCGAAATGAGTGACGTGATCGATAAACCCACCATCACCGAAAAGCCCGCCCAAACCGGGCTCATGCTGGCCGCACTCGGCATCGTCTATGGCGACCTCGGCACCAGCCCGCTTTATACCTATCAAACCCTGGTCGGCACCCTCGGCGGCAAGGCGAGCGTGACGGAGGCGCTGGGCCTGCTGTCCCTGGTGGTGTGGGCGCTGATCCTCACCGTCTCCGTCAAATACTGCCTCGTGGTGATGCGGGCGGACAACCATGGTGAGGGCGGCATCCTCGCCCTCATGGCGATCGTGGCCGGCGATACGCGCAGGCTCGGCCTGCTGACCGTCATGGGCCTATTCGGCGCCGCGCTGATTTACGGTGACGGCATTATTACCCCCGCCATCTCGGTGCTGAGTGCGCTCGAGGGCATCAATGTCGTGACCGACCAGTTCAAGCCCTACATCGTGCCGGCCGCGCTGGTGATCCTGGTCGGGCTGTTCGGGTTTCAGGCCGTCGGCACCGCCAAGATCGGGCGTATTTTCGGACCCATCATGCTGGTGTGGTTCGTCATCATCGGCCTCTTGGGCGTGGCGCAGATCCTACGCCGTCCCGATGTGCTGGTGGCGCTCAGCCCCACCTATGCCGTGCACTTCCTGATCGCGCATCGCTGGCATAGTTTCGTGGCGTTGGGCGGCGTGTTCCTGGCGATCACCGGTGGTGAGGCGCTGTATGCCGACATGGGCCATATCGGGCGCCGTCCGATCCGGTTCGCGTGGTTCAGCTTGGTGCTGCCGGCGCTGCTATTGAGTTACGCCGGGCAGACGGCGTTGTTGCTGGAGACGCCGGATCTGGACGGCAACCCGTTCTTCAAGCTGGCACCGTCCTGGGCGGTGGTGCCGCTGGTGGTGCTGGCGATGCTCGCCACCATTATCGCCAGCCAGGCCATCATCACCGGCGCGTTCTCACTCACCCGGCAAGCCATGCAGCTCGGCTTCTTCCCCGGTTTGCGCATCCGCCAGACCTCCAGCGAGGAGTATGGCCAAATCTACGTGCCCGTCGTGAACTGGGTCATGATGGTCTGCACCCTGGCGCTCACCTTCGGCTTCGGCTCCTCCGACAAATTGGCGGGAGCGTATGGCACGGCGGTGAGCACGACGATGCTGCTGACTACCGCGCTGTTGTTCGACGTGATGGTCAAGGCGTGGCGCTGGCCGCTGGTGGTGGCGTATGCGGTGGCGGGCGGGTTCCTCGTTCTCGACCTGGCATTTTTCGGTGCCAATCTGCTGAAAATCCTGGACGGCGGCTGGATCCCGCTCGTGCTGGGCGCGCTGCTATTCACCGTCATGGTCACCTGGCGGGTCGGCGTGGTCGCGCTGCGAAGCCGCCTATCCGAGGGGGCCGAAACGCCCGAAGTGTTCGCCGCACGCATCCGCGACGAACACATCCCCCGCGTCCCCGGCACCGCCGTCTTCCTCAGCCGCATGGACGAACTGATCCCCCCCGTCGTCGCCTGCCACGTGAAACAGATGAAGGCGCTACAGGAAACGGTGCTGGGCCTTACGGTATTCTTCACCGAAACACCGCGCGTGGAGGACCATGACCGCGCCACGGTGCACTGCCTCCCCGGCGGGTTCTGGCACGTGACGGTGCGCTACGGCTTCATGGAAATCCCGACGTTACGCACCGCCCTGGCCGCCGCCTTGTCCCAAGGCTGCCCGCTGGATTTGGACGGGGCCGTATATTTCTCCTCCCGGGACGAGGTGATCCAAAACCCCTCCCACCCGCGGCTATCGATGTGGCAGCGGAATTTGTTCTCGTTCATGTATCGGAACGCGCTCCGCGCTTCGGACAGGTTCGATCTCCCGCCGGCGCAATTCGTAGAGGTGGCGCGGCAGGTGGCGCTTTAGCGACGGCGAATCGTGACGCTTGCACGACCGCATCCGGCTTCCGCACCGCATTTCGGCGCAACCTGATACACTCTACGGCTGGCGAGGAAGTCTTAATTATCCGCCCGGGTCCACTCGCTGCAACTGCCGCCTGATTGCCCTCCGCGCCGCGTCATCCTGCGAAGGTTGGCGCTGCCGCTCAACGTTGCGCTCCTTCTCGGCGGCAAGGTCGAGGATCCGGTCGGATGACTGGATGCGCCCCGCCGCTTCCAATTCATGGAGCAGATCGCCGGTGGAAAGCGCCGTCACCCGTTCGGGAAGGCCGCGCACAAAGCGCCGGGTCCGGACGTCGTTGTCCTCGAACAACAACACCGCCTCGAGCTGCGGATTCTTGTCGATCTCCGCGTTAAGAACCTCAAGCGCCGCCAACTCGCCGCGCCCGCGTGACCGGGTGCTAGGCTCGGCCCCGCGCAAAACCTGAAACTCCGCAAAGGTCGAGGTCACGACAATCTCAACCTGCCCGGCGTGCCGCCGCGCCCATTGCACAATGCCCTCTGCGCCCGTCTTTGCGAGGTCTTGCGTCACCTCGAAATACACCATGTCCGGGATCACGACGCGCAAGCCCGGCATCGTCAGGCACTCAAGTGCGTCCGCCGCCGCGAGCGTGATGAGCGGAGAGGCATCGGTGACGAGTAGGCCAAGCTGGGTCATGTCGGTTTGGCGCGTGCCAAAGCCTCCCGCACGACGGCACGGCCGCGGCTGCGGGCCTCGATGTTTGGACCATCCATCGGCGCGGTCGGCGGGCGCAATCCAAGCTCCCCAAGCCCGGCCAGCACATCCCGGTAGTTGGTGATCCCGCGCCCGCGCAGGGACGTCCATGTTATGTCGCCTGCGGCGTATTGCCGGAGCAGGGCTTCGGTATCGGTCTGCGTCATCTGCTTCCCCTCGGCTTCGAACATACCACGCCGCTTTAGTCGCGTATGAGTCTGATTTCCGCGCGGTCGTCTCGGCGGGTCGTTCTCCGTGCCGTATCTCGGGCTTCAGAGGCGATGATTTTCGATAGCCCTCGATCGACAAAGATCGGACCCCACACTCAGCTGAAGCCGGACCTTGCACTCCCCCCGCTCACATGGCGTAGTCGTGCCAGGCATCCTGAGAGGTGCCGTTCACGGGAGGGCTGCATGATCACACGCCGGCTGGGATTGGCCATGGCAGCGACACTGCCGTTTGCCGCACGCGCCGCGGAGGCACCCACCGTGCACACCCCCCTCGCGTTCACGCCGCCGCCCGGATCGACCGATACCCATGTCCACGTCATCCCAGACCCGGCGCAATTCCCGTTCTGGGCCGGGCGCGCCTATACGCCGCCCGTCGCGACCGCCATGGACCTGCTAACGCTGCAACAAGCGCTGCAATTGGACCGGGTCGTGATCGTGACGCCCAGCATCTATGGCTTCGACAATGCGGCGACGCTGGACGGCATCAAGCAGCTTGGCCCGGCGCGCGCCCGGGGTATTGCGGTGATCGGCCCCACGACCACCCCGGCGGAGATGGACGCGCTGCAGGCCGGCGGCATCCGCGGCGTGCGCATCAACCTCGAACAGGCGGGCGTGTTCGATCCGGCCGTGTCCGCGCAAAAGCTGGTGCTCACCGTGCAGCAGATCGCTGGCCGCCCGTGGCACATTCAGGTCTATTCCCGCCTCGCCGTCATCGCGCCGTTGCACGACCAGTTCGCCGCCCTGCCGGTGCCCGTCGTGTTCGACCATTTCGCCGGGGCTCAGGCTGCCCTGGGGCCACAGCAGCCGGGATGGGACGCGGTGCTGGATCTGGTCCGCAGCGGCCGCGCCTATGTGAAGCTGTCCGGCGCCTATCGCAGCGCGGACACGGCACCCTATGCCTCCGTCACCGCAATGGCCCGTAGCCTGGTGGCCGCCAACCCGGAGCGGCTGGTCTGGGGCAGCGACTGGCCACACCCCGACAGCGCGGCGGTGCCGGGCCGTAAGACGACGGATCTGGCCCCGGCGCAGACCGTGGACGATGGATTGTTGCTGAACCTGCTGGCCGACTGGGTGCCGGACCCGGCGGTGCGGACGCGGATCCTGGTGGACACGCCCGCCCGGCTATACGACTTCTAACGCGCTGCAAACGCTAAACCCTTAACCCCAACGCCTGCGCATCCGCCTTCGCCTGATCCAACGCCGGGCGGAGCCGGGCGGCGCGTTGCATGAGGTCGGTCCGGCGCTGGTCCGCGTCCGCGACCAGGGCGCGCATCCGGGCCAACCCTTGCGCGAACTCCGCCTCCAGCCGTTGCCGCCGCATCGCCAAATCCCGGTCCAGCGCGGCGAGGTCGGCGGCGGCCAGGCCCGCGGCAGGATCGTAGCGAAACCGCGCCTCGCAGACATGGCGAAACTCCATCAGCGTCGCCACCGTCTTGGGGCCGAAGCCGGGGATGGGCGCGATGCGCCGCGCCTCGATATCGGCCGCCGTCTCGATCCCGTGGCTCTGCAGCATCGCGATCTTGGCGCGGCCGAGCCCGGGGATGCGCGCCTCCGTCAAATGGAAACTTTCCAAATGCAAGAATAGCTGGCGGCGGTGCCGGTCCTGGCTGAGGCTTTCCAGCCGCCTTGTGCGCTCGTTCGGCAAATCGTCGAAATCGCGCTTGGCGTGCTCCAGCCGATGGCGCAAATCCCGGAACCGCGACACCTGGGTCGTAACACCCTGCGGCTTGGCCAGCGCCGTCCATTCGGCCTGCAGCCGCGTCAGCCGGGCCGACACCTCGCGCGCCACCAACGACACCCGCATGGAGCCCAGCGCCACCGCCGCCATCGCCAGCAACGGCCATAGCCGCAGCCCCTCCATCCCGAACGCCAGCAACAGCAGCGTGCCCACCGCCATCAGCGCATACGCGGCCCGGCGGCGCGTGCGCAGCCGCTGGCGGGCCTGCACCACCGGCGGCGCAGGCATCGCCTGCCCGGTCGGCTCCGGCTCCAGCACCGGTGTCACGCCGGGCTCGGGCAATGCGCAAATCTGCGCCCACAGCGCCACTACGCCGTGCGCATCCCCGGGGCCGGCCACGAAAATGATCGGGAACAGCTGCGCCCCGCTCTTATCCTCGACGCTGCACCAAGGGCACCGCCCAGCCTCGGCATAATAGTAATGCGCGTGGTTGCGCGGGCACCGGCGGATCGCCTGGTTCAGCTCCTCCAGCGCCGCGATCCAGGCCTCGGCGGGGGGGCGGTGCTCGGCCGGGCCCATGAACGCGGCCTCGAACAGCGCCTGCAAGGTTGGGGTCAGCGCATCGAGCGGGGGGGCGCCGCCCGGGGCGATCATGAGCGTCCGCCCCGGGTCACGCGAAAACGCATAGCGGCGCTCGGCAATCGCCTGCTCGATGCCCGGCGGATCCCCGGCGCCGGTGAAGCGTCCGGAAAACGGGTGCCGCGCCAGCATCAGCAGCTGAAACAGGATCACCGCCAGCCCGAAATCATCCTGATGCGACGTCCGCACCACGCCGCGATAGCTGGTCAGCCCCTGCATCTCCGGCGGCTGATGCGTGCCCACGCCCACGTCACACAGCCAGCGCTGACCGCCTTTCTCCACCTGAAAACTATCGCAATCGATGAACCGCACGGTGGCGTCCGGACCCACCACCAGGTTGCCGTGGTTCACGTCGCCGATCACGTGCCCGGCGTCGTGCACCACGCGGAACGCCCGCGCCGCGTTAGTCGCGGCGCGCACCAGGAACCGCCAATCCGCCTTGGGAAAATGCTGCAGCCGCAGTTTCGGGCCATACAGCTGAAACACCGGGCGGTGACCGACGATCTTGGGCATGCCGAAGCCCGTAAGCCGCCCCTTCGCGTCATGCAGCGTCGCCACCGGCCAGGCCGCCAAGGTCAGCAGCCGGGCCTCGGCCTGCCCGGTCATGGCGTAGATCTTGTGCGCCTTATCCTCGCCGGGCGGCTTCGCATACAGCTTCGCCGCATACCCGGCGTAGCCCGGCAGGTCGAACACCGTGCCCTCGCCACCCCGGCCCAGCTCCGCGCCCAGCCGCACGCGCTTGCCATGGGCGTCGAACAGCGGCGTGTCGAACAGGGTGGGGGCGGCCATTACGGCGGATCGGGACATGGTCTGCGCGTGGCGACCACGAGGGTCGTATCGTCATCCGTGCGCCGGGTCACGTGATCGGACGCAAGATAGGACAGCAGCGCCGGGGACGGGTTGGGCGCGTCCGGCGCGCAGGTCGCAAGCCAGTCCAGGATCGGCCGCAGCGCCGGGGCGTGCACCGTGCGGGCGGCGTAATTCAGCACCAGGCGCTCGATCCCGTCCGAAAACAGCGCCGCCTCCTGCACCGCGCCATCCCGCCGGGCAAACATTAGAATATCCGCCGCGTCATCCTGCGTGACGAAACAGGTGGAGTTCGCTAACTCGCCATTTTGCGGCCATAACACCCATTCCAACCCGGCGCTTCCCGCGACCACGATCGCGCCGTCGCCGATTTGGACGAACACCGACGCCTCCGCCCCGATGACCGCCCCCAGCAGCGTGCAGGAAAAATCCTCGAGCGGCGCGTCCTTCGCCTTAACCCCCAGCGCCGCCCGCAGCGCGGTGAGCCAGTCCCGGGTGAAACCGACGGTCAGGAAATCGAGCGCCGGGTCGGACGCCGCATGCTCCGCCATGTGATCCAGGAACGAGGCGACCGTCAGCGCCGCGCCCTCTTCCGCCCGCTTCACGCTGCCCGCGCCGTCCGCCACCGCGGCCACCAGCACCGGTCCCACCACCCGGCAGCCGCTGCTATCCTGGCACGGCAGCCCGGTCCGCGCGTGCGAGGTGCCCGCCACCGACGCATAGGCAGCCCGCCACGCACTCATCCGACGTTGGACCACCCCGTGGGCGGCGGCAGCGCCACCATCTGGCCCGGCTGCGACATCGCGACGCCGCCGAGCGAGCTGGACAGCCAGGAGAACAGCTCCCGAAAATTGAGCCCGTGTAGCCGCAGCGGCGGACGGTCCGGGCTGCAGATCTCCGCCAGCGTCTGCATGTCCGCGCCATCGACGCCCACGGCGAAGAAGCTGAACGCCCGCCGCTCCCGGCTATCCCCGGCCCGCACCCGGTCCGCCGCACGCTGCCACGCATCGGTCGGCGCGCCGTCGGTGATCAGGAACACCCACGGCCGGTAATAGCTGATGCCCGCCTGCCGATAAGCCTGCTTACGCGACTCCAGCATGTCCAGCCCGCGGTCGATCGCGGTGCCGAGCGGGGTGTCGCCATCCGCGCCGAGCGTGGGGGGCACGAAGGTGTCGATCGTTTGGAAATCGGCGATCACCTGCACCGGGCCGAAGGTCATGAGCGCGATCTCGACCCGCTGCGTCGCCATCGAATCGGCGAGCAGCTCATCCCGGAATGTCTGCAAGCCCGCATTCAGCTCGGCAATCGGACGCCCGCGCATGGAGTACGACGTGTCCAGCAGCAGCAGGCAGGGGCAGCGCGGCTCCGGATTATCCACCAGGTCCGGGTAGGCGAACGGGATTTGATCGGCCGGCATGGGCGGTCCTAGCTCTGACGAAGACGTGATGCGGCAGTGTACAAGACCCGCCGGTTTTGGGCCAGCGTCGCCTACCGCGATTGCGGATTGTCGAATCGCGGACGCTGCAGCCGGTCGAGCGCGGTATCGATGGCGGCCGCCAGCCCGCGCAACTCGGCCTCCCCCAGCTCCGCCCCGACGCGAACGCGGTTTTCACGGTCCATCAGCCACAGGATCGGCGGGCTGTGCGGATCGTCGATCAGGACGGTCCGGATCCAGCCCGGGCTGAGCACCCGCTCATGCGACGTCCCGTCCGGCTCCGTGCGCACGATGCGGAGCGCCGTGCTGGACAACGCCAGCGATTCGGACGCCGCCGCACCACGCGCATTGCGGCGCAACAGCCAGACGGCGAGGCCGATCTCCAGCCCGGCAAACCCCAGCACCGGCCACGCCCCGGCCCACCAAAATCCAACAGAGATCACCAGGCTCAACCCGCACAGCAATCCAACCACCCAGCGCATCCCGCGCGGACCCAGGCTGCGATGCGGGGTGACCGTAGCCTCGAACCTAATGGGGGCGGGGGATGACATGGGTAAGACATAGCGCGAATCCCGGGTCTGTCAGCACGGCATCGCAAATCGTGTTGCCATGATCTCACAGACCGCCGATACGCCGCCCATGCCCCGCCTTCGCAAAACGCCACCCATGACGCTCGTGCAGGTGCGCGGCTTCATCACCGCCCTGGCCACCCTGTATCCGGATGCGGCGAGCGAGCTGGATTTTACCGACGTCTATACCCTGCTGGTCGCCGTCGTGATGTCGGCGCAAACCACGGATAAGGCGGTGAACAAGGTGACGGCGACGTTGTTTGCCGCCGCCCCCGGCCCATCCGAGATGGTGGCGCTGGGCGTGGACGGCGTCGGTCAGCATATCCGCAGCATCGGCCTCTGGCAGGCCAAGGCCCGGCATGTGGTCGGCCTGTCGGCGCTGTTATTGGAGCGGCACGCGGGCGCCGTGCCGTCCGATCGCGCCGCGTTGGAAGCCCTACCCGGCGTCGGCCGCAAGACCGCAAGCGTCGTGCTGAACGTGGCGTTTGGTGAGGCGGCGATGGCCGTCGATACCCACATCTTCCGCCTGGGCAACCGCACCGGCGTGGCACCCGGCAAAACGGTGCGCGTGGTCGAGGACGGCCTGGTCCGCCGCTTGCCCCCCGGCACGCTCCGCCCGGCGCATCACTGGCTGATCCTCCACGGCCGCTACGTATGCAAGGCCCGCACCCCCGAATGCTGGCGCTGTGGGGCGGCCGAGTGGTGCCGGTATTTGTACAAATCCCCGCAGCACGCGCAGCATCGTCCATGCTCCACCTGATCAAACTCTGCGTCGGCGTACGCGACATCGCCCATCTGGCCACGCTGCAAACTCAGCGGAACGGACGCGACCCGCCGCTCCGGCACATCACGCGCAGCACGCCGCGCCGGGCGGCCGAGATCATCGAGGGTGGCAGCCTGTACTGGGTCATCGCCGGTCTCCTGTCCGTGCGTCAACGCGTGACGGACATCGTCGAGGAGCGGGGTGAGGACGGCATCCGGTACGCGGCCTTGGTGCTGGACCCGGCCCTGATTCCGATCGAGGGCCGGCGCACCAAGCCGTTCCAGGGTTGGCGCTACCTCACCGCCGCCGATGCACCGCCCGATATCGCGAGCGGTGTCAGCCCGGACGGCATGCCAGAGGCGCTGCGCCAGCAACTGCGGGACTTGGCACTGCTGTAACCTTGTTCCGGGAGGGGCAAGACATACTTATCGCCCATGCAGGACACCAACCTCAAACCACGCATCGAGATCAAGACCGAGCGGCCAAAGCTGCATAAGGTCATCCTGGTCAACGACGACTTTACCCCGCGCGAGTTCGTGGTGATGGTGCTGAAAGGCGAGTTCCGGCTCAGTGAAGAACAATCCCGCAAAGTGATGATCACCGCGCATCAGCGGGGCGTGTGTGTGGTGGCGGTGTTCACCAAGGACATCGCCGAAGCCAAGGCCACCAACGCCGTCGATGCCGCACGCAAACACGGCTACCCGCTCCTGTTCACCACCGAACCGGAAGAGTGACTGCCTGCCCGTTGGACGGTTGATCCTATACCAACGGCATGAATGTTCGACCGGTCCAACGACGCCGTCATTGCGAGCCTTACCGAGACCATGCCCGGAAGGTCACTCCAAGCTGTTCCGGCTCAACACCTCCCGCACCCGCGCCCGCAGCGCCGGCAGAACCTCGCTCGTGAACCAGGGGTTGCGCGTTTCCCAAATGCCGGTCCGCCAGCTTGGATGCGGCAGGGGGAAATACCGCGGTAGATGCCGGGCATACTCCCGCACCCGGTCCGTCATCCGCCCCACGCCCAGCGCATCCGCCTGCGCATAAGACCCCACCAGCAGCGTCAACCGCAGCTGCGGCATCGCGTCCAGTAAACGCTGACGCCATAGCGGCGCGCATTCCGGGCGGGGCGGCAAATCCCCACCCTGGGCATAGCGGCCCGGGTAACACAGGCCCATCGGCAGAATGGCGATCCGCGCCCCATCGTAAAACTCCGCCTCGCTCATACCGAGCCAGGTGCGCAGCCGGATGCCGGACGCATCTGTCCAAGGCGTGCCGCTCAAATGCACCTTTGTGCCCGGTGCCTGGCTGGCGATCAGGATGGTGGCGGTGGTGGAGACGCGCAGGATCGGCCGCGGGCCGAGCGGCAGGTTGTGGCATACCGTGCAGGCGCGGGCGGCGGTGGCGATTTGGTCGAGGGTCATGCGAGTGGGAATATCCGGGACTCGCCGAAACCCAGTGTGGAAAATGCGGCCTCGGCCACACCATGCCGCCGTCGCGCCTCCGCCAACGCCAGCACCGGTGCATCGATCGCCTCGTCCGTCAGCTGAAAGGTGCCGAAATGCATGCCGACCGAGTGCCGGGCCCGAAGATCCAGATGAGCCTGCACGGCCTCGGCCGGGTCCATGTGCACGGGCGCCATGAACCAGCGCGGCTCGTAGGCACCGATCGGCAGGAGCGCCAGGTCCGGGGCACCCAGCCGCGCCTGGATCTCGGCCCAATGCGGCCCCGTGCCGGAATCACCCGCGAACAGGACGCGGTTGTCGCTAGCGTGGATCATGAATCCGCCCCACAATGCGCGGTTGCGGTCGAACGGAGTGCGCGCCGAAAAGTGCCGGGCCGGGGTGGCCGTGATCCGGAGTGTGCCGGCCGCGCTGTCCTGCCACCAATCCAACTCCGTCGCCCGGATGCCGAGGTGCCGCAGGTGCCGGGCGTTGCCGAGCATGGTGACGATCGGCACCCCAAACCGCCGATGCAGCGCCTTCAAACTGGGCAAATCCATGTGGTCGTAGTGGTTATGGGACAACAGAATAAGGTCCGGCCGCGGCAGGTCCTCGAGCGCCACCCCCGGTCCCCGCGCTCGCTTCGGACCGGCCCATTGGACCGGGAAGCAGCGCGGGCTGAAATGCGGGTCGGTCAGGATGACGGTGCCGGCCAAGTGGATGAGGAAGGTGGCGTGGCCGATGAAGGTGATCGCCGTGGTGCCGGGTGTCACGGTGGGCGGCGGCGGCGGATAGGCCGGGTCCTGCACGGACCGGGGCCAGATGGCGGGCGCGCTTTCCCGCCGCCATTTTGCGACCGCCGCCAAGCCGCGGCTGGCGTCACGCGGGGCCGGATTGAAGAACCGCTTGCCGTCGAAGTGATCGGAGGGGAGTGTCGGCCCGGGCATCGCTCCCCTGTATAGGTCAAGCTCCGGCCGCGGTAGGTCCGGTTATTGGAATGGCAGATACCGGACGCTGACCAGTCCCATATTGTTGTCCGGGAATGCATTACCCGTGTTGCCCGGGCCGGTCACACCCTTGAAGATGGCGCGGCGCGTGTAGGAATACTGGATGCCGGCCTGCACCGTGCCGAAATCGCCCTTGAGGAACCGCCACCACGCGCCCAGCGTCCCCTGCGTGATACCGGAATTGTTGGCGGTGCAGGGGGAGGCGCTCAGCTCGATGGCACAGCCGGCATTGGAATAGAGCGGGTTGCCGTAGCCGTAGGCCTTACCGCCGGCGTTGAACGCTTTGCGGCCGATCTGCTCGGTGCCGACGTAACCGTAGAGATCGACCGTAGAAATTGGATGGGAGACAAGGCCCACCAGCGCCTGGAATTCCGGCAGCGGGCTTGGCGCGCCACTCGGCCCGATGGTCGCATCCGGCAATTGACCCGATCCGTAACGGCCGATGCCGTAGCCCGCCAGGCCGCTCAGTTGGATACCGAGCTTGTCACCGAGGATCGGCAGGATCACGCCGCCGCCCACGCCGCCGCCGAATCGCGTGTTGCTATGTCCGTTACCCAGCACTGACACGCGGCTTTGCATGAACCGGGCCAGGCCGAAGACTTCGTAATGCCCATAACCGGGGTCCGCCGCAAACTTCACGATCACGTCCGGCGCAATATCGGTGCTGTAATTCGTCGTGGGGTTCAGCTGCGACGTTCCGGGGTTATTATAGTTGACCGTTCCGAAACCGACGCCGGTCCCGTTCGCGCCAACCGAATACACCGTCTGTGGGCTTTCGAGCGACGCCGCAAGCCAGTACTTACTGCCAAAATCCTTTGCCACGCGCAACTGCGGCTGCCGGGTCCAAGTGAAGCCCGGCACGTATTGCGCATCGATCGTAAACGGCACGTTCTCCTGATGCGGGGTGACCCCGGTCTTGAACAGTGTGGCCAGGCTCCAGCTTTGCCCGGCCAGGGCGTGCAGACCGAGCGCGTTGTCGTCGAAGCTGGCATAGGCTTGACGGAGGCGGGGGGTGTAGCTGTTGCTCTCGTTGCTGTTGGCCGTGGGGGCGGCACCGAGTAAATCCAGCTCGGCATAGGCCTCCGCATGCTCGCTCCGGCTGAGATCACCGTGCATCAGCAGGGAAAACCGGCTTTGCTGGGACGTGAGCCGGAACTCGCCCTCATGGCTCTGTTGGCTCTGCGCCAGCGGGATGGCGGCGAAATTGGAGCCGATGCTGGTCGTCTCGTTGCGCGTCCGATACAGACCCTCTGCCGCGACGAAGCCGCCGAGCTGGATCGTGAGCCCGCCCACATGGAACGTGCCGAGCGGCCCGGCATTGCCAGCGTTCTGCGCCCCCGCATTGCTCCCGCTGATATTGGTCGAGGTCCAGTCGGTTTTGGGCGACGGATAGTCCGGGTGCGCGGCCCCGATGCCCAATGCGACCGGGCGGCTCTCGGGCGGGGACGCGGCCGGTGCAGCCTGCGTTCGCTCGGCCATGGCGCGGGCCCGGGCGGCGTCCGCCTGCGCGGCGTGGACGGACACGTCCTTGGTCGCCATCTCGCGCCGGATCCGCGCGAGTTCCGCATTAAGCGCGCGCATCTGCGCCTCGATGCGATTGATCTGGACGGCGGTCGATTGGCCGAAGGCCGGCCCAGACGCTATGGATGCGGCCGTCATCCATAGGGCGGCACGCCAGCGCGGATGTCGGCACATCGTTTATCTCCCTCGCGATCCCCTCAGGAACGCTATCGCGTGAGAAACCGAAACGACATGTCAGGCATGTGACAACTGCTTGGCCTGACAAAGAGTTTACCGCTCACGCCAGCTCATACTCCACCTCCGGCGTATAGACCGCCTGCTCCTTGCCCAGCAGCGAGCTGAACAGCGTGAAATGCTCGACCTGCACCGTGTCGGATCGGAACAAATTGTGGCTCGCCACCCACGCCGCCACCTTGAACTCCGGCACTTGGTCCAGCCGGGCCAACGTCACGTGCGGCACGAAGCGGCGGCGCTCCCGGTCCAGGCCGGCGCGTTGCAGCGCGGTCTCGATCTTGGCTTGCAGATGGTCCAGCGGCGCCGAACGCTCCACCCCCACCCAGACCGACGTGACGCGCCCGCCCTTCTCCGACGTGCCGATCCCGGCCAACTGCAACGGAAAGCCCGGCGCACGCAGCTGACCCAGCGCCAGGTCCACCTCCTCCGCCTGATACCGCGGCAACTCGCCGATAAACCGCAGCGTCAGATGGTAATTCTCCGGCGCCACCCACCGCGCCCCCGGCAGGCCGCCCGCCATCCAGGCCACGCGCTCCCGCAGCGCATGCGGCAGCTCGAGGGCCACGAACAGCCTCATGACGCCGCTCCGATCAGCCTTTCGAACAGCGGCACCAGGCGCGCGACCTCGCGCCGGACGCCCTCCGCGTTGGGGTGGATGTTGTCGTCCTGATTGAGCGACCGATCGCCAGCGATGCCTAGCAAGAAGAACCGGTCGAAAATGACGCCGGGGCGCTGGCCGAGCGTGGTGAACACCTGCGCGAACGGCCGGACGTATTCTTCACCGAGATTGGGCGGCGCCAGCATGCCGGATAGCAGGACCGGCAGGCGCTTGGCCGCCAGCGTGTCCAGGATGGCGGCCAAATTGGCCTGCATCTCCCCGGGCGGCAGGGCGCGGAGGCCGTCATTGGCCCCCAATTCCACGAACACCGCCTCCGCGCCGCCGTCCAGCGCCCACTCCAGCCGGGCGCGTCCGCCGGCCGTCGTGTCACCCGAAACCGCAGCGTCCAGCAGCGTTACATCATGGCCGCGCGCCCGCAGTGCGGCCTGCATCACCGCCTGAAACCCATCCCCCGCCGCTAGCCCATACCCGGCCGTCAGGCTGTCACCCAGGATCAGAATTCGCACCGCCCGCGCCTCCGCCCGCGAAGGCGTGAGCAACAACAACAGCACCGCCACGTTGGCCAGCCAGCATCGCACGCCATATGGGTTCACCATGGACATCGCTCACTCACTCTCGGCCACCCGTATACCACAGCCATCCGAGTCGCTCGTGCGGGTCAGGGGCGCGCGGCTCACGGTGCCCGCGGCGGCCGGGCCGGTCAATATTCTGGCAGGCATCGACCTCGACATTAGGGCCGGGGAGGCGGTGGGCATCGTCGGGCCCTCCGGCTCGGGCAAGACCAGCCTGTTGATGCTGCTGGCCGGGTTGGAGCGCGCAACCGGCGGCACGGTGGAGGTGGCCGGGCAGGAGCTCACGGCCCTCGATGAGGACGCGCTGGCTCGGTTCCGGCGCCTGAACATTGGCATCGTGTTCCAATCCTTCCACCTGATCCCGACCATGACGGCGCTGGAGAACGTGTCCGTGCCCTTGGAGTTGGCGGGGGTGCCGGACGCGGCGGAGCGGGCGGCGGCGAGCCTCACCTCCGTCGGCCTCGGTCACCGCATGACGCATCTGCCGGGTCAGCTTTCGGGTGGCGAGCAACAGCGTGTGGCGCTGGCCCGCGCCTTCGCCCCCCGTCCCCGGCTACTGCTGGCGGACGAGCCGACCGGCAACCTTGACGTGGCCACCGGGCGGACGGTGATGGATCTGCTGTTCGGCATGCGGGACGAACTGGGTACTACCCTCCTGCTGATCACCCACGACCCGGCGCTCGCCGCCCGCTGCGGCCGGCAAGTCCGGATTGCGGACGGGCGGGTCGTTTGATCGCCTGGACCTTCGCCCGGCGTGAGCTGCGGTCCGGGGTGCGCGGCCTGCGCATCGTGCTAGCGTGTCTGGCGCTGGGCGTCGCCGCCATTGCCGCCGTGGGCTCGCTCCGGGACGCGGCGGATCAGGGGCTGGTGACCGAGGGGCGGCGCATTCTGGGCGGCGACCTCGAAATCCAATCCGGCGCGCAGCCGCTGCCGGATACGCTGCGGGACTGGCTGCGCGCCCGTGGTGCGGTAGTGTCGGACGTGGTGCAGATGCGCTCCATGCTGATCGCCCCGAATGGCGAACGGCAGTTGGTGGAGCTAAAGGCCGTGGACGGCGCCTATCCGCTGGTCGGCACGGCCGAGACCAGCGCCGGCCCGGTGCAGGGCGCGTTGGCCGCAGGTGTGTTAGTGGAACCGGTGGTGCTGGACCGGCTGGGCGTCCAACCCGGCGCGCAACTACGCCTCGGCCAGGCAACCTTCACGCTGCGCGGTACGCTGAATGTGGAGCCGGACCGCAGCGCGTCCCCCACCATTCTCGGCCCCCGCGCCATGATCGCGCTGACCGCATTGCCGGGCACGGGACTGGTGCAGCCGGGGTCGTTGCTGAATTACGATTTGCGCGTGACGGTCCCACCCGGCACGGATGTGGCCGGGCTGATGCAGGACCTCCGCACGGCGTTCCCGGACCAGGGCTGGCGGTTGCGCACTACGTCCGAGGCCGCACCGGGTGTGAGCCGGTTTATCGAGCAGACCAGCCTGTTTCTGACGCTGGTGGGGCTGTCGGCGTTGCTGGTGGGCGGGATCGGCGTGGCGACCGGGGTGCGGGCCTGGCTGGACGGGCGGGCGCGGACCATCGCGACGCTGCGCTGCCTCGGTGCCAGTACGCGGACCATCTTTGCCGTGTTCCTGATCCAGATCATGGCCCTGTCCACGCTGGGCGTGTTGATCGGGGTCGTGGTTGGAGCGCTGCTGCCGCTCGGGCTGATTGCGGCGTTTGGCGATGCGCTCGCGGTGCCGCCGCATGGGGGCGTCTATGCGAGGCCGCTGCTGCTGGCGGGGGCGTATGGGGTATTGGTGGCGGCGACGTTCGCGCTCTGGCCGTTGGCGCGGGCGGCGCAAATCCCGGGGGCCGCGCTGTTCCGGGACGCGCTGCTGCCGTTTCGGTTGCGCGCGCGTCCGGCATTGCTGCTGGTGCAGGCGGCGCTGGTGGCGGCGCTGGTGGGCCTCACGGTCGCCACGTCGAACGAACGGCTGTTTGCGCTGTCGTTCTGCGGCGGGGCGGGGGTGACGCTCGTGGTGTTCCGGGCGGGCGCATCCTTATTGATGGCGGCGTCCCGGCATGCACCGCGATTGCGGGCCCCCTGGGCGCGGCTCGGCATTGCCAATCTATCGCGGCCCGGCGCGGCCACACCGCTGATGCTGGTCTCGCTCGGCCTCGGCCTTTCGACGCTGGCGGCCGTGGCGCTGATCCAGGGAAACCTTCGCGCCCAGGTGCTGGAGCAACTGCCGGCGGTGGCGCCCACGTTCTTCTTTATCGACATCCAGAACGGCCAATTGGCGCAGTTCCAAAGCATCCTGACCGGGGCCGGCGTGACCAAGGCCGTCGAGGTGCCGAGCCTCCGCGCCCGGCTGGTCAGCGTGAAGGGCGTGCCGGCCGATCAGGTGAAGGCGACGCCGGAGACGCAATGGGCGCTACGCGGCGACCGTGGGCTGACGTATAGCGCGGCCATCCCGGAGGGCTCGCGCATCGTCGCGGGCGCGTGGTGGCCGGTGGATTATCAGGGGCCGCCGCTGGTGTCGTTCGATGCGGGCCTGGCCAAGGGGTGGGGGGTCGGGCTGGGCGATCTCCTTCGCGTGAACGTGCTGGGCCGGGATATCGACCTCAAAATCGCCAGCCTGCGGGAGATCGCCTGGCGCTCGCTGTCGCTCAACTTCACCATGGTGGCGTCACCGGGTGTGCTGGAACGGGCGCCGCACAGCCATATCGCGACGGTTTATGTGGCCGGGCCGGAGGGCGGGGTGCTGCGGGCGGTGACGGATGCGTTGCCAAACGTGTCCGGCATCCGGGTGGCGGACGTGCTGGGCGCGGTCGCGGCGCTGATCGGCAAATTGGCGGCCGCGCTGGCGGCGACGGGATCCATCACGTTGGCGTCGGGCGCCCTGGTGCTGATGGGTGCCGTGGCGGCCGGGCAGCGCCGGCGGATGGCGGAGGCGGTGGTGCTGAAGACATTGGGGGCGACGCGGGCGCAGATCCGGGCGGCGTGGCTCACCGAATTCGGATTGATCGGCGCCGCCGCCGGGCTGATCGCGGCGGCGGTCGGCACGGCGTCGAGTTGGGCGGTGGTGCGGTTCGTGATGCACGCGGACTGGGTGTTTCTACCGGGTATCCTCGCGGCCACGGTGCTGGGCTGCGTCGCGTTGATGCTGCTGTTCGGGTATGCCGGCACCGCGGCGGCATTGCGCACACGGGCGGCGCCGTTTTTACGAAATGAGTGATGCTTGAACCACCAAAGCTTGGCTACAATGTAGCAGCCAAGGGCAGCCTCGCCCTCTTTTAAGGATTTGGACATGGCCTTCATTCCCGAGAGCCGACCGTTTGCACCGACCCCTACTTCCGGCACGACCGCCGGCGTCTCGATCGATGCCGGGCTGCGTGCCTACATGGTGCGCGTCTATAACTGGATGACATCCGGCCTGTTGCTGACCGGCATCGTGTCATATGCGGTGGCCAATACGAGCCTGATCAACCTGTTCTATCAACAGGTGCAAACCCCCCGCGGCCTGTCGATCCAGCCGACGATCCTGGGCTACGCCGCGATGTTTGCGCCGTTGGTGTTCGTCATGGTGTTGAGCTTCGGCGTGAATAAATTGTCGAAGACGGCGGTTCAGGGCCTGTTCTGGGTGTTCGCGGCGGCGATGGGGGCGTCACTCGCCAACATCTTCCTGATTTATAGCGGCGCCAGCATCGCCCGGGTGTTCTTCATCACGTCCGGCACCTTCGCGGCAATGAGCCTGTATGGCTACTCGACCAAGACGGATCTGACCAAGTTCGGCAGCTTTCTGATCATGGGCCTGTTCGGGGTCGTCATCGCCAGCCTGGTGAACATGTTCATCGCCAGCACGGCGCTGCAATTCGCCATCAGCATCGCCGGCGTGTTGGTGTTCGTCGGCCTCACCGCCTACGACACACAGCGGATCAAGGGTGACTATGCGCAGTATGCTTATGCCGAAGGTTCGGACGGCGCGGCCAAGCGCAGCGTGTATGATGCGCTGAGCCTATACCTTAACTTCATCAACCTGTTCATGCTGCTGCTGCAGCTATTCGGTAACCGCAACAGCAACAACTAGCCACTTACTTCCCCCTCTCCCTCCGGGAGAGGGCCGGGGTGAGGGAAACAGCCGGCGCGATCCTCTTGTCGAGGACCGTTGCTTCTTTCCCATTTTTAGCTAGCGTGCGCCCGCTAACAAAAAAGAGGGAACGCCTAATGTCTGCCAATCTGATCAAGCTCGCCGCTATCGCCACGCTCACTGCGTTCGGCGCCCAGGCCGCAGCACCCGTTTTGCACGAGACCAAGACCCTGGAAATCGCCGCGCCGCCCGCGAAGGTGTGGAGCGTGATCGAGCAGTTCGGGGACATGAGCTGGGTGCCGCCCGTGACCGGCACCACCGCCACCAAGGGCAACACCCCCGGCTCCATCCGCACGATCGACCTCGGCGGGCCGAAGCTGGTGGAAGAGCTGAAGGCGTATGACGCCAAGGAGATGACCTACAGCTACGTCATCACCCCGGACCCGGCCAATGTGAAGACCCTGCCGGTCACCGATTATAGCTCGACCATCACCGTCAAGGCGTCCGGCACCGGCAGCCTGGTGACCTGGACCGGCAACTTCAAGCGCGCCGATCAGGGTGACGCCCCGGCCGCCAACATGGATGATAAGACCGCGGCCGGCGCCATCGGCGGCGTGTATGACGCGGGTCTGGGCGGGCTCAAGGCCAAAGCCACCAAGTAACCACGACGTCCGGCGGGGTGCAGTGTCGGCACCCCGCCCCCCGTTGCGCCGGCAAATCCCGAACTATGGCCGGAACCGGCCGGGTCTGGCATTCTGCCGCAAACGGCGGGGTATTCTGATGCGTGCTTGGATGATGGCGTGCGTAATGTCGGTCGCGGCGTTCGCGGTTCAGGCGCAAACCATGCCGAAAATCATCCGGCTGGCGGACGATGCGGCGCAGAGCTTCATGTGGGTCGGGAACAGTTTCTTTTATTACAATAACGGCGTGCCGCTCTTCTTGCAGCGGCTGATGGCCGGCGCGCCGCCGACCGATTTCCGTCCCTATCGCGCAACCATGGTCACGATCGGCGGATCCGGGCTCGATTGGCACGACATGGAGAGTTACTTCCGGCCCCAGGGTGTCGGCTATTACGCGTTCGACGCCGATAACAACATCGTCTTCGACACGCGCAATAAACTCTACGACGCCGTCATCATGATGGATTGTGGCCAGTGTCCGATCCATCCGACATTGAGCAAGCTGTTCACCCAGTATGCGGCGACCGACAGTGCCATCGTTCGCAAGCACAATGCGGAGCCCATTCTGTTCATGTCCTGGGCCTATGCCGACAAGCCCGAGATGACAGCGCTATTGGCCGAAGCCTATACCGTGGCGGGCAACGCCAACAACGCCCTGGTGATCCCCGCCGGCCTCGCATTTGCCCGCGTGCGCCACGACCATCCCGAAATCGAGCTCTATCAGCGGGATAACCGGCATCCCACCCAAGCCGGCTCGTATCTCGCCGCCGCCACCAGTTACGCCGCCCTGTATCACCGCTCGCCGGAGGAAAATTCCTACAATGCCGGCCTCGACCCGGAAATCGCCCACGCGCTCCGTGTCGCGGCTTGGCAAACGGTCCAGGCGTATTTCGGCGAAACGCATACCCAGTGACCGGTGACGTGCCGGGCGGCGTGCCAGGCGGTGTGATTGTGGGCGTGATCGTCGCCGGGGGCCTCGCCCGGCGGCTGGGCGGCGGGGATAAAGGGCTGCGGACGGTGGGCGGCGCGCCGGTGCTCGGCCGGATCATCGGCCGGTTGCGGCCGCAGGTGGCGGCGCTGGCGCTGAACGCCAATGGGGACCCGGCGCGCTTTGCCGGGTTGGGGTTGGACGTGGTCCCCGATGCGGTGCCGGATGGCGTACCTGACGCACCGGGTCCACTCGCGGGCATTCTCGCCGGGCTCGATTGGGCCCGCGGGCAGGGGGCGGAGTGGCTTGTGACCGCGCCGGGGGACACGCCGTTCTTGCCGCCGGATCTGGCGGCGCGGCTGCTGGCGGGGCGGGGCGGGGCGATGTTCGCCTGCGCCGGGTCCGCCGGCCGGGCGCATCCGGTGGCCGCATTATGGCCCGTATCGGCGCATGACGAGTTGCGTGCCGCCCTGCTCGCCGGGCACCGGGCAATCCACCGCTTCACCCAGGGCCGCGTGGCGCAGGTCGAATGGGACGCGCATCCGGTCGATCCGTTCTTCAACGTCAACACCACCGAGGATTTGGCCGAGGCGGAGCGGCTCGCGGTGCTGGAATGAACCGGCTCGCGGCCATAGGGCTCGGCGCGTTCATCGCCTACGCGGCGCTCTATGATTATGTTCAATGGGGCGACATCTGGCATTCCGGGGATTTCGCGGCGCTGTGGTCCTATGGCCAGGTCCTGCGGTCCGACGGCGCCGCCGCACTCTATGACCCGGCGCGGCTGCATACGCTACAGGTGGCGCTCGGCCTGGATCCGGCGGATTTCAACCCATTCCCGTATCCACCGGTGTTCCTGCTGCTGGTCTGGCCGCTCGGTTGGCTGCCGTTCGGGGCCGCGTTCGTGCTGTGGACCGGGGTGACGCTTGCGTTGTTTGTGGCGGCCTGCGCCGGGCCCGGCTTCCGCTGGGCCCCGCTGGCGCTGGTGGTGCCGGTGACGACGGTGGGCATTATTTCTGGCCAGAGTGGCTTCCTGGCGGCGGCGTTGCTGCTGGGCGGGTTTCGCCTGCTGCACCGTCCGTGGATCGCCGGCCTGCTGTTCGGGTTGCTGACGTATAAGCCGCAGCTCGGCATTCTGGTTCCGGTGGCGTTGCTGGCGCTGGGCGCGTGGCGGGTGATCGGCTGGACGACCCTCACCGCCGCGGTGCTGGCGGTGCTGGCCATAGCGCTGTTCGGCGGGGCGGTATGGGCGGAATGGCTGTCCGCGCTCCCGGCCTACGCGGCCTCGTTTGCGGCCAAAAGCACCCGGTATGAGCTGATGCCGACGGTCACCGCCGGCCTCACGATGCTGGGGGTGCCCGGCGTGCCGGTTTGGCAGGGTTTGGTGAGCATCGTGATGGCCGGACTGGTCTGGCGGGCCTACCGTGCCGGAGCCTCCCCCCGGGCGCTGCTGATCCTCACCAGCGCCACCTTCCTCGCGACCCCGCACGCGTTCGTTTATGACACGCCGATGGTGGCCGGGGCGGCGATCCTCTGGCTGGCCAGCCTCGAGCGGGTCGGCTGGTCGGCGTTTGGCCTGCTGGCGCTCGTCTTCGCCCTGCCGCCCTTCATGCTGTGGTCACCCCACGTCCCGCTCGCCCTGTCGATGGTGCTGGTGCCGGTTCTACTGTTGCAGGAGCGCCTGAAACGGGAGAGGGTGCGGGCCGACATCGGTGGGGAAACATTATGCTGAACCGGTTGCTGGCTTGCGCGATCCTGTGTGCGGGCCCCGCATTTCCGTGGGACGCGGGGGCGTTGGAAGCGACCCCGGATTTCAGGACGCTGGAACCGTCGCAGATCGCGGCGAACAGCGCGCCGGGTCCACGCAGCGTGCCGGGCCGGATCATCCCCGTGCCGTCCGCGGATCTGAGCCCGCAGGCCCAGGCGCTGGTCGGTGCCGCCTATCGCGCGCCGGCCTGGAACGCCAATCCGGCCACTGACGAGGAATGGCGGGCGCTGGTGAAGAAATTGGCCGATGCCTCGCTCGCCCCGCTGTCTCAAGCGCGCGAGATGCTGGGCGTCAGCATGGCACCGATGATGCTGGGCGGCGTGCCGGGCTTCGTGTTCATGCCGAAGGAGATCCCGGCGGCGCATCGGAATCAGGTCATCTTCAACATTCACGGCGGCGGCTACGTCTATGGACCCGGCGTCTCCGGCACGGCCGAGGCGATGCTGATGGCGGCCTATGGCGGGTATAAAGTCTATGTCGTCGATTACCGCATGCCGCCCGACGCACCGTATCCGGCGGCGATGGACGACGCGATGGCCGCGTATAAGGCCGTGCTGGCAATGACGGATCCGAAGCATTTGGCCGTGGTCGGCACCTCGACCGGCGGCGGCATGACGCTGGCGCTAATGCTACGGGCCAAGGCCGAGGGCGTGGCGCTGCCGGCCGTGATGGCGCCGGGCACGCCATGGTCCGACATGACGGAGATGGGCGACACCTACAAGACCAACGAATGGCTGGACAACGTACTGGTGAGCTACAGCGGCTACCTTACGCACGCGGCGCAGCTATACGCGCACGGGCATGATCTGAAGGATCCGCAGCTTTCGCCGATCTATGGTGATTTTTCGGGGATGCCACCGGCCATCCTCACCTCTGGCACCCGTGATCTATTCCTCAGCAACACGGTCCGCACCCACCGCAAGCTGCGCCGCGCCGGCGTGGAGGCGGAGCTGATGGTGTTCGAGGGCTTCTCCCACGCGCAATATCTGTTCAATCCGGGTGCGCCGGAGACCAAGGAGATGTTCGGCGAACTGGCGGCCTTCTTCGACCGCCATCTCGCGCCCTGATCTAAGCCGGAGCTCGTCAAGCTCCTAATCACCGGAGCGACATCATGCCGATCAGCCGCCTGGACCATTACTCGATCCGCACGACCAACGTCCAAGCGACCGAGGATTTCTACACGGCCGTCTTGGGCTTCGAAGTCGGCCCCCGCCCGGATTTCCCATTCCCGGGCGTGTGGCTTTATCAAGACAAGATCGCCGTCGTGCACGTGGTCGGCATCGATCCGCACGACAGCGCGGGCCTCACATCCTACCTCGGTGACAAGCCGATGATGTCGGGCACCGGCACGATCGACCACGTGGCCTTCGTCGGCACCGACATCACCGCCATGCGCGCCCGCTTCACAGCCGGCGGTATCCCGTTCCGCGACCGCCTGGTGCCGTCGCTGAATTTGGAACAGGTGTTTTTGGAGGATCCGAACGGGGTAACGATCGAACTTAATTTTCCCGGATAAACGACCTGTAGAACCCCCGGTATCTGTCATTGCGAGCCCCGCTTGGGGCGAAGCAATCC
>JAYVOF010000188.1:0-9979 GCA_043758105.1 Rhodospirillales bacterium | reverse complement strand
CCTAACAATAATCCGCCGCTTTTTCGGGGGTGGCCTTCGCGGGCCGCCCTTTTTGTTTGGGTCCTGCATCGATGTCCCGCCCACCTTCTGATGAACCGAACCACTCTGGACTGGAAGCCCGCATCGCCGGCATGATTGCGCCGTCTTTGCTGCATTTGGGCTATGAGCTGGTGCGCGTCCTGGTGCTGGGGCGGGAGCGTCCGACCGTGCAGGTGATGGCGGACCGGGCCGATGGCAGCCAGATCAGCGTGGGGGATTGCGAGACCATCACCCATACCGTCAGCGCGTTGCTCGATGTCGAGGACCCGCTGCCCGGCGCTTGGACCCTAGAGGTGAGTTCGGCGGGGATCGACCGGCCGCTGACCCGGGTGAAGGACTGGGTGCGGTTTGCTGGACACCAGGCGCGGGTGGAGATGCTGATGCCCGTGGACGGGCGCCGGCGGTTCACCGGCGTGATTTTGGGCGCCGATGCCGAGACGGCGCGGTTGCGCATGGAGGACGGCACGGACGTGGCGCTGCCGATGGGCGATGTGCGCCGGGCCAAGCTGATGCTGACCGATGAATTGATTGCGGCGACCGCCGCGCCCAAAGCCGACGAACTAAAGCCGACGAACTAGGAGAATACCATGGAAACCTCCGTCTCCCGCCCCGAGCTGCTGCTGGTCGCCGACGCCGTCGCCCGCGAGAAATCGATCGAGCGGGATGAGGTGCTGGAGGCGATGGAGCAGGCCATTCAAAAGGCTGGGCGCGCCAAGTATGGCTCGGAGAAGGATATCCGCGCCACCATCGACAAGAAGACCGGGGACGTCCGCCTGTCCCGCTGGACCGAGGCGGTGGAGGTGGTCGAGAACGAAGAAACGCAGATCCCCATCCATATCGCCCGCAAATTTCAGCCGGACATCCAGCTGGGCCAGCATCTGATCGACCCGCTGCCGCCGATCGATTTCGGGCGGATCGCGGCACAAACCGCCAAGCAGGTGATCGTGCAGCGGGTGCGCGAGTATGAACGCAAGAAGCAATATGACGAGTTCAAGGACCGCATCGGCGAGATCGTGAACGGGGTCGTGAAGCGGACCGAGTATGGCAACCTGATGGTGGAGCTGGGCAAGGCCGAGGCGTTGCTGCGGCGGGACGAGCTGATCCCGCGCGAAAGCTTCCGCAACGGCGACCGGGTGCGGGCCTATATCTATGACGTGCGCGAAGAGCCGCGCGGGCCGCAAATCTTCCTCAGCCGCACGCACCCGGCGTTCCTGGCCAAGCTGTTCGCGCAGGAAGTGCCGGAGATTTATGACGGCATCATCGAGATCAAGGCCGTGGCGCGGGACCCGGGCAGCCGCGCGAAGATGGCGGTGATTTCGCGGGACCAGAGCATCGACCCGGTGGGCGCCTGCGTCGGTATGCGGGGCTCCCGCGTGCAGGCGGTGGTGCAGGAGCTGCAGGGCGAGAAGATCGACATCATCCCGTGGAGCAGCCAGCACGCGACGTTCGTGGTGAACGCGCTGGCCCCGGCGGAGGTCACCAAGGTGGTGATGGACGAGGAGGCCGGGCGGGTCGAGGTGGTGGTGCCGGATGAGCAGCTGTCCTTGGCCATCGGCCGCCGGGGGCAGAACGTGCGCCTCGCGAGCCAGCTGACGCGCTGGGACATCGATATTTTGACGGAGGCCGAGGAGAGCGAGCGGCGGCAGGAGGAGTTCCGGCGCAAGACCGGCCTGTTCGTGGACGCGCTCGATGTGGATGACGTGATCGCCGGGCTGCTGGTGACGGAGGATTTCAGCTCGATCGAGGAGCTGGCCTATGTGGCACCGGAGGAGCTGGCGGAGATCGAGGGCTTCGACGAGAGCGTGGCCGAAGAGCTGATCCGAAGGGCGCAGGCGTTCCTGGGCCGCCGCGATGAGGAGATGAACGAGAAGCGGGTGGCGTTGGGCGTGTCGGATGACATTGCCGGGATCGAGGTGTTCACGCCGCAGATGCTGGTGACCTTGGGTGAGAAGGGCGTGAAGACGCTGGACGATCTGGCAGATTTGGCCGGCGATGAGCTGATCGAGATCGTGGGCGCGGACGCCATGGACGAGGATACCGCCAACCAGGTCATCATGGCCGCCCGGGCGCATTGGTTCGAGGGGGAGGAGCCGGTTGCTCAGCCGGAGTAAAGGGACAGACCGCCCCCTCTCCCGCCTGCGGGAGAGGGCTGGGGTGAGGGTTGCCGGACGCGCCCACTTGAGCGAGCGCGCGCGGCGGCACTCACCATCTGGGCCTGATCTTGTCGGTTGACCCTCACCCCGGCCCTCTCCCGCCAGCGGGAGAGGGGGAAGACGAGGTCGAAACCGGCCCCTTACGCCGCTGCATCGTGACGCGGGAGCACGATTATAAGGCCCGGATGATCCGGTTCGTCGTCTCGCCGGACCGCGTGATCGTGCCTGACGTGAACGCAAAGCTGCCCGGCAGGGGAATATGGTTGAGTGCGCGGCGGGATGTGCTAGATACCGCTCGCACCAAGGGCGCATTGACCCGGGTTGCATCCAAGCACGCCCGGGCTCAGGTAACGGTTCCGGCGGACCTGGTGGAGGTCGTGCAGGCCGGGTTGACCCGGCGGGTGACGGAATTGCTGGGCTTGGCGAGGCGGGCCGGGCAGGCGGTTTGTGGGTTCCAGAAGGCGCGCGAGTGGTTGCAATCGAGGCACGTGGGCCTGGTGCTGCAGGCGTCGGACGGAAGCGTGGGTGAACGGGCGCGGCTAATGAGCGGCGTCAAAGATGTACCGGTAGCCACGCCGCTGCCGGGACTGGCCCTGGGCGCGGTGTTCGGCCGTGACCATGTGGTGCATGTGGCGGTGGCGCACGGCAAGCTGGCCGAGGCGCTGGGGATTGAGGTTACACGGCTCGCCGGTATTGTCGGCGGGCTGAAGTCAGTGGAACAGGCGGGTGCATGAGCGACGGCAGTAACGAACAGGACCAGGCCAAGGGGCGGCTCTCGCTCCGCCCGGTCGGACGTGGGGATGTGGGACGCACTGTGGACGGAGGCTCCGTCCGGCAGAGCTTTAGCCATGGCCGGTCCAAAGTGGTTCAGGTCGAAGTTAAAAAGAAGCGGACGACGCTGGCGCCGCCGGCGCCCACGGGTCCGGCGCCCATCGCCCCGGTGGTGCCCGGTGCGCCGCCCAAGCCCATCGTGTCTGGTCGTCCGGCCGCAGGTGCTGGACGCGCGCTGACCGCGACCGAGATCGCCGCCCGCCAGCGCGTGCTGGCCGAGGCGCAGAAGGACCAGGTCAAGCGCGAGGCGGAAAAGCGCGAGCAGGAGAAGATCAACATCCTGTCGGCCGCCGAAGAGGCGCGCCGCCGGGACGATGATGCGCGGAAGCAAGCCGAGGAAGACGCCAAGCGCGCGATCGAGGAGCAGGTTCGCGCCCGCGCCGAAGAAGCCGCCGCGCAGGCCGCCGCCCTGGCGCCGCCGCCGCCCGCTGGATCCCCGGCCGTCGCGCCGGGCACTGTGGCGCGCCCTGCCCCGGCCGCACGGCCCGCGACGCCGGGCAGCCCGGTGGAGACGCTGCGCCTGAAGCCCACGCGGCCCGAGGATGAAGACGGGCCGCGCCGCCGCCCGGGTGGCTTGGCCGTGCCTGGCCGTAAGGTCGTGGCGCCGGTGAAGAAGGCCCCTGGTGAGGCCGGGCGCCGCGCCGGGCGGATCGACGTGATGGCCGCGATCGAGGGGGATGACGATAAGTCCCGCAGCCTCGCCTCCGTCCGTCGTCAGCGGGAGCGGGAGCGCCGGCAGACTGAGTTGGAGATGTTGCGCAGCGACCAGGTGAAGGTCGTGCGGGACGTGGTGCTGCCGGAGGCCATTTCAGTGTCCGAGCTGGCGAACCGCATGGCGGCGCGGGTGCCGGACGTGATCAAGGCGCTGATGCGCATGGGCGTCATGGCGACGGTGACACAGGTGCTCGACGCCGACACCGCCGAGCTGGTGGTGGAGGAGTTCGGGCATCGGTCACGCCGCGTGAGTGAAAGTGACGTGGAAATCGGCATCGATGGCGAGGAAGATGCCGATACCGACATGCAGCCGCGCGCCCCGGTGGTGACCATCATGGGCCACGTGGACCATGGCAAGACCAGCCTGCTGGATGCGCTGCGCAGCACGGATGTGGCGGCCGGTGAGGCGGGGGGCATTACCCAGCACATCGGCGCCTATACCGTGCAGCTTCCGGGGCATAACCAAAAGATCACCTTCATCGACACGCCGGGCCATGAGGCGTTCACCGCCATGCGGAGCCGCGGGGCGTCGGTGACGGATATCGTGGTGCTGGTAGTGGCGGCGGATGACGGCGTGATGCCGCAGACGATTGAGGCGATCAAGCACGCCAAGGCCGCGCACGCGCCGATCATCGTGGCCATCAACAAGATGGACAAGGCCGACGCGAACCCTGCTCGTGTGCGACAGGAGCTGTTGAGCTACGAGATCGTCGTCGAAGAGATGGGCGGCGATACGCAGGACGTGGAGGTCTCGGCCACCAAGCGCCTGGGACTCGACAAGCTGCAGGAGGCCATTCTGCTGCAGGCGGAAATCCTCGACCTGCGCGCCAATCCGGACCGCACGGCGGAGGGCTCGGTGATCGAGAGCCGTTTGGACCGTGGACGCGGCCCGGTGGCGACGATGCTGGTGCAGAAGGGCACGTTGCATCAGGGCGATATCGTCGTGGCGGGCGCCGAGTGGGGCCGGGTGCGGGCGATGCTGGATGACAAGGGCGCCCAGATCAAGATCGCCGGGCCGTCTTCGCCGGTGGAGATTTTGGGCCTGTCCTCGGTGCCGAACGCCGGTGAGCCGTTCGTCGTGGTGGAGAATGAGGCGCGGGCGCGGGAGATCAGTGAGTTCCGGACCCGGAAGGTGAAGGATCGCAGCTCCGCCGGCGTGACCGCCGCGCGCGGCACGCTGGAGGAGATGCTGGCCCGGGCTGTGGCGGGTGAGCTGAAGGAAGTGGCGATCGTCGTCAAGGCCGACATGCAGGGTAGCGCCGAGGCCATCCAGGGCGCCGTGCTGAAGTTGGCGCATGAGGAAGTGAAGGTGCGTGTCTTGCTGTCCGCGGTGGGGCAGATCACCGAGAGCGACATTCAGCTGGCGCGGGCGTCGGATGCCGTCGTGGTGGCGTTCAACGTGCGTGCGACGGCGCAGGCGCGTGAGCTGGCGATGCGGGACGGTGTGGATATCCGGTATTACTCGATCATCTATGACGTGGCGGATGACATTCAGGCCATGGTCAAGGGCAAGGTTGCGCCCAAGGCCCGCGAGAACTTCCTGGGCTATGCCGAAATCCGCAAGGTGTTCGACATTACCAAGACCGGCAAGGTCGCCGGTTGCATGGTGACCGAGGGCGTTGTCAAGCGCGGCTGTGGCGTGCGCTTGCTCCGCGACGGCGTGGTGATCCACAACGGCGAACTCAGCCAGCTGAAGCGCTTCAAGGATGACGTGCGCGAAGTGGCGCGCGGCTATGAGTGCGGGCTGAGCTTCGCCGGGTATAACGACCTGCGCGAGGGCGACATGGTCGAGTGCTTCGAGATCGAGATGGTTCCGGGTTGACCAAAGCGCGTTCTAAGACGCAGGCCAAACCACCCACCCAAAGACAGTTGCGCGTGTCGGAAGAAATCCGGCACGTGCTGTCTGGCATTTTCATGCGGGGTGAGTTCCGGGATCCCGGCCTGGCCGATGCCAAGATTACGGTGACGGAGGTGCGGATCAGCCCGGACCTCAAGAACGCCACCGCGTTCGTGGCGCGGCTGGGGCGGACCGATATCGACGCGCTGCTGCCGGCGTTGAAGCGGGTGGCGCCGTGGCTGCGGACGCAGATCGCGCATGAGATGCGGCTGCGGATTGCGCCGAAGGTGTCGTTTCAGCCGGATACGACGCTGGATTATGCCATGCACGTGGACGCGCTGCTGCGGCAGCCGGACGTGGCGCGGGACCTTACGAAAGAGACAGAATGACCCAGTTTTTCTCCCTCTCCCGCTGGCGGGAGAGGGCCGGGGTGAGGGTGGACGCGACATGCGCTGGCTTTCGCTCGTGCATGCCTTTCGCGCCCCATGCTGGCCGGTTCCTGTCACCCCACCCTCACCCCGGCCCTCTCCCGCCAGCGGGAGAGGGGGCAGAAAAGTGAAACCCCGCCGCAAGCCTGGCCGCGCCCTGAACGGCTGGCTGATCGTCGATAAGCCGCCGGGCATGACCAGCACGGATGTGGTGAACCGCGTCCGCCGCGGGTTCGATGCGCAGAAGGCCGGGCATGGCGGGACGCTTGACCCTCTGGCGACGGGGGTGCTGCCGATCGCGTTCGGGCATGCGACCAAGACGGTGCCGTATGTGATGGACGGGACCAAGCTATACCGGTTCACGCTCACGTTCGGGGACGCGCGGGATACGGATGACCGGGACGGCGCCAGCATTGGCCACAGCCCGGTGCGTCCCACGGACCAGCAAATCCATGACGCCCTGCCGCGGTTCATCGGTGACATCATGCAGGTGCCGCCCGCCTATTCCGCCATCAAGATCGCCGGCGAACGCGCGTATGACATGGCCCGCGAAGGCCGGGCACCCGTCCTGGAGCCCCGCCCGGCGCGCGTCGACCGGTTCGCGCTGATCGAGCGCACGGATGACGATACCGCCGTGTTCGAGGTGCAATCCGGCAAGGGCGTGTATATGCGCAGCCTCGCCCGGGACCTCGCGGCCGCATGCGGCACTTTGGGCCATGTCGCGGCCTTACGACGGCTGCGAGTCGGTCCGTTCCTGGAGGCGCAAGCGATTTCGCTGGACAAATGCGTGCGTGAGGCGGACAACCCGCCCGCTTCCTCGGACCTCTTGCTTCCGGTCACGACCGCGCTGGCCGACATCCCGGCGCTGGCCCTGACCCACGCAGAGGTCTTGTCCCTTCAGCAAGGCCAGGCGATCAACCTGGTGGACCTGATGGGCCGCATTCCACAGACCGCCGACCCCAATAACGGGCTGGCGCGTGCTATGGCGGGGGAGCGCGTGATCGGTCTGTGCCGGCTGTCCGACGGCTGGCTCAAGCCGGAGCGCTTGCTCTAACCCCCATCCAGGAGAACACGATGTCGATTACCGCAGAGCGCCGGACGGTGCTCGTGTCTGAATACGCCACCGGTGCGGCCGATACAGGCAGCCCCGAGGTGCAGGTGGCGCTCGCCAGCGAGCGGATCACCAACCTCACCGAACACCTGAAAATCCACGCCAAAGATTTCCACAGCCGCCGCGGCCTGCTGATGCTCGTCGGCCGCCGCCGCCGGTTGCTGGACTACTTGAAGCGCAAGGATTCCGAGCGCTACACCGCGCTGATCGCCCGCTTGGGCCTGCGCCGCTAAACCGAGACCCCGGCCGCCAATCGTGGCGGCCGGTTCACGGCCACGAACCGCGACCTCTCTGACAATACGGCTTCAGCCGTATTCTTCGAGACGCCGCATCCGACGTGGCCCATATTAAGGGTACACCGTATGTTCAATTATTTCCGCAAAGAGCTCGATTGGGGCGGACGCAAGCTAGTCCTCGAGACCGGCAAGATCGCGCGCCAGGCGGATGGCGCCGTGCTGGCCCGCCTTGGCGACACCATCGTCCTCTGCACGGCTGTTGGTGTGCGGAGCACCAAGCAGGGGCAGGATTTCTTCCCGCTCACGGTTAATTACCAGGAAAAGACCTTCGCCGCGGGGAAGATCCCCGGTGGCTTCTTCAAGCGTGAGGGCCGTCCGTCCGAGAAGGAGGTGCTGACCAGCCGCCTGATCGACCGCCCGCTCCGCCCGCTATTTCCGCAGGGGTTCCGGAACGAGGTACAGATCGTGGCCACTGTGTTGAGCCATGATATGGAGAACGATCCGGACATCGTGGCGCTGATTGGCTGCTCGGCGGCGCTTACGCTGTCAGGCATCCCCTTCTTCGGTCCGGTCGCGGCCGCCCGCGTGGGGTATGAGAACGGCCAGTATATCCTGAACCCCACCATGGAGCAGCTGAAGACCTCGCAGCTCGACCTCGTGCTCGCTGGCACGACCGAGGGCGTGCTGATGGTCGAGAGCGAGGCGCATGAGCTGTCCGAGGAGGTCATGCTCGGCGCGGTCAATTTTGGCCACACCCATTTCCAGCCGGTGATCCAGGCGATCATCGAGTTGGCCGAGCACGCGGCGAAGGAGCCGTGGGCCCTGGCCGAGCCGGCGCCGGAGCTTGCGGCGCTGACCCAGCGCATCGATGCCCTCGCCCGGCAGCCGCTCACCGAAGCCTATCAGGAGCGGCAGAAGCAGGTGCGCCAGGAGCGTATCGGCACCGCTAAGAGGGCCGCACTCGCGATTATTACCGAAGAGGGCCATGACGCCGAGAAGGCGAAGGGGTTATTCAAAAGCCTCGAGGCCGACGTGGTGCGGAACGCGATCCTCGACACCGGCCTGCGCATCGATGGCCGGGACACCAAGACCGTGCGGCAGATCGTGGCCGAGGTCGGCATCCTGCCCCGCGCCCATGGCAGCGCGCTGTTCACCCGCGGTGAGACCCAGGCGCTGTGCGTCGCGACCTTGGGCACCGGGCAAGACGAGCAGATCATCGATGCGCTGGAAGGCGAGCGGCGTGAACACTTCATGCTGCATTACAATTTCCCTCCCTACAGCGTTGGTGAAGCGGGCCGCATGGGCTCACCGGGCCGGCGTGAGATTGGGCATGGCAAGCTGGCCTACCGGGCACTGCGCCCGATTTTGCCAGCCAAGGACGTGTTCCCCTACACGATGCGCGTCGTCTCCGAGATCACCGAGAGCAACGGCAGCTCGTCCATGGCCACCGTCTGCGGCACGAGCCTCAGCCTGATGGATGCGGGCGTGCCGCTGATCCGTCCGGTGGCCGGCATCGCCATGGGCCTGATCAAGGAAGACCGTGGGTTCGCCGTGCTGTCCGACATTTTGGGGGATGAGGACCACCTCGGCGACATGGACTTCAAGGTGGCTGGCACCGAGCGCGGCATCACCAGCCTGCAGATGGACATCAAGATCACGTCCATCACCGCCGACATCATGAAGATCGCGCTGGAGCAGGCCAAGGATGGCCGGCTGCATATCTTGGGTGAGATGGCGAAGGCGCTGCAGGGCGCCCGGTCCGACGTGGCGGCGACCGCGCCCCGCATCACCGTGATACAGGTGCCGAAGGACAAGATCCGGGACGTGATCGGCACCGGCGGTAAGGTGATCCGGGAGATCGTGGCCGAGAGCGGCGCCAAGATCGACATCGATGATGACGGCACGATCAAGATCGCAGCGACCACGGAAGAGGCGAGCCAGAAGGCGATCGACATGATCCAGGGGATCGTGGCGGAGCCGGAGATCGGCAAGATCTACAACGGCAAGGTGGTCAAGACCGCGGAGTTCGGCGCGTTCGTGAACTTCTTGGGCGCCAAGGACGGCCTGGTGCACATCAGCGAGCTGCAGCAGGGCCGGGTGCAGAAGACGACGGACGTGGTGGCGCAAGGTGACGCGGTGAAGGTCAAGGTCCTGGGGTTCGATGACCGCGGCAAGGTCAAGCTGTCGATGCGCGTGGTGGACCAGGCGACCGGCGCGGACATCACCGAGCAGGTCGGGTCCAAGGGCGGGCGTGAGGGCAATGAGGGCCGGGAGCGTCGTCCGGCCGACGCCGCAGAATAACCGTCATTGCGAACCGCCGCGTTTCGGTGAAGCAATCCAAGGGGCGCCAGCGCGCGTGTCGTCCCTGGATTGCTTCGCCAAGCGGCTCGCAATGACGCGGGAAATCTGTAACACACTGTCGCAAAACTTGAGGGCCGGGGCTGGAAACTTCCACCCCGGCCCTCAATGTGAGTCCGGGTTCAAGGAAGTACGATGAAGGACGTGAACGCGATACGGATGGGCGGTGTCGATGTGCTGCCCCTAATCGAGGGCGGCAAGGGCATCGGCGTCAGCACTGGGGTTTCGTCCGGGCACTGGGCCGCGGCCGGCGGCGCGGGCACGTTCAGTGC
>JAYVOF010000187.1:0-10016 GCA_043758105.1 Rhodospirillales bacterium | reverse complement strand
TGGCCGGCGCTGCCCCGGATAGGACGGCCAAATCCGCCCTGGACCGCTTTTCCTCACGCTCCTTCCGCTCGCTATACCGGTCGGTAAGATAGTCGGAGGTGTCGCGCAACAGTAAGCGTTGCGGCGGCGACCGGGCGTATTTGTGTTGACGGCCTGAGTTGGCCCTGGCGGCTACGCGGCCAGGGCGCCGGGCGTGCTGGTGGATTTGGCTGCGGCCCAGGTCCAGGGCAGGAGTGTGTGCAGCTCGTGGGCCTTGGTCCGCCCGGAGATGACACGCTCGAGCACGTCGATGAGCCATGCCATGGGATCGACGCCGTTCAGCTTCGCCGATTGGATCAGGGTCATTGCCAACGCCCAATGCCGGGCTCCGCCGTCGGATCCGGCGAACAACGCATTCTTGCGCGTCAGGGTATGTGGGCGGATGGCGCGCTCGAACACGTTCGTGTCCATCTCGACCCGGCCGTCGTCGAGGAACACCACCAGGCCCCGTCAATGCCGGATCGCGTAGCGGATCGCCTTGGCCAGATCGGAGGCGGCGGACACGCGGGCCACTTGGAGGTGCAACCAGTCATGCAGAGCCTCCACGATGGGTCGACTTCGCTTCTGCCGCACCTGCCGGCGGTGCTCGGCGGAATGGCCGCGTATTTCGCCCTCGATGATGTAGAGCTCGCGGACGCGAGCCAGAACCTCCGCCGCCAACGGTGATTTCGTAGACACGTAGAACTCGTAGAAGGAGCGCCGCATGTGGGTCCAACAGAACGCCAACGTCACCGAGCCGTCGGCGCGATCTCCGGCCAGCCGCTTGAACCCGTAGTAGCCGTCCACCTGCAGTACGCCGCGGAACTCAGCCAGGTGTCCGGCCGGGCGCTCGTTCTTGCGGTCCTCCGAGTAGACGTAAGCCGCCGCCGGGTGTCCCGAGCCGGACCACGGGCGATCATCGACGGCATAGCACCACAGCCGCCCCGTCTTGGTCCGGCCCCGCCCGGGGTCGAGCACCGGCAGCGTGGTATCGTCGGCGAACACCTTGGCCGAGGACAGCACGGTGCTGACCACCAGGTCGTAGAGCGGCGTCAGCCACCAGCAGGCCCGGCCCACCCAGCTGGCCAACGTCGAACGATCCAGCGTGACGCCTTGGCGCGCCAGCATCTGCGCCTGCCGATACAGCGGTAACGAGTCGCAGAATTTGCTGACCACGACGTGCGCGATCAACGCTTCGGTCGGCATGCCGCCGTCAACCGGACGGTCTGGCGCGGGCGCCACCAGCACCACGTCCTCGCAGGTGCGGCAGACATAGCGCGGCCGACACGAGTGACCCGCACCCTCAGCTGCGCGGGCACGATGTCGAGTTGCTCGGTGCGGAGTTCGCCGATCGGACGCAGCGCGCTGCCGCAGCACGGGCAGTCCCGGTCCTCGACGTCAATCACCATCTCATAGCGCGGCAGGTGCGCCGGCAGCGCGCCGTGGTTGCGGCCGGGCCGGTCGGGGCGAGGCTTGCGCGCCAGGCTTGCCGCCGACGTCGCGGCGTCCTGGGCCGCCTGGTTGGCGGCGATGGTCTGTTCCAGGTCCTCCAGCCCGAACTGCAGCTGGTCGGGGCTCAGCTGCTCGGACCGGCGGCCGAACTGGTGGCGAAGCAGGCGCTGGATCAGCAGCCGCAGCTTGTCGTTCTCGGCGTACAGCGCGCCATGCTCCAGCAGCACCGTCCGCAGCATCTGCTGCAGCACCGCGGCATCGTCCGGCAGGGTGTCGGGATCGATCTGCACGCCCGGATGATGAACGATCGCGCCGCGTCGGAGCCAGCCCTTTCAAGCGAAAAATGACCGCTTTTAGCCGGCAAGCGCCGGCCGGCGGACGAGGGCCGGCGCCCGCCACTCGCACCCGTCAAGCAGGGCGGCCAACTGCGGCGGTGAGATGGCAATGCGCCCGGTCGACGTGGCCGACGGCCAGACAAACTGGCCCTGCTCCAGCCGCTTGGTCAGCATGCACAAGCCGATCCCGTCATGCCACAGCAGCTTGATCAGCCCGCCAAACCACACGCCATTCAGCATACCGATCGCGGTCGGTTGTAGTCGCGTATCGCTGGCACCCTTTGCATGGCAAGCGGTTGCGGCTCTATTCCCAATCGGGAGGGGGTGGCACGGCGATCCTTTATGTTGAGGTGCGCGCCGGCTTATCGCGTGAGGTGCCGGCCTGGATGTGCGATGCCGCCGCTTGCGCGGCGATGCCGGCCGGGCCGGCACAGGTCGGGATCGCAGCTCTGATCGAACTCCGGGCGATGCTCACAAACCGTGCCCCGGACTCTGCCCACCCGCCAACGTCGGACCTTCTGGATAGAGAGGAGGCCGCTGATGACAAGCCGACCCCGAACACAACTGATCCTGGCGCTGGAGCGCGAGAGCCAGCTCCCCCCGGTGGCGCACCCGCCCGGGGAGTTGATGCAAGCCTTGGCCGATCTGCTCCTCGAGGCGCTCGGCACGGCCACGTCCTCAACGGCAGCAGGAAGGGACCGGCGCGATGAGCCCGAAGATCACGCCTGATCACCTTGGCCGCGGGGCCATCGTCTACGTCCGCCAGTCGACCATGTCCCCAGGTGGTGGAGAACACGGAGAGCCAGCGCCGACAGTATGGGATGGCCGAGGCTGCACGCGCACTCGGGTTCATGTCTGTGACCGTCATCGACGATGATCTTGGCCGCTCTGGTTCCGGTTCGGTTGACCGCCCTGGATTCCAGAAGCTGGTCGCCTCGGTCTGCGCCGGGTCGACGGGCGCCGTGTTCTGCATCGAGGCCTCCCGCCTTGCCCGCAACGGCCGGGATTGGCATCACCTGATCGACCTGTGTGCCCTGGTCGGGACGCTGGTGGTGGACCCGGACGGCACATACGATCCACGACTGGTCAACGACCGGCTGCTGCTCGGCCTCAAGGGAACGATGTCCGAGTATGAGCTGAGCCTGTTGCGCCAGCGGGGCCTGGCGGCACGGGATTCCAAGGCCCAGCGTGGCGAGCTGCGCTTTGCCCTGCCGCCCGATTATTGCTGGAACGAGATTGGGCAGATCGAGATCGACCCCGACGAGCGCGTCACCGATGCGGTCCGGCTGGTGTTCAAGAAGTTCCAGGAACTTGGCAGCGCCCGTCGGTCAGGGCGGCGGCACGACGCTTACCACCACCGGCGCGCTGACCAATGGCGGGACGGTGAACGTCGGCAGCCCCTATGACGCCCTGAACGCCCCCGACACCATCGATGCGGCCAGCCTCGATAATAGCGGCACCATCAACCTGTTCGGCCAAGCCGGCCCCGCCACGCTCCGGACCGGTGCGGTGACCGATAGCGGGACGATCTATCTCGGCCCTACGGCGACGCTGTTGGATACCGGGACTTTCGCCCAGACCGCCGGCCGGACGCAGGTGGACGGCACGCTGGACGTGGCGCGGGTCACCCTCACGGGCGGGATGCTGCTGGGCACCGGGCGGCGGGATCACGGCGCCGCTGCCGGGTCAGGTGATCGCGGTGACGGGCACGGTGTACTGGGAGGCGCAGGCGGGCTTTACAGTGCCGGGCGCGACGCTCCATGTGGGTGACTCCGGCGCGCTGTCTTTCGGCGTGGCGAACCTTGCCGCCGCCGATGGCTATTCGGAGACGCTGGTGGCCACGGTCGCCAGCCTGTCGGGTGGGCTGTTTGCCGGGCTGTCGGGCGGGGTCGGGACAACGGCGCGACTGGCACCGGGGGCCAGCACGGCCGTCGGCGTTTCGGTCAACACGGCCAAGGCCGCGGTGATCAAGGGAGTTGCCGCGGTCACCGTGGCGTCGGATGGCGGCGTGGGGGTGGCGAGCCTGGATGGGCTGAGTCAAACGTCGCTCGGCACGCAGAATTTGGGAGTGACCTTCACCGTCGATAATTTTGCGCATCCGGATTTCCAGGTGGAATCCGGGACCGCCGCCACGGTGACCGGGACGGGCCTGACCGAGACGCTGAACTTCGGCACGATCGCGCGCGGCACCGGGTGCTGACGGTGGGCCTCGGCGTATTGAACGACGCGGTGGGCCCCACGGACGCGCTATCCGGGTCGCTGGCGGCCAGCGGGGGGGTTCACGGCGGCCGGCCTCGGCCCGTTCATCGGCCTGTCCGGCGGCCAGGCGGACACGGCACCCACGCTGACGCTGGATACGTCGGTGAACGGCGTTTTCACGGAAACCCTGACCCTCACCAGTACCGCCTCGAACGCGAGCGGCTATTCGGCTGCGCTGGCCCCGCGGACGCTTGTGGTGACGGGTCAGGTGGCGGATTTACCGCCGCCCAGCATCGCGGCACCCCCGAGCCAGGCCGCGTTCGCCGGGGTGGCGACGGCGCTATCCGGCATCCGGATCAGCGACGTGAATGCGGATGGCGTGTTCACCGTGACCGTCACGGATACCGCGGGCGCGCTCACGGCCGCCCAGGCCGGCGGCATAACCATCACCACCCAGAACGACCAGCATAAGCTCACGCTCACGGGGTCGCTAGCGGACATCAACCAGTCCCTGGCGAGCCTTGCCTATCTGGCGGGCGCGGCCGGTTCGGACCAGGTGAGCGTGGCGGTGGTGCACGGGCACCGGTCCAGCGTCCCGGTGTCGCGACCGGAATTCCCGGCATAAGTCTCACACTCCCGCCCGGCGGTGACCCGACCGCCATCTATACGCTGACGCTCGACAGCAAAGGTTCCGAGCTGGTCGTGACCGGCGGTCCCGTCGGCACCGTTACCGGCCAGGGGACAGCTCATCTGGTGATCACCGGCACGGTTGCCGAGATCAATTCCTACTTTAACGATGGCCTTTCGGACTTCCTGCGGGCGGTGTTCTTCAGCCTCGGCGTGCTGCTGGCGTCGGCTACGGGCAATACTGACAGCATCAAGCAGGTCAATGACCTGCAGAAATACATCGTGGACGCCGCTAAGAAGAAAGACGAACTCGCCGCGGCGTTGAAGGCGGCCAAGACGCTCGATATCATCGATGATGTTCAGATCGTGACCCCGAACGGGCAGTTGTTTCAGTTTGAGGCGGTGGGAGAGTTCACGCTCGCCCGCTCTATCCAGGCCGGCAGCGACTTCAACCTGCAGATCCGCACCCAGTATGCGCCGGGCAGCACGCTCGCGGTCTTAGTCACCGGGCTCGCGGCCGGGTTCGGGACGGACGAGGTGTTCATCGGCGCAGGCAACGGTCAGTTGTTGCTGAACGGCGTGGCTACCGCCATCGATGTCGGCGGACTGGTGAGCCTAGCGGCCGGCTACATCTCCCATAGCGCGGAGGGAGTCTACACGCTGTTCTGGAACACCGGGCAGAAAGTATCCGTGGTGCAAACCGCGCACAACTTGCAGCTGGGTGTGAGCTTTGGCGTGGGCGATACGCCGGCCACCATCGCGGGACTGGTGGAGCCGGGGCGCAGCGGGGAAGCGCTGTTCACTCGGCCGGACGGAAGCGTGCCCGCCGGCACACTCTCCCCCGCGGACCTGGCCGCCTTCGTCGAGAGCCTGCGCGTCACGGACGCGACCTCGCTCCTGCCTTACCCGCCCGGTCAGACCACAGCGAGCTTCACGGACCGCGCCGCCCCCACCGGACGGCTGGACCTCAGCACTCTGCCCGCCGCCGTGCTCGCCGCGGCCCAGGCCGCCGTGGCCGCCGCTGGCATCACCGACCCGGGTATCGCCGCCCTGGCGGAACTCAATTTCATCAGGAGCGGCGGGGACCCGAACGTGGTTTCGGCCGAAGCGGCGCTGTTCGCAGGTCTTACGACCACCGCTGCGCCCGTCACCCCCGGCCCGGCGGCGCTCGTGACCGGTATCCTCACCGAAGCGAACCAGATCACCACCGCCAATGCCGGCCCCACGCTGGCCAAGTTCAAGGTCTATCTCACGGGGACCACGGCCGCCGACATAGTAATCGACTGGGTGGCAGTGGCACCGGATGCGACGGACCTTACGGCCGCTGCTTTCGGCGGGATCTTGCCCTTCGGCACGGTCACCATCCTGGCCGGGTAGTCGACGGCGGAGTTTACCGTGGCGCTACCCCAAGGGGGGCCCGGCACCGCGACCAGCGGTACGTTGGCGGTCAAGGCGACGCCCCGTGGGGGGCTTGGCACCATCAACACCAGCGCGCAGAGCCTGCTGGTGGCGCCACAGGCGGGGGCATCGCCGGTGGTGACGGTGCGGAACCTATCGCAGAACGGCATGCTGACGCAGGAGGGCAACACCTACAACCTCGATTTGGATGCCATCCAATTCTCCAGCGCGAACAGTACCATCAACCTTGCGATCGGCAATGCGGCGCGTCCGGGCTCGGACCAGCTAGCCGGCACGTTCACCACCGCCAACATGATTGGCTTCGGCGTGACGGGCGCGAGCCTCGCTGCGCCGATCCTGGCGGGCACGTCCTATAACGGCCTGCAACTTGCCATGAACCAGCTGAAATTCGGCCCGAATAGCGAGACGATCGTCTTTAACCCGACGGACACCAACGCCTCCGGCTTCGCAGCCCCGCTAGCGCCCGTCACCATCAACGTCGCCTACACGCTCGAGGCGCCGACGATGGCGTATAACCAGGCCTGGGGTGATGTACACATCATCACCTACAACAACCTCAACTACAATTTCCAGGGCGTGGGCGAGTTCGTGCTCGCACACTCGACCTATCCTGGCCACAGCTTCGACATCCAGATGCGGCTCTCGCCGTTCCGCGGCTCCAGCACCGTCAGCATCACCCTGTTGCGGCGGCGGCGCGCACCATAACGAGCCGGGTTACAGTAGCGTCTCGAACAGCTTGGCCTTCAATTCCCGCAGCCGTTCGATGACGCCGCGCTGCCGCCATTCCGCCAGGCTGACGGTGTGGGAGGCCTGAACATCTTCTTGAAACATGGCCTCCATCTGCCCGCCGAACTCCGGGCCGAGGATGATGGCGTCGATCTCGTTATTCCAGACCGTGCTGCGCCAATCGAGGTTGGATGAGCCCACGGCCGACCACGCGCCGTCGATCACCGCGGTCTTGGCATGCAAGATCTTCTGCTGCCGCTCATGGATCTTGATCCCCGCGGCCAGCAACCGTCCATACGCGGCACGCCCGGCCGCCACCGCCCCATCGCTCGTGCTGCGGCCGGGCACCACCACCTGCACATCCACGCCGCGCGCCGCCGCCGCCATCAATGCGTTCGCCATGTCCGGCGTCGGCACGAAGAAGCCGGTGGTGAGGTGGATCGATGTTTTTGACAGCACCATCGCGGCCAGCAAGGTGCGGTAGATCAGGGGCTGCTCGCTATCCGGCGCGCCGTCGATCGCCTGTACCGTCACCGCACCCACTGCCCCGCCCGGCGGCGGCGGGTCGTTGAGGGCCGGGCCACGCTGCTGCCGCCAGGTCTCCATGAAATAGCGCTCGAATTGCGCGACGACCGGCCCTTCGATCTGCACGTCGGTATCCCGCCAGGCTTGCTGGTCCGGTGGCGTGCCCAGGGGGCGGGGCCGGTTTTCATACACCGCGCTGATGTTCACACCCCCCGTGATCGCCAGCCGGCCATCGATGCACAGCAGCTTGCGGTGATCCCGCTTGTTGACCTCGACCGGCACCCGGTCATTGGGCTTCAGCGGATTGAACTCCAGCACCCGCACGCCCCCCTGCCGCAGCCGGTCGAACAGGGCCGGCGGCGTGTCCGCCGCGCCGAACGCGTCATAGATCAGGTTGACCTCCACCCCCCGGTCGCGGGCGGCCAGCAGGATATCGGAAAAACTGCCGCCAGCCTCGGCATCGAACTCGTAGCTCTCCATGTCGATCCGGGTGCGGGCGGCCCGGATGGCGGCCTGCAGCGCGGCGAAGGAGGCCGGTCCGTCCTTCAGTAACGCCACCCGGTTGCCCGTCAGGAACGGCATGCCGGCAAACCGCTCGCCTTGCTGGCGCATCAGCTGGACCGGGTCCCCGACCTGACGCTGGGCCATGAGGTCCTCGCTCACCCCGGGAACCGGTGGGCTGACGCAGCCGGACAGGGCGGACAGGAGGATGAACAGCACATAACGCATCCAGAATCTCATGACCCGCTCGACCTTATGACCGGGAAACGTTTAGCCGACGGCTTCGTTCATCATCGGCGCAAAGCGCCTGGTGAGCATTCCGTTAACGATTGTCAGCTACACTATACGGCAATCTTAATTTATGAGACTAATAGAGAATGCTGTATGCGTTGCACGACCTGACGGCCGCCTCGATGTACCCTGCTCGGGTTTGGGCCGAAGCCGCGAGCGGGGTGCTTCGCGATCAACCGGGGCCCGCTCCGCTCACCTGGGCGTCCCGCGCCGCGGTCGCCTGGTCGGACGTTGCTGTGGACCTGATCCGGCCCCGCGGCAAGCCCGCCTGGGATATCCGGCAGCATCGTGGGTCCGAGCATCCGTTGCATGAGGAGGTCGCGCTGGACCTTCCGTTCGTCCGGCTGCTGCATTTCAAGCCGGGGAAGCCCGGTCCCCGGGTGTTGCTGGTGGCCCCGATGAGCGGCCATCACGCGACGTTGTTGCGCGGCACGGTCCAGGACCTGCTCGATGCGGGGCACGACGTGTATGTGACCGATTGGCGTGACGCGCGGCTCGTCCCGCTTCATGCCGGGGATTTCGATCTCGCCGGCTATGTCGAGACGTTGATCCTGTTCATGCGCCATTTGGGTCCGGACACGCACGTCATGGCCGTGTGTCAGCCGGCCCCGGTCCTGGTCGCCGCCGTATCGCTGATGGCCAGCCGTCAGGACCCGGCACAGCCACGCAGCATGACCCTTATGGGCGGACCGGTGGACACACGGGCCGCGCCGACCGCCGTCACCAAATTGGCCGCGCAACATCCAATCGAATGGTTCGAACGCCACCTGGTGACCACCGTGCCGTTCTGGTATGCTGGGGCGTTCCGCCGGGTGTATCCGGGCTTTTTGCAATTAGCGGCGTTCATCTCCATGAATTCGGATCGCCATGTGGAGGCGCATCGGCGTATGTTCGACCACCTGGTCCAGGGCGATGCAGAAAGCGCCGCCGCGCACCGGAAGTTCTATGACGAATACCTGGCCGTGATGGATGTTCCGGCCAATTATTATTTGCAGACGGTCGAGACGTTCTTCCAGACACACGCCCTGCCGCGGGGCGTGATGCATGTGCGGGGAGAGCGGGTCGAGACCGAGGCGGTTTTCCGCACGGCCATCATGACGGTCGAGGGGGAGCTCGATGACATCTCCGCCCCCGGTCAGACCTTGGCAGCACAGACGATGTGCTCAGGTGTTCCATCCGAACGCCGGGTGCAATATGTGCAGCCGGGGGTCGGCCATTACGGCATCTTCAACGGCCGGCGCTGGCGCACCGAAATCCTGCCCCGGATCGCTGTATTCATGGCCGCCGCTTGATGAACGGTTTCTGATTAACGGTTTGTTAACCTCCTTGGCGTAGGGTGCATCACACCTTGCGCTGAGGTTTGATCATGTCGCTGTCACTGTCGCTCGTCTCGACCCTGTTCAACACGGGCACGAACGCCACGGATCCGGCGAGTTCGCTGCTGACCATTCTCAACGGCGGCGGTGCGGGTGGCGCGCCGGCGCTGGACACCAACCCGATCGCGACGCTGAAATTGGCCGAGACCAACAGCACCAAGGCCATCGCGCAGGAGGCCAAGGATCCGAATGTCGCCCGCGATATCGCCGCGTTCCGCGCGGCGGTCGCCAAGGCATCGAGCCTAAAAGCCCTGTTGACGAATCCCATCGCGCGCAAGGTCTTGCTCACCGCCAACGGTCTGGGTGACTCGGTCGATTTCCCCGCCCTCGCGATCAAGGCGTTGACGTCGGACCCGGCCAACGCCACCAGCCTCGTGAGTAAACTGACCGACACGCGGTGGCTCACCCTCTCCAAAACCTTCAGCTTTTTTACCAAGGGGCTGGACGTTCTGAAGGCGCCGCAGATCGTCAATGACGTCGCGAATGGCTATGCGCAAATTCTCTGGCAGAAAAAGCAGGACGCCACGACTCCTGGTCTGTCGAATGC
>JAYVOF010000186.1:0-53271 GCA_043758105.1 Rhodospirillales bacterium | reverse complement strand
GCGATGCCCGGCTTGGGGACGGATGGGACGGGGCCGGCGGGCGGTGGGTTGGCGGAGCAGTATCGTGCGCCGGCCTCTGCGCCACGGGAGGCGGAGGGGCAGACGGGGGGGGTGGTGATGCTCGATGGGCGGTTGGTGGGGCAGTGGATGATGGACCGGATGGGGCGGGAGGCGTCACGGCCCCCGGCTGGAATGACGGGGTTCAATGCGCGGCAGGGCGTGGCGTGGAGTCCGTCCGGGGTGATGTAAGCTGGTGTTGCGCGGCGCGGCTGATGGGTCATTGGGCTGGAGGACGTGATGGTTGTTCTGGGGCCGTTGGTGTTTGCGGGGTTCGAGGTTCCGGAGCGGATTGCGCTCGGCGGCCAGCAGCGCTTGGCGGTGCATGATTTGCCGGGCGGGGGCCGGGTGATCGATGCATTAGGGGCGGCGGATGCGGATTTGGTGTGGTCGGGCGTGATGTCAGGGCCGGACGCGGAGGGCCGGGTGCGATTGCTCGATGGTTTGCGGCGGGGTGGGCTGGCGTGGCCGCTGGCGTGGGATGGGTGGCGTTACACGGTTATTATCAAACGATTTCAGGCGTCGGTCGCGGGGCCGTTTTGGGCACCGTATCGCATTACATGCGCCGTGGTGGCGCAGGGGGATGCGGTGGTGCAGGAGCTGTTGCCGGTGTCGCCGTCCGGGTCGGATGTGCTGCAGCTGACGGCGCTCTCGGGTGGCGGGCTGGACGCGGCCTTGGCGGCGGCGACGGTGGCGTTGCGCGGTGTTGATTTGGGGCCGGTGGCGGCGGCGGCCGGGCAGGTGGCGCAGTTGGTGACCGCGCGCGCGTTTGCGACTGTTATTAGGAACGTATCATGAACGTAACGCGGGTTGTTACTGTAGCCGGGGGTGATCTGTTTCGGCTGGCGCTGACGTATCTGGGCGATGCGACGCAGTGGAACCGGATTGCGGCGTTGAATCACCTGACCGATCCGATGTTGAGCGGGCTGGTGACGTTGCAAATTCCAGTGCGGGACGCGGCGGCGGGGGGTGGTGTTTGAGCGGGGCGCGTGCGCCGCAGGTGCAGGTGCTGCTGGATGGTGCGGCGCTGCCCGGCGTGATGGCGGCGGATGTGTTTGCGACGTCGCAATTGTCTGCGGACCGGTTTCGGGTTCGGTTTGCGGTTCAGGCCTTGGGTGCGGCGGCGGCGGGGCTACGGCGGCCGGGGGCGCGAGTCGAGCTGCAGGGGACGGTGATGGCGCCGGCCTGGGTGAGCCTGTTGGTGGGCGAGGTGGATAGTGTGACGCTCGATGCGGTGCACGGGACGCTCGAGGTGGAGGGGCGGGACCTGGCGGCGCGGTTGATCGAGGCGCAGGCGGGGGAGAATTTCGCCAATCAGACGTCGAGCGAGATCGTGGAGGCGGTGGCGGCGCGGCATGGGCTGGCGGCCGACGTGACCGTCACGAGCACGCCGGTGGGGCGGTATTACCAGGATCAGCATGATCGGATGACGCTGGCGCAGTTCGCGCGGGCGGCGACGGAGTGGGATTTGCTGACCTGGCTGGCGGTGCAAGAGGGGTTTGTGCTGGGGCTGTTGGGCGACCGGCTGCAATTCGGGCCGCGGGACATGAACCCGCAGCCAATCACGGTGCAGAATTGTTTGGCGGTGGAGGGGACGCAGCAGGTTAGTTTGCTGCGTCCGATCGAGGTTACGGTGCGCAGCTGGGGCACGCGGGCGGGGGCTCAGGTTGAGCAGAAAGCCAGCGCGCCCGGGGTGGGCCCGGTGCTGTCGCAGATTGTGACGAAGCCCAATCTTTCGGCCGATCAGGCGTTGGCGCTGGCGCAGAGCGTGCTGGCGGATTTGCAGCTGCATGCGCGCACGGCGCGGATCGCGATGCCGGGCGAGCTGATGCTCTCGGCGCGGGGCGTGGTCGCGATGAGCGGCATGGGTGCGGGATGGGACGGGACCTACGCGGTGGGCACGCTGGACCGGCATTTGGATGCCAAGCATGGATTTACGCAGACGCTCGAGCTGCAAAGCATTCCGGGGGGCGCGTCCGGTGGATAGAGTTTTGAATGCGATGAAGCGGCACGCGGCGGCGCAGGATGCGCAGATCGGGCAACCGCGGTTTGGCGTGGTGACGTCGGTCGATCCTCAGGCCGGGACGGCGCGGGTGAAAATTCAGCCGGACGGGGTGCTGACGGGCTGGCTCCCGGTTTTGAGTCCTTGGGTGGGGGCCGGATGGGGCATGAGCTGCCCGCCGTCGCCGGGCGATCAGGTTTTGGTGGTGCCGCAGGAGGGCGATGCGGAGCATGGCGCGGTGGTGGCGCGGAGCTGGAGCGCTGCCGCGCCGCCGCCGCCGACGCCCTCGGGTGAGCTGTGGCTCACGCATCGGAGCGGCAGTTTCTTGCGTTTGCTGAATGACGGGACGGTGTCGGTCAAGGGTGATTTGCACGTGCAAGGGCAGGTGTTCGACCGGCACGGTTCGTTGGACGGGCTGCGTCAGCATTACAATCAGCACAAGCATCCGGTGCAAAAATCCCAGACGGATGTGGCGGATCAGCAAGTTTAGAGGGAGCTGTCATGGTCGATGTGCAGCATCGTTGGGCGGGTGACTTGGCGGTTACAGCGACGGGTGATTTGGCGGTCGTGACGGGGGGCCCGCTGGGGACGGAGCGGGTGTTGCGGCGGCTGTTGACCAACCCGGCGGATTACATCTGGCAGCCGGCGTATGGGGCGGGGCTGGCACAATTTGTGGGATTACCGGTGGATAGCGGGTCGGTTGCGGCGCTGATCCGGTTGCAGATGCAGCGGGAGGCGGCGGTGGCCGCAACGCCGGAGCCGGTGATCCAGGTGCTGACGGAGCGGCCTGGCACGCTAGCGGTGGATATCCGGTATGCGGATGCCATTACTTCTCAGACGCAGGGCGTCACCTTTCAACTTCCGGGGTAGGACATGGCGCTTCCGTTGCAGGACTTTACCGCCCTGGTGAAAACCCAGGCTGCGGCGGCGGCGGCTTCGTGCGCGCAGCTGATCGATTTGTCGGTCGGGAGCGTGTTGCGCGCGGTGCTGGAGGCAAATGCGAGCGTGGGTTTGTGGATCCAATGGTTGATCCTGCAGGTGCTGGCGACGACGCGGGCGGGGACTAGCACGGGGACCGACCTCGATAGCTGGATGGCGGATTTTGGCCTGGCACGGCTACCGGCGATTCCGGCACAAGGGGTGGCGACGTTCAGCCGGGTGACGGCGGGGTTGCCGACGGTGGTGCCGGTGGGCGCGCTGGTGCGGACGGGGGTGGGGCCGGGGACGCAGAGTTTCACGGTGGCGGCGGACCCGACCAACCCGGCATGGACCGGCGCCGGGTTTGCGGTGGCGTCCGCGGCTTTGTCGATCGACGTGCCGGTGGCGGCGGCCGTGCCGGGCCTGATCGGCAATGTGCGGCCCGGTGAGATCGCGGTGTTGGGGTCGGCGATCCCGGGGATCGATGCGGTGACAAATGTGGCGCCGCTGAAGGGTGGGCTGGATGCGGAGGCGGATGCGGCGCTGCGGACACGGTTCGGCAGCTATATCGACAGCCGGACGCGGGCGACGGAGCAAGCGGTGAGCTTCGCGCTGTCGGGCCTGCAGCAGGGGGTGAGTTTCACGATCCAGGAGCGGGTCGATCCGTCCGGCGCACCGCGTGCGGGGTTTTTCACGGTGACGCTGGATGATGGCAGCGGTGCGCCGCCGGCCCGTCTCCTGGCAGCTGCGGCGGCGGCGGTGGAGGCGGTGCGGCCGATCGGCAGCGCGTTTATCGTGCAGCCGCCCCGGGTGGTGCGCGCGAATGTGACGATGCATGTGAGCGGCCCGGCTAGCGCGGTGGCCCATGCCGCGGCGGCGGTCGGCGCGTATGTGGCGGCGCTGCCGATCGGCGGTCCGCTGGTGCTGTCCCGGCTGACGCAGGTGGCGCACGATGCGGACCCGGGCGTCGTCAGCGTTTATGGGGTGACGATCAACGGGGTGGCGACCGATTTGCTGGTGCCGCCGTCCGGTTTGGTGCGGCCCGGCGTGGTGCAGGTGACGGCATGAGCGCCCCCATCGGTGATCTGACGGATATCCAGGGCCGGCTGAAGCGGGTGTTGCCGGCGCGGTGGTTCGGCGATGTGACGCCGGTGCTGGATGGCGTGTTGGCGGGGCTCGCGTCCGGCTGGGCGGGGCTTTACGCGCTGCTGGCGCTGGTGCGGGTGCAGTCGCGGGTGGCGACGGCGACGGACCAATTCCTGGATGGGGCCGGGCAGGATTTCTTCGGCGGCCGGCTGTCGCGGATGAGTGGCGAGGCGGATGCGGCGTATCGGACCCGGCTGCTGCGGGCGCTGGTGCGGAGCCGGGCGACGCGGGCGGCGGTGCTGGACGCGGCGCGCTCGGCGGGCGGGTCGGCCACGGTGTTCGAGCCGTCGCAGCCCGGGGATACCGGCGTCTATGGCGGGCCGGGGCTGGGCTATGGCGTGGCCGGGGGATGGGGCTCGCTGTCGATGCCGCTCGAGGCGCTGGTGGTGCTGAGCGGCGGGCCTGCGGCGGTGGCGGCGGTGGCACAGGCGCTGCCGGCGGGGGGCGCCGTTTGGGTTCGGACCGCCTGATTTCGGGTTGGTCTTAGGTCATTTGGAGGCAGTATGGATCGGCAAATCGTCTATCCGGGGTCGGTTCCGCTCGACACGGACTTGCTTACTATTCAACGTAATACTGCCGTGGCGCTGGGTGTGCTGACGCAGGCGGTGCTGGGGACTGCGACGGTGCTGGACGGGCTGTCGATATCGCCCGGCGGTGGTCTTACGGTAGTGGTGGGGCCGGGCAGTTTGTCTGGGGCGGCGTTGGTGGATGAGGTGCCGTTCGGCTCATTGCCGGCGGATGGGCGGGGTGTGGTGCGGACGGGGCTGAACCTCGATCCGACGCCGATTACGCTCGCGGCACCAGGGGCCGGGGCGCAGTGCTGGCTGATTCAGGCGTCGTTGCAGCAGGCCGATGGCGGACCGGTGGCGTTGCCTTATTATAATGCGTCAAACCCGGCGGTGGCGTGGAGCGGGCCGCTCAATAGCGGGCTGGCGCAGAATACGCAGCGGACGCAGCGGGTCGCGTTGCAGGCCAAGCCCGGCCCGGCGGTGACGGATGGCTCGCAGGTGCCGCCGGCGGCGGATGTGAACTGGGTCGGGCTGTATTCGGTGACGGTGCGGGCTGGTGCCGCGGCGGTGGTGGCGGCGGACATCGCGGTGATCCCGGGCGCGCCGTTCCTGTATTATCGGCTACCGCAGCTAACGCCGGGGTTCAGCCGGTTGCTGGCGCTGCCGGTTGGCGGTGGCTGGACGGTGCCGGCCGGTGTGCGGCTGGCAAAGGTTCGGCTCGTGGGCGGCGGCGGCGGCGGCGGCGGCGGCGATACCGGGTATGGCGGCGGCGGCGGCGGCGCGGGCGGCTATGCGGAGGGGGTGGTGCAGCTGGTGCCGGGCACGGTCATCCCGGTGATGATCGGCGCGGGCGGGGCCGGGGCGGGGCCGCTGGCGAGCGGTGTGGCGGGCGGCGTGACCAGCTTCGGCGCGGCGGGTCCGGCGGTAGTGGGCGCCACGGGCGGGCAGGGTGGTGCGTCGAACAATCCGGACAGCCACGGGGGCGCTGGCGGTTCCGGCACCGGGGGCGCGGTGCTGATGCCGGGCGGATTTGGCGCGGACGGGCCGCGAACGGGCAATGTGCCGGCCGGGTGTGGCGGTGCGTCCGCGTTCGGCGGCGGCGGGCGGGGCGCGTTCCAGGGGGGTGGCCCGGCCAATGGTCAGGCACCCGGCTCGGGCGCGGGCGGGGCGTATGGCACGCCGTCCACGGGTGGAACGGGTGCCCAGGGCCTTGTGATCATTGAATTTTAGGGAACATCATGGCAACGACCGCAACACATGTGTGGAAGCCGAGCGTGGCCCGGGTGCTGGTGGTGGATGGCTTCGTGCCGACGCCCCGCGGCACGCCGGCGGTGTCCAAGGCGCTCCCGGCCTGGCCGGCGAAGGACCCGGGGGATGTGCTGGATTACCAATTCGACATCTCGCCGGCGCTGACGGGCAATGACGGGGACGCGGTGGCGACGCTGGATGTGAACATCAGCCCGGCCAATCCGGGGGATTTGGCGCTCAGTTCCGCGGCGGCCGATGGGGCGCGGGCGGTGCTGTGGCTCGGCGGCGGGCACGCGGGGACGACCTATACCGTGACGCTCAGCATCGGGACGCAGGCGGGGCGGACGCTGTCCCGCTCGGTGCTGCTGCCGGTGATCGCGCTGGCGGCGGCACCGTCATTGCCGACGTCGTTGCAGACGGAGGGCGGGGCGTCGCTGGTGGATGAGAACGGGCAGGCGTTGGACCTGGGGAGCTAAGACATGCCGACGATCAGTCAATTGGCGCCGGCTATCGCGGCCGGGGACGCGGACATCATTCCCGCGAGTCAGGCCGGCACGACGCGCAGCGTCACACGGTCGCAGCTGCTAGACGGGTATCAGCGGGCGCTGGCGCTGGCGCCCGGCACGCTGGTCGGGCGCAGCAGCGCGGGGGTGGGGGGTGCGGAGCCGATCAGCGTCGCGGCGCCGTTCACGCTGAATGCCGGCGTGCTGTCGGGTCCGGCGGTGTTCACGGTCGGGGGGCTCGCGGTGGGGGGCGTGCCGGGGGCGATCGATGGCGTGGCGATGTCGCAGGGCGGGCGGGACGTGCGGGTGCCGTATGGCGCGGCGATGGCGGGGCTGGGCGCGCTGGGCGGGATCGATCTGTCGGCGCACACGACGCACGTCTCGGGCGGGTTGGCGCGGTCGTTGGCGGATTGGGCGATGGATGCCGTGGCGGTGGAGGCGTGGGGTGCCGCGGGCGACGGCGTGACCGACGATAGTGCGGCGGTCAACGCGGCGCTGGCGAGCGGCCGTCCGGTGCGGTTCGGGGCCAAGACGTATATCGTGAACGGGCAATGGACGATTGCGCAGTCGGCGGTGCTGCTGGGTGTCGCGGGTCGCACGGTGTTGCGGCGGCGGTTTCAGGTGGGTGGCGCGTGGATCAGCGTGCAGGGCGCGTCCTTTGCGGCGTCTGGGATTATTTTCGACGCCAACGGGGGGAGCGGCGATAGCTGGGGTCTATTGGTGACGCCGGTTTGCACCACGACTTTGTTCGATTTGTGTGTGTTTCAGGGCGCGTCCGGTCCGACGCTGGGCACCGGGCTGACGATTCAGGCGCGCGACGGGCTGAGCGGATCGCCGTCGCAGCACCGGGTTTTGCGTTGTGTGTTCGCGGGCAATCAGGTGCATGGCTTGTGGGTGCAGGCGGCGTCCGGCGCGCTGATTGACGGATGCGAGGCGCACGGGAATGGCGCGTATGGCCTGTGTTTGGATGATAATGACCCGGCGTTTACCCAAACCGCGCGGCTCGGGCGGATCGTCGGGTGCCGGGCGTGGGGCAATCAGCGCGGCATTTCGGTGGGTAATTTCAACCAAACCAATGCGGAGCCGCCCGTGTGGGGCAACGCCAATCCGGACGCGATCGCGGTGCTGGTGGCGGGCAATGTGTGTCACGACAACGCCGCGTATGGCATCGCCGTGTCGGGCCTGGGGCTCCAGGTGGTGGGCAATCAGGTGACGATGGGGCCGGGCGCGTCCGGCATCCTGATGAACGCGGCCGGAAGCCGCGTGGCGGATAATGTGATCATGGGCACCGGCTCCGCGTTCGGGATCGATGCCGGCGGGTGCCTGGGGTGCGACGTGGTGGGCAATGCGGTGCAGGGCTGTGCCGTGGGCGTGAACCCGGGCGGCAGTCACGGGATGCGAGTGCGGGGCAATACGCTGGCCAATAATGGCTGGTGTATTACCGTGTATAACGTGGAGACGGACGGGCGCGGGCAGAATTTCGGGCTGGCGTCAAACAGTATCAGCATCGAGGGGAACAGTATCACGCTGCGGCCCGGCGGTGGCGGCGTGTATCTGGTGGACGCGCCGCAGGGGTTGGCGGTGGTGGGGAACGCGTTGTTCGGCACCGATTCCTCGATGGCGCTGTGGGCGCACACGGACGCGATCGTGCTGCGGGACAACCGGTGGAACAATCTGGCACGGATCATTTGCAACCCGGCGACCGTCGGCGGGCAGCAGCAAATTCAGGTGCCGGATGTGCTGGATGAGGCGATGGTGACCGCCGCGCCAAGCCCGGTGCAGAGCCTGATGGGTCAGCACCAGGCGGCGGTGGCCGGGCAGATCACTTATATAAAAGTACAATCCGGCGGCAGTGGCTACACGCAGGCGAGTGTCAGCGTCGTGGGGTCCGGCGCCGGGGCCGTGGCGGTGGCGTATGTGCGCGGCGGCGCAGTGATCGGAGTGGCGGTGACCGCGTCCGGGGCCGGGTATGGCGGCAGCGCGCCGGTGGTGACCGTCAGTGGCGATGGTATTGGTGCCACGGCCGCGGCGTCCGTGGGCCTGCCGGTGGCGGAGGGGCGGCGGCTGCGGCTGTTATGCAACTGCGCCGTCCGGTTTCAGCGCGCCGGCAGCGTGCCGTTTCAGGACAACTGGACCGGCACGGATATTTTGGTGCCGGCGACGTCCGCGGTGGAGTGGCGGGGCACCTGGGGCGGGTGGCAGGCGGTGCTGTTTGCACCGGCGGATTATCTGGCACCGGCCGGGGATGGCAGTCTGGTGATGCGCACGGCCGGGGCGGGCGATCTGACGTTGCGGCCCGCCGGGACCGGGCGGGTGCGGGTGGGATCGGATGGGGAGCCGTTCGGGTTCGTGGTGACGCTGGGTCATGGCAGTCCGGAGGGGGTCGTCGTGGCGCCACCGGGGTCGGATTACCGCAACCTGGATGGCGGGGTGGGGACGACGTTATGGGTGAAACGGTCGGGCACCGGGCCGGTGGGTTGGTTTGCGGTCGCATAGGGATATTTTCTTTATAAAGGACTCAATACCCCCTCTCGCCTCGGGAGAGGGGGAAGAAGACGCAATTTTTATGGAGAGCGGCGCAATGCCCACGATCAAGCAACTTCCTCTGACCGCCACGGTCAGCGCGGCTGACGAACTCCCGGTGAGTCAGGGGGGCACGACCAAGAGCGTCACCATCGGCACGCTGCTGGCCAGCACGCAGCCGGCGCTTGTGCTGCCGCAGGGACAGCTGTTGGGCCGGGTCTCGACCGGGCCGGGTGGACCGGAGCCGGTGTCGCTCGGGGCCGGGTTGAGCCTTACCGCGGGAGTCCTCGCCGCGACCGGGGGCGGCACCGGTGGGGGCGTGGGTCCGGCGGGTCCGGCGGGGCAAACCGGAGCGACGGGTCCCGCTGGCCCGCAAGGTCAGCAGGGCATTTCGGGCGCACCAGGCACGCCCGGCACATCGGGCACATCAGGTATACCGGGCACGCCGGGTGCCACCGGCCCGGCTGGTTCGCAAGGCCCCGCTGGTCCGCAGGGCGCGGCCGGCCCCGCGGGCACCGGCAGTGGCGGGAACACCGTCGGCACCACCGCTGGCACCGTCGCGGCCGGCAACGATACGCGCATCGTCGGCGCGGCGCAGAAATCGGCCAACCTGTCCGACCTCGCGAGTGCCGCCGCCGCCCGCGGCAACCTCGGCCTCGCCGCGGTCGCCGCCAGCGGGGCCTATGCCGACCTCGCCGGGTCTCCGATCATCCCGACCGACACGGCGCAGCTCACCAATGCCCGCGGCTTCGTCACCGCCAGCGGCGCACAGGCGGCGCTGACCGGCACCGTCACCATCAGCAACCAGCCGGGTGCCAGCAGCGGCACGATTGGGCCGTTCCTCGACATCTATAATCCGGGCACCCTCACGCCCACCAGCATCGCCTATGGCACGCGCACCGCCTATACCAACACACAGCCGGGTCAGACGACGTATGACTTCGCCCACGCGGTGCAGGCGGTATGGCAGGTGGCGCCGGGTGTGCCGGGCGGACAGATGTTCGGTCTATGGACGATTGCCGAGGGTCCGAACGACAACACCAGCACCTATGGCGTCGTCGGCTATGAGATCAATCCGGTCAACCGCGGCAACGACACCGGCTGGACCCCGTATCGCGGCACGCTGCCGCGCTTCACCGTGGCGCTGCAGCTCGTGCCCGAGAGCAACGCGTTCACCCATGGGGGCACGGCGGCGAACATCACCGCCGCGCTGGTGATCGGCCAAAGCCCGGCGCGCGCCGGTGAGGCGCTGGTCCGCAGCCATAGCGGCATCTTGATCGAGCAGAACGCCATCACCGGCACGGTCGGCCGCGCGATGACCATGACCGGCGATATCACCGCCGCGGCGGCGAATGTGAACACGCCGTTCGGGCCGTGGACGCTGTTGGGCGGCTGGCTGCACGGCATCGATTTCACCGCTGCCACGCTGTATGACAACATCGGCCTGAAATTGGCGACCACCCAGGGCCTCGGCTGGGCGGGCGGCGCCAGTCTGCAGTCCAACGCCGCCGGCGACGTGGTGGCGACGCCGTCGGGCGGCACGCTGCGGGTCGGCGCCAGTGGGGTGTGGCATCAGGGGAACCTCGGTTTCGGCGCTGGGCTTACCCTTACGGGCGGTGTGTTGAGCGGTGCCGGGGCGACCGTGCCCGTCACCACCAACGCCGCCGCCAGCGGCACAATCACGCTCGCCGCCGCCAGCAGCGGGAGTCTGGCCTACGACCTCACGCTCACCGGCAGCACGACATTGACCCTGGCCGGCGGCGTTTCCGGGCAGCTGCAGGGCATCACCGTCTATCTGCGGCAGGACGCGACGGCCGGCCGGGCGGTGACGCTGCCGCCCAACGTCCGCTGGCCCGGCAGCACGCCGCCCACCCCCAATACTGCGGCGGGGAAAATCGACGTGTTCCGCTTCACCACGCCCGACGCCGGCGTGACCTGGTTCGGAGATTACTAGAATGGCGAACACCCTCACTCTCACGGGCGCGATTTTCGACAGCAGCACGGCCAAGTTCGGTCAGGCGCTGTCCGGCGGCACCGCATCCAGCGCCAGCGTGACGTTCGGCGCGTCGGGCTTTACGGCCGAGGCCTGGATTCGCGGTGGCGGCTCCGGCCCCGCCGTCGCGTTCGGCAATTCGACCGTGTTCTGGGTCGGCACCAATGGTGGCAACCTCGTGGCCTATATCGGCTCCGGCGGCACCCAAACCGCGCTGTCGGGCGGCGCGTATGCCGGGTTGAATGCGGCGTGGCACCACGTGGCGCTCACCAGCGGGCCCGCCGGATCGACCCTGTGGCTGGACGGTGCGGCGGTCGCGACCAGCACCACCGCGCTATCGGCGACCGGTGCCACGTTCGGCGCGGGCCTCGGCCTCCGCAATTTCGAGGCCGGGCCCAATTTCTACGGACCTTTCACCTGGCCCGGCGCGGTCGATGAGCTCGCGGTGTTCGCCGGCATCCGCTACAGTGCGGCCTTCACGCCGCCCAGCGCCCCCTATTCCGGCGGCGAAACCGCGCTGATGGCGCTCTATCACCTCGACGGCACCGGCGCCGACAGCACGGGGGCCGCCGTCACGCCCACGATCGGCGCGCCCGGCATCACCGGCCTCACGCCAGGCGGCACCAGCACCATCGGCGGGAGTTACGCCGGGTCCGCGCCGACGGGCCTGACCTATAGCCTCGATGGCGGCGCGTCCGTGAGCGTCGCGGCCACCATCGGCTCCGGCAGCTATAGCTTCACCGTGGCCACGCCGGCGGCCGGGTCGCACAGCATCAGCGTGACCGGCGCCGGGCCGAATACGGCGACCGGCGGACCCACGAGCTTCACCACCGCCACCGGTCCCACCGTGATCCAACCCAACAATCCGGCGCTGTTGTATAGCCCGTTCAACTGGCAGGTGACCTCCACCGTCGCCACCGCGTGGAACCCCGGCGCCTATGTCCGCACCCTGTTCAGCGGCACCGCCTGCACGCTGAATTTCGACGTGAGCCAGAATGCGGCCCCGCTGAGCCAGATATGGTGGCGTGTGGATAACGGGCCGTGGACGATGGCGGCCGTGGCGGCGACCATCGCCTGCGCCATCCCGTCCGGCACCAGCAACGCCGACGTGCCGTTCCACCTGCTGGAACTATGGTTCAAGTCGATGGACAGCACCGGGACGCTGAACCGCTGGAACGCGCCGTCGCAGACCGCGATCCGCTTCACCGGCCTCACGCTCGCCACCGGGGCGGCGGTGCTGGCCCCGGGTGCCGCGCCGCTGCGGGTGCTGGTGTTCGGCGATAGCATCGTCGAGGGCATCCGCACCCTGGGTGAAGCGATCAGCACGACGCCCGACAACAATGACGCACTGTTGGGCTGGGTCGCGGCGTTGCGCGAGCATTTGGGGGCGGAGATCGGCTTCGCCGGCTGGGGCGGCACCGGATACACCACCACATTCGGCAATACCCCAGTGTTCGGCACCACCTACGCGAGCCTAGCGGCCGGGGTGACGCGGGGGTTCAGCCCGTCGCCGGACCTGATCATCATCAATCACGGCACCAATGACGGCGGCGCCAACATTCAGGCGGCGGCCACGGCCGTCGTGAACGCCCTGCTGGCCGCGACCACGTGCCCCATCGTGCTGCTGAACCCGCTGCCGGTGGCGGCGCAAAGTAACGCCTATCTCGCCGCCGTGCCGGCCGCCAGCAGCGTGCCGGCCCGGGTGCATTACGTGTCGAGCGCCGGGTTCCTCGCCAACGCGGCCGGCGTGGACAGCACGGGATTGCACCCAAGCGGCCCGAATGGGACCGCCATCATCGCCCCGAAGGTGGCGGCGGCGGTGCGCGGGTTCCTGAACCCGGGCGGTATCATCAGCCGGTGGACCCATTGAACCGGGGGCACCCATGAAGGCGTTTAAGCGAAGCTGCGCCGACATCGCCCGGCTGTTGCGGCGCGAGCCCTGGTGGGCCGAATTCTGGTCCGCGCTGACGGCCATCGCCTGGGGCGCGCTGTCGAGCCTCCATGATCCCTGGCCCAGCATGCAGGTGCTGCTACGCCTGGAGGACGAGCGGTTCTGGCACTCCGCCGGCATGGGGCTGGGCGTGATGCAGCTGGTGTTTTTGCTGTCCGATCACCGCCTGTTGCGCTGGGTCGGTGCCGTGGCGCTGTGCTGGTTTTGGGCGCTGCTGACGGTCGGCGTATGGGCGGCCGTGCCGGGCGCGCCGTCGGTGGGCGTCTATGCCGGCTGGTGCGCCATCAACGCCACCAGCATCTGCCGCCTGCCGCGCCGGATACGCCCGCTCCCGGTCCCGGCACAGGTGCGTTTTGACTGAGCTCGCCAATTCGGCCAGCCCCTGGTGGGTGGTGGCCGCGGCCGGCATCCCGTCGCTGGCGAGCGCCGCCTGGGTCGCGGTGCGCTGGTGGGCGGACCGGGGCGACAAATACGTGGACCGCACGCTGACCCGGCAGCAGGATCTGCTGCGGGAGCTGGAGGCGCAGCGCACGGCACTCGGCCGGGAACACGCCGACCTGTTCGACCGGATGCGCACCGAGTTACTGCGCAAGGAGGCGCGGGTGGCCGAGCTGGAGCGCGACCGCGACCGCGGCTGGGACCTGGCCCGCTGGTGGCACCGCCGTGCGCATGAGCTGCGTCACGCTGGGCTCAACGCACAAACGATCGTGGTGGGCCTGTGCTCCCGCGAAGACCTGGCTGCGCCGAATTGGCCGGACATGACGCTGCCGCATCTGGAGGATCCAAAATGAGCGCGTTCGACAAAGCTTTCACCATCGTGGTGGGCCATGAGGGCGGCCTGAGCGTGACGCCGCAGGACCCCGGCAACTGGACCGGCGGCGTCTGCGGAACGGGGGAGTGCCGCGGCACCAAATACGGCATTAGCGCCGCGAGCTACCCGGCCTTGGACATCCCGGCGCTGACGATTCCGGAGGCGTCGGCGATCTATAAGCGGGATTACTGGGACCGCGTGCGCGGCGATGATCTGCCGCCGCCACTGGCGTTGCTGGTGTTCGACGCGGCGGTGAACGCGGGACCGGGTGCGGCCACCCGCTGGCTGCAGCGCGCGGCCGGGACCGTGGTGGACGGCATGATCGGCCCGTCCACCCTGGGCGCGGTGCACGCGAAGGACGGCGCCACGCTGATGGCCGAGTTCATGGCCCAGCGCCTGATTTTCATGGCCGGGCTGCCGACCTGGCCTAGCTTCGGCACCGGCTGGGCCCGGCGGCTGTGCCGTTTGCCGTATGACGCCATCGGGATGGGGATGTGAACATGGATTTCACCCAAGTGGCGATCGACGCGGCCAAGGGTGCCGCCGCCGGCAGCGTCGTCCCGGGCATCGGCACGGCGCTGGGCGCGGCCGGCGCAGTGGCGCTGGACATGGCGCCGGAGCTGGGCCGGTGGTTGTTCGGCAAGGACGCGGCACCGGTCACCGCGGCGGTCCAGGGCGCCATCGCCGCCGCCACGGGTGCCGCCGATCCGGACGCGCAGGTCTCGGCGTTGCAGGACCCGGCGGTTGCCAGCGCGCTGCGCGTCCAACTCGCCGCGATCGCCGCCGCGCAGGAGAACGCGGCGCACCAGGCGTTGCTGGCCCAACTGACGGACGTCGCCAGCGCCCGCGACACCACGGTGCAATTGGCGGCGAGCGGGAGTGCGATGGCGTGGGGTGCCCCGGTGGTGAGCGTGGTCGTGCTGCTGACGTTCGGCGCGGTAATGTCGATGGTGCTGTTCCGCACCATCCCACCGGGGTCGGAGACGGTGCTGAATGTGCTGCTGGGCACGCTCGGTGCCATGGCCACCAGCGTCGTCGGCTACTGGGTCGGCAGCTCCGTCGGCAGCGCGCGCAAGGACGACCGGTTGTCGCGGATGGAGGAGCGTTGAGTGACTCAGTTCTTGGGAAGCCGTCTTAAAACGCCGGTTCGGATCGCCGCCGCTAACGCCTCTGGAAACCCAGCCGGCAGGGTCGCCAGAGTCCGGTCGAGCGCGTCCGGCACCTCGTCCACCAGTTCTGCTAACACGCTTTCCACAATCGATGCGCCGATACTGGCTAGTTTCGCCGTCTCGACGAAGTGCCGCGGCTGGATCGCGTCGATCGCATAGTGCCGGTTGCGGCCCAGGGCCATGGACAGCCGGAACCTGTTTTGTCGCAGCTGCCCGGCATCCACCACGCGCTGCGCCGACAGCACGTCATAGAGCGGCGTGAGGCCGAACCGTCCGCCCGGGCGCAAGAACACGCTGAAGTTCTTCGCGTGGCCATCTGTGGCCCCCAACAGCCAGAATACGATATTCGCCTTCAACAACGCCCGCTGGTCCGACGCCGGGTCATCCGCACCGCCAAGCAATCGCAACAGCCTGACCAGGCCCGGGCCACCATCCGACTCGTATTTCAACGCCGATGGCGTGGACGTCGCCTGGCAGAAATCCTCCTGCGGCAGCCGCAGCAGCCGCGCGTCCGGGGTCCACCGGCGGTCGAACCGCTCCACCACCAGCACCGGATGCCCGGCGAACTCCGCCCGCTGGACCCGGGCGGTCGGCAGCCCGAATGCCGCCGTCAGCCTCATGCAAAGATACTCATTATCCACACTGTCGGAGAAATCGACGCCATCCCCGACGATGCCGATCGCTGGCTTCAAGATGTGGGTCGTGGGCGTGCTCCCGGTCGGAACCCACCATCCGCCGTCGCGGTAGAGCAGGGCTGTCTTCTCCTGTGCCCCAGCCAAGGACAGGCGAAACGCTCCATCCTCCGTCATGCCGAGCGGCGCGTGGGCGAGGTCTGCCAAGATACCTGCGACATCCGCATCTGACGCGGGTACGGCCTCGATGACTCCAGGACTACCCGGTGCCTCGTCCCCGGGTAGAAATTGCATCGCGCCCACGCAATCCCGTCCGATCGCACTTAGCAGGCTGAACGCATCGGCTCCTTCGGCCTTCACCCGCCCGGCAATTTGCCGTCGTATGGCGTCGCCATCCGGCAACATATTGTCGATCACGGCGGCAACGGGCGCACCCACGTACCGATCTTCCCGCAGGGGTAACGAGAGCGAGATGGGCAATGCGGCGGGCCACTCAAGCCAGGTCCGATCATAGGTAAAATCGATGGCACCCGACGGCTCCCGCCGCAGGACGCCGACGGGCTTTCCGTTAATGAATATCGTGAGAGGAGAGTGGCTGGCCCTTCGCGGCATTATGAAGCGTCTGCAAACTCGGTGTCTGTCGCGCCAGAGCGGGGACGGATGACGAGCTCCAGATCCAGCGCCGCGAGCGCCTCCATCACCGTGCTCAGCTTGACATCGCCGGTCCCCGCCTCAATGGCAGAAATGGTCGCTTGGCGAAGGTTGATCCGCTCACCCAAGTGATGTTGCGACCAGTCGAGTAGCCGGCGCCGACGCCGTAAGGCGGCGCCAAACGCCGAAACACTCCGCACAAGGCTTTCCATTCCATACGCCCCACCGTATAATCGCCATTTATACGCCGCGGCGTATAACTAAGCAATATACGCCAGAGCGTATGGGATTAAGGCTTAGAACCCGACGATCACATCCGCGGCAAGCGTCACCGCGCCGCGGTCCCGGCCATCATTGAACGGGCGGCTGTTGTTCAGGGCGCGGTCATAGCGCACTTCCGGGCGGATCAGCAGCGTGCTGAGCTGGGACGGCACGCCCGCCGGCTTATACGTGAGGCCGGCCGTGAACTCCGAATACGTGGTGGGACGCGTTGCCGTCAGGAACCGGGAGAACGTTCCCCGCTCGGCGGCCACATAATCCCGCTCCGCCACCGGCGTGCTGACGAAGAAATTCTTCTCATCCCGGAACAGCTCCGCCCGGCCATTCAACGTGATCGTGTCGCTTAGGGTGTAGGACACATATTGCGTGAGGCCATACGCCCCGACGTTATAGCCCGTCTCCCGCACATAGTTCGCCTCAGTCGTGAGCGTTAGCGCGTCTGTCGCCTTCCACACCAGCGAGACGTCATTGTAATACCGCATCGCGCTGTTCGCGAACGGCGTCAGCAGCTTGCTGTCTTCCGGGCCCATGTGCGAGAGCGCCAAGAATACCAGCTTGCCGTCGTTCATGTTTAGGCCAATACCCGCAATCCCGCCGGGCCGGTTGTTATTATCGCCGTTACCATAGGCAAAGGACGTATTGGTCCCCGTATCCACTCCGCCATACAGATCGACCAAGTCGGACACATGCGCCGTCGCCAGAACACCCGTATGCTTATACGGCAGTCCATAGTTGAAGATGTAGCTGTGCGAATAGAACGCATTCGTCTTGGGATCGATCAGCTCGACCCCCAGCGGCGTCGGATAAATACCGGCCTTCACATCCAACCCGTTGGCAAAAATCGCCGGCAACCGCACCGAAAACGACGCCTCCGACACATCGATCTGGTTGCGGTCGTGGATCAGCTGGTCAAACACCCCCAGCGTATGCGTGATCCGGCTGTCCGAGCCATAGGCCAGCTGCAGCTTGAAGCCGTAATCGTTCTCCGTCGCCTTCGGGTTCACATCCCGGCTGATGGTCGCCAGCAGCTGGTTCAGGATCGGACGGTTGCTGTCATCGTTGAACAGCTGACCAAAATTGCGGTGGCTCTTCGGGTTTGACGGGTTGACCGTAATGCCGCCATCCAGCTGCAGCCCGAGCTTGATGCTGCTCGCCCACTCACTGAAATCCTTCGGTGCCACATACGGTGCCTCCGGCGGGGCGCTGGCCGGATTACCCGGCATCCCAGTTTGCTGCGCCGGCGTCGCAGTCTGCGCGTGCACGGCAACCACGCCCATCAATGCGGCACCGAGAGCGAGGGCGGGAACAGTTTTGTTCATGGATATAACACTTTCAATCAAGCGTGGAGCGGCAAGGGCCAGAACACCCAATGCAATACAAAGGCCATCTAGTCCGCAAAATGACAACACCCCCGGCCAAAATGACCAGGGGTGTTGATTTTACGCCACAGTGTGACCCTTATGCCGAATAATACATCTCGAACTCGACCGGGTGCGGCGTGTGCTCGAACCGATAAACCTCGGTCCACTTCAGCTCGATGTAGCTCTCGATCTGCTCCTTGCTGAACACGTCGCCAGCCAGCAGGAAATCATGGTCGGCGTCGAGGCACCCTAGCGCCTCCCGCAACGATCCGCACACCGTCGGAATACCCTTCAACTCCTCGGGCGGCAGGTCGTACAAATCCTTGTCCATCGGATCGCCCGGGTGAATCTTATTCTTGATCCCATCGAGCCCGGCCATCAACAGCGCCGAATACGCCAAATAAGGATTGGCGGTCGCATCCGGGAACCGAATTTCCACCCGCTTGGCCTTCGGGCTCGTCGTGTAGGGAATGCGGCAGGACGCCGACCGGTTACGCGCCGAATACGCCAGCAACACCGGTGCCTCGAACCCGGGGATCAGCCGCTTATAGCTATTGGTGCTGGGATTGGTGAACGCATTGCACGCCTTCGCATGCTTGATGATGCCGCCGATGAAGTGCAGGCACATCTCGGACAAATCCGCATATCCATTACCGGCGAACAACGGCTTACCATCTTTCCAGATGGACTGGTGCGTGTGCATCCCGCTGCCATTATCGCCGTAGATCGGCTTTGGCATAAACGTCGCCGTCTTACCGTAACTATGCGCCACGTTATGCACGCAATACTTATAGATCTGCATCTGGTCGGCCATCGTCAGCAACGTGCCGAACTTCGTGCCCAACTCATGCTGGCTCTGCGCCACCTCGTGGTGATGCTTCTCGATCGGCAGGCCCATCTCGCCCATGCTGCTCAGCATCTCGGCGCGGAGGTCGCTCTCGGTATCCACCGGCGGCACCGGGAAATACCCACCCTTGACGCCGGGCCGGTGGCCCATGTTGCCCTCCGGATATTCCTTCATGTTGGCGCCTGGGCCCTCGATGCTTTCCATGTGGAAGCTGCCGAAATTCGGGCCGGTGCCGAAACGGGCACTGTCGAAAATAAAGAACTCGGCCTCGGCCCCCACCATCACGGTGTCGCCGATCCCCGTGGACTTCACATACGCCATCGCCTTCTTCGCCGTGCTGCGCGGATCGCGCGCATAGGGCTGCCCGGTGCTCGGCTCATAAATGTCGCAAAACAAAATCAGGCTCGGCTTGGCGGCAAATGGGTCCATTACCGCCGTCGTCGGATCCGGCATCAGGATCATGTCGCTCTCGTTGATCGCCTTCCAGCCGGCAATGCTCGATCCGTCGAACATAATCCCGTCCCGGAACGCATCCTCATCGATGGTCGAGACATGCTGCGCCGTGTGTTGCCACTTCCCCCGCGGGTCGGTGAAGCGCAGATCGACGTATTCGACCTGGTGCTCTTGGAACATCTCAAGCACATGGGCCACGGTGCCCGGTTCAACATTTGCCATGCCGTCTCTCTATCCTTGTCTGCCCAGCCGCATGGTGCGGCCAGTTGTGAACCCTAAACCGCCTCGGGACCTCGCTCGCCGGTCCTGATCCTCACCACCTCATCAATCGTGCTGACGAATATCTTACCATCGCCGATCCGCCCCGTCCGGGCCGCCGTCACGATAGCCTCCACCGCACGCTCCACCAAGGCATCGTCGCACACCACTTCGATCTTAACTTTCGGCAGGAAATCAACCACATACTCCGCGCCACGATACAGCTCGGTATGACCCTTCTGCCGCCCGAACCCCTTCGCCTCCACGACCGTAATCCCCTGAAGCCCCACCTCGTGTAGCGCCTCTTTCACTTCATCCAGCTTGAACGGCTTTATGACCGCCTCAATCTTTTTCATGCGTCCCCCCAGCCCGCCGCCGGCCCGGTGACGGAACGAGAGGGTTGCACGCGCCGTGCCACCCGGCAATCCGGCCCCCCGGCCACAAGCTGCACTTTTGCTAAGCAATCACGCCGCCGTGATGCTTATATGCCGGGCAGGTTGAACCTTGGACCTAAATACCGTCATGATGTCCCGACCGTGGAGAATCGATGTGAAGCCGGCCAACACGTTACTGACCCAGACCGGGACGACCATCTTCACCACGATGTCCGCGCTCGCCACCGAACACGGCGCCATCAACCTCGGCCAGGGCTTTCCGGACACCGACGGCCCACCCGACATCATCGCCGCCGCCGTCGCCGCATTGCAGGACGGACGCAACCAGTACCCGCCCATGACGGGACTCCCCGAACTCCGCCACGCCGTCGCCGCCGTCAATCAACGTTTCTACGGCATCACCGCCGACCCCACGACCGAAATCGTCGTCACCTCCGGCGCCACCGAGGCCATCACCGCCTGCCTCATGGCCCTCCTCAACCCCGGCGACGAAGTCGTGTTGATCGAGCCGCTGTACGACACCTACCTCCCTGTCGTCCGCATGCTCGGTGCCATCCCCCGCCTCGTCCGTCTCACGCCGCCGAAATGGGAGCTGCCCCGCGCCGAACTCGCCGCCGCCTTTGGCCCGCGCACCAAGGCCATCCTGCTCAACACTCCCATGAACCCCACCGGCAAGGTGTTCACCGCTGCCGAGCTCGCCTTCATGGCCGACCTCATGGTCCGCCACGACACCTACGCCGTTTGTGACGAGGTCTATGAGCATCTCACCTTCGATGGCTGGCGGCATATCCCGCTCATGACGCTGCCGGGCCTGCAGAACCGGTGCCTGCGCGTCAGCAGCGCCGGCAAAACCTTTAGCCTTACGGGCTGGAAGATCGGCTACGTCACCGGCCCCGCCGTCCTATGCGGCCTGGTGGCAAAGGCGCACCAGAACCTTACCTTCACCACACCGCCCAACCTCCAGCGCGCGGTCGCTATCGGCCTCGCCAAGAACGATGCCTATTTCGCCGGGCTCGCCGGTGCGCTCGAGCAACAGCGGGACCGCCTGTCCGCCGGGCTCACCGCCCTCGGCATGACCGTGCTCCCCGCCATGGGCAGCTACTTCGTCACCGCCGATTTCAGCCCGCTCGGCTTCGTCGGCGACGACCGCGCCTTCTGCCGCCACATCACGACCGAGGCGAAGGTCACCGCCATCCCTGTCTCCGCCTTTTACGAGGGCAGCGCACCCACCCACTACGCCCGCTTCGCCTTCTGCAAACAGAACGCCGTCCTGGACGAAGCCCTCCTCCGCCTCGCCCGGCATTTCCGTCCCTCCCTCGCAGAACGGTTGACGGCGGCCCATTAAATCCCCTAATCCGCCTGCACGATGACGCCCTGGGTGGCGGACGTAGCTCAGTTGGTAGAGCGCCGGTTTGTGGTACCGGTTGTCGCGGGTTCAATCCCCGTCGTTCGCCCCAGCGCCATCTTGGCGAATTGTTTGGGAACGCAGGCTCCCCGCCGCATGTTTCCACACGCCGGCAACCATGCTTTCACTTCCGCCGTCGCGTTGGAGATCATCGATGAAGCGCTTGGCCGTATGTCTGCTCGCCTGCTCCTGGCTTACTCCCGCGCACGCGGCCGAGGACATCGTGGTCGGCGCCATCTACCCCCTGACCGGGAATGCCGCGCAAATCGGGGCCGACGCCCACAACGCCATCGACACCATGCTCGATATCATCAACGGCACTCACGACAAAATCCCGATGTTGATGGGTGACGGCGGCGGCCTCGAGCGCATGGACGGCGCCCATATCCGCGTCATCTTCGCCGATCACCAGAACGACCCACAAAAGGCCCGCGCCGAGGCCGAGCGCCTCATCACCCAAGAGCACGTTGCAGCCCTCATCGGCAGCTACACCAGCGCCACCGCCGCCACCATCAGCCAGGTCGCCGAGCGGTATGAGGTGCCCTACATCTCCATGGACAACTCGTCCCCCTCCCTCAATAAACGCGGCCTAAAATGGTTTTTCCGCACCAGCCCGCACGACGAGATGTTTACCCAGGCCATGTTCGATTTCTTCACCGACATCGGGAAGAAGACCGGCCACCCCGTGAAGACGGTCGCGTTACTGTACGAGGATAGTATATTCGGCACCGATAGTTCCACGGTGCAGCGTAAACTCGCCACCGATGCCGGCATGACCATCGCCGCCGACATCAAATACCGCGCCAATTCCCCGTCGCTCAGCGCGGAGGCCCAGCGGCTCAAGGCGGCCGACGCCGACGTGCTGATGCCCACCTCCTATACCTCCGACGCCATCCTCCTGGTCCGTAGCCTTGCCGAACTCGGCTATAACCAGCGCGTCATTATGGCCCAAGCCGCCGGCTTCCAAGAACAAAGCTTCCTCACCGGTGCCGGACCGCTGGCCGAGGGTGTGTTCAGCCGCTCGAGCTTCGCCCTCGACGCCACCAAGTCCCGCCCGGCCATCGCCACAGTCAACGCAATGTATCGTGCGAAATCGGGCAAAGACCTGAACGACAACACGTCCCGGCAAATCGTCGCCGTGCAGGTCCTAGCCGACGCCATCAACCGCGCCAAAAGCACCAAACCCGAAGAACTCCGCCGCGCCCTCATCAGCACCGAGGTGCCCGGCGAGGACACCATCATGCCCTGGAAGGGCATCCGCTTCGACGACACCGGCCAAAACGTCCTCGCCACCCCGGTCATCCAACAGGTGAAAGACGGCGTATATCACACCGTCTATCCCGAGGACGTCGCCGTCCAAGAGCCCGTCTGGAACCTCACCAAATAAGACCAGCGTCTCAGCCGTCATTGCGAGCCGCTTGGCGACGCAATTACAACATGAGCCGCCATCACCCGACCGCCAAATTGTCCAACAGCCGCACCAAACCTAGGCGCGCCGCACAGATCAATCGCCCGCACGCGGAGCCGGGCGCCGGGCGAAGCGTATCCGCATTCACCACCGCCAAATAATCCACCGAAAACCCCGCCGCCATCAGCCCGGCCCGCTCCTGCGCCACGGCACGATCGCGGTCGTCCGACATCGCGATCCGCCGCAGGCTTGCATGCAACAGCGGTGCCCGGCCGCGCTCCTCGACCGTCAGAAACCGGTTGCGCGATGACATCGCCAGCCCATCCGGCTCGCGCACCGTCGGCACCGCCGCGATCCTCACCGGTAACACCAAATCCGTCACCAGACGCCGAACCACTTGTAATTGCTGCCAATCCTTCTCACCGAACATCGCCACATCCGGGCGCACGAGGCCAAACAGTTTGGTCACCACCGTCGTCATGCCCCGGAAATGACCCGGACGCGCCGCCCCCTCCCACTCGAGCGCGGGGCCGGACGGCTCGATCACCGTCGCGTCGCCGGGCGGGTAGATCGCCGCCACATCCGGCAGCCACACCGCGTCACAGCCAGCATCCCGCAACTGCCGGATATCGTCCGGCTCCGTCCGGGGATAGGTCGCGGTCGCCTCGGCCGTGCTGAACTGGGTCGGGTTCACGAAGATCGAGGCGACGATGGCGCCCGCCATCCCCCGTGCCGCCCCCACCAGCGCCAGGTGCCCGGCATGCAGCGCCCCCATCGTCGGCACCAACGCCACCCGTCCCTGCTGCGCCCTCCAGCCGGCAAGCTCGTCCCGCGTGCGCAAAATCTGCATAGCCGCCCTGTCCAACAACGATCCCGAGCAGATACACTCCTTAACAATCCGTCCACAATCCTGCCACGAAGCCGCGCGCTGGTCGGGTCCGGAGGATCATATGCCGTCAAGTCGTCTCAACTACTTCTACCTCACCAGCGCTTTGCTCTGCGCCGGCCCCGCACATGCTGCGCCCCCGCCGCTCGTGGCACAGCCGGACCCCCCGGCCCGCGTCGGACGGCTCACGCATCTGACCGGCGCCGTGTCCTTCCACACCGCCCAACAGGAGCGGTGGAGCCCCGCCCTCGCCAACTTTCCAGTAACAACAGGTGACGGAATTTGGACCGAGCCGCGCGCCCGTGCCGAGCTCGACCTGCCCGGCGGCCGCGCCGTACTCGATGGCGGGACCGAGCTCGATGTCACGATCCTCGATGACACCAGCTGGATCAGTCACGCCGGGCAGGGCACCCTCTACGTCAACATCCGCCCTGCGTTAGAAGGCACGACCACGGCGGTTCAGATGGCGCGTGGCACCGTGACGCTGACGCCCGGTCGCTTCCTGATCACCGTCGGGGACGCCACGAATCCCACGACCGTCACCGTCTTGGACGGGACGGCCCACATCGCCGCACCCAATCTGACGCTCGATGTCACCGCGCACCAAACCGCAACGCTCACCGGTGCCGGCACGGACGAGGACCCGGTCCGCGGCACCGCTGGCCCCGAACAAAGCACGCCGTTCCTGACGGAAATGCTGGCCGGTGAACAGCCGGCGGCTCGGCCCACCGCCGTGGCGGTCCCCCCGGCGGTCGCGCTGATGACCGGCGGCAACGAACTCGCCGCCTACGGCACCTGGCAACCGGCCCCGGCAGCCGCACCCCAGGGCGGACCGGTCTGGTATCCGCAGGTCGAGCCCGGCTGGGTGCCCTATCGTCAGGGCCGCTGGTCGAATGTCGGCCCCTGGGGCTGGACCTGGGTGGACGCGGCCCCGTGGGGATTTGCCCCGTTCCACTATGGCCGCTGGTTTCAGGACGGCGGACGCTGGGGCTGGGCCCCCGGCTTCGGCGGCCCCCGCTTTGGTGAGCCCGGCTTCGGTGTCTATGGCCCGCGCCCGTTCCCCGTCTTCGCGCCAGCGCTGGTCAGCTTCTTCGCGTTCGGCATCGGACGTCCCATCGGCTGGGTGCCGCTCGGGATCAACGAGCCCTATTTTCCGCCTTATCGCGCCGGACTAAACTATATCCGCAACGTCAACATCACGAACGTGCGCAACGTTACGACGATCATCAATAACAATAGCGTCCACATCAATAACTACCGCGCCGGCACCATAAATCAATTTATGAACCGGGGCGGAATCACGACCGTATCCAGCAGCGTGATGGCACAATCGACGCCGGTGGGCGCATCGTTACAGCCGGTTCCAACCGGTGGTTCGATCCGGTCGAGCTTCAAACCGCCCATCGCTGTCGCCCCCACCACACTCGGCGCGCCCTCCCGGCCTGGCGGCATCGCCACGGCCCCGGGCCCCGCCATCCGGCCGGTCGCGCTCCGGACACCGGGCACCCCGACCCCCAGGCCGGAACCTCGGCCGGAACCAGCTCCGGCCCCGCACGAGATACGCCCGGCCCCGCCACGTGAGCTCACGCCACTAACCCAGCCGAGGCTCCAGGAACAGCCGCACCCACAGCCCAACCCAGGCATCCAATCCCGGCCGCAACCCCGGCCAGAATACCGTCCGCCGGTGCAACTACCTCATAGGGAGCAGACCCCGATGCCCCGTCCCCAAGTTCAACGTCCACCGATGCAACAAGGCCCGCAAATGCCCCGCTCGCAAATGCCACATCAACAGATGCTCCGTCCGCAAATGCAACGTCCGCAAATGCAACGCCCGCAGCCTCTGTCTCGCCCAGCACCACCCCGCCCGCCGCCCCCTCATGGCAACGGACGGCCCGGCCTCCGCTAAATCGTGTGGCTCAGGCGGCCTCTTCCGTATCCAGCAACGGCGGCGGCACCGGCGGTGGCGTCTGACCGGCCCGCACCACGCGGTCGGTCGCCTGCTGCACCGCGGCGTTCAGATCCGCCTGGCTGCACAGCCCCAAGATCACCGGATCGCGCGGCTTGATGTTGGCGCTATTCCAATGGCTGCGCTCGCGCACCTTTTGAATGGTGTCCTTGGTGGTGCCCAGCAGCTTGATCACCTGCGCCTCGCTCACATGCGGATAGGTGCGCAGCACGAAGGCAATCGCGTCCGGACGGTCGTTGCGCTTCGCCACCGGCGTATAACGCGCACCCTTCGATCGCTTGTTGATCGGATTGCCGACCGGGATCAGCTTCAAACGGCCCTCCGGATCGGCCTCGCACCGCTTGATCTCATCGGCCGTCACCTGAATATTAGCCACCGGGTCATAGCCGACAATCCCCTGCGCCACCTCACCATCGGCAATCGCCTGCACCTCCAGCGGATGCATGCCGCAGAAATCGGCGATTTGCGTGAACGTCAGCGCGGTCTTGTCGATCAGCCAGACGGCGGTAGCCTTGGGCATTAACGGGAGGGTCATGGTCGAAAATCCTTCGGGCCGCGTCCGCCGCGGGCCAGATGCGTCAACAATATGGCAGGCCGCGGGTATGGGCCTGTCCTGCCGGACGGGTCAATAGTAACTGAACAGGTTACGAACCATCTAACAATTTCCCATGATGCGAGCGTCCGATGCAGCACGATGACGACCCCATCCCCCGCCCGGCCCGGCTGCCAACCCCACCACTAGACCCATGGGGGGTGGCCGAACTCCAGGCCTACATCGCCGAATTACGCCTCGAAATCGCCCGGGCCGAAGCGGCGATCCTGAAAAAACAGGACCACCGCACCGCCGCGGACAGCTTCTTCCGCACGTAAGAATTGAGGGGCCGGAACGAGCCCGGCCCCCCTCATCGCACCTATTAAGCCGCTTGAGCGGCCGCCTGCTGAGTATCGTTAGCGATCGTCTGCACCGCCGAGGTCCCGCCGATCGTTATACGGCGCGGCTTCAGCGCCTCCGGCACCACACGCTTCAGACCGACATGCAGCAAGCCGTTCTGCAAATCCGCACCGTCGACCACGATGTGATCCGCCAGCACGAAACGACGCTCGAACGCACGCCCGGCGATGCCGCGATACAGCACCTCACCCTTCGCCGCCTCGGACTTCACCCGTCCGGCGATGATGAGCGTATTCTCCTTCACCGTCATTTCCAGGTCATCCTGGCCAAAACCGGCGACGGCCATCGTCAACCGATAGTTGTCCTCGCCCGTGCGCTCGATATTATAGGGCGGATAGGTCTGCGCGGTGCTGTCCTGCGCGGAATCCGCCAGCCGGGCCAGACGGTCGAAGCCGATAGCGGTCCGGAAAAGGGGGGAAAAGTCGTACGTCATAAAGCAACCTCCAAAGAAGCAAGGTCAGACATAAAGGACCTCTCACATGAGCCGGCCCCACTACGCTCCACAGCCCCAAATGGGCACCGCAGACCTCGATGAAATCGGGATATACCCAAGCGGTTTCAAGTCCCGCCGGGTGGAATACACCTCCGCAATCCACCGCCGCGGCAGCAATCCTCCGACTACTCCCCACTCAACTCCCGCCGCCGCTTCTCCAACTCCTCACTGTACCGCCGCAGCGCATATTGTTCCGTCAGCACGCCGATCACCTTCATGCCCTCGGCGCTATCGACCACCGCCAGCTCGTCGCTCTCCGCGCTCTCGAACATTTGCACCGCTTCCTTGATCGTCATCTGCGGCAGCAACACCGTCTTGCGGTGGTGCACCACGTCCGACAATTTCTCCGCGCTCTCCGGGGCCGCATACGCCTCGCTCGTGGCCAAAATCCCCGCATACCGCTCCGCCTGATCCACCGCCACCACCCGCCCGATCGAACCCAGCGCGAATTCCCGCCGGAACGACGCGAGCGGCATGTCGAGCCGCACCCGCCGGAACTCCTTCCGCATCATCCGCCCGACGGTCAAATTGCGCATCCACCCGACATCCACGGCGCTACGGATGGCCTCCCCCCGCAAATGAAACCGCCAGGTGGCAAAGCTATAGCCGAACGTCCGCCGCACCGTGATCGTGCTGACCACACTCGCCGCCAGCACCGCCACCGTCATCGGCAACGACCCGGTGCTCTCCAGCGCCAGCAACGCCATCGTCAGCGGCCCCCCCACCACCGCCACCGCCAGCGCGCTCATCCCCACCAACGCGCAGATCACCGCCGGCAACGCCTGCACCACCGTCACCAACGCCAGCAACCCGGCAAACAACTTGCCCAGTAATGCCCCGAGGAACAGCGACGCAAAGAACAAACCACCGCGAAATCCGGCGCCGATACTGATGGCCGACGCCACCGCCTTCAACACGATCAACAGCCCGATCTGCGTCAACCCATACGGCGCATCGAGCGCGATCCGCAGTGCCGCGTGACCCGAGGACATCACCGCCGGGGAATACAGCGCCATCCCCCCGACCGCGAGCCCCCCCAGCGCCGGGCGCACCCAAACCGGCATGCCGCTCCGCCGGAACAGCGCCTCCACCACCGTCACACCCCGCATCAGCGCGATGCCGCCCAAGGCGCTCAGCATCCCCAGCGCCAGGATCGGCACATAATCCACCGCCTCGATCGACGTCGGAACCCGGATATCGAACCCCGTATCACTGCCGAACACCCGCGCGATCGAAACGGCGCAGATGCTAGCCGCCACCACCGGCGCCAGCGTCGTCAGCGAATAGGTGCCGATCACCAGCTCGAACGCATAGAACGCACCCGTCAGCGGCGCATTGAACGCCGCCGCAATCGCCCCTGCGGCCCCGCACCCCACCAGCAACCGCAAATCCGACCGCCGCACCTTGAATGCACGGCCGAGCCACGATGACAGCGCCGAGCCGATCTGCGCATACCCGGCCTCGAGCCCCACCGACGCGCCGACCCCGTTGGACCACACCGTCTGCAACACCACGACCACGCTATCCAGCATGGACATCCGCCCGCCATACAGCGCATTCGCCTCGATCGGATCGACCGTCCGCCGCGGCATCCAGCGCGCAAGCGCCCACCCCGCCGCGCCCAGCACCAGCCCACCCACCGTCGGCACCACCAGCGCCCGCAGCATCGGCACCCGCACCAGCGAGGACAGGAATTCACCCGGCGCCATCCTGAACAGCACCCGGTGCATCACCTGCGCCGTCTGCGCCATGCCAACGACGATCAGGCCCGACGCCAGACCCACGAACGCCGCCAGCACCACCAGCCATATCTCATCCGCCCGCACCAGCGCCCGCAGCGTCTGCGGCACCAGCGCCACGACCGAACTAAGCGGCCGGCGCCTCCCCATGCGCCGCAAGCCCCCTGAACCAGGGGAGGGGGTTCGCAGCGGGGTGAACAGGGACATTCAGCGCGCAAGCATCATGTGAATCGGCGTTTCAACGGAAAAATCGGCAGGGCCGGCATCTTCATGCATCCGATACGGCGTCGGTTCAACCAAGGATGCGCAGCAAAAGTTAAACTCGCCGAAACAAACCTCATTTTTTCGTGCGGTCCAGCCGTGTCGCCGCCAAATCATCCTCGATAAAAGCCTGAATCAGCTCCGGGATCGGCTCTTGCGGCACAAACCCCAGTGCCTCGGCCCGCGCCGTCCGGAATGCCGCCGGCCATCCGCCGACGATGGCCGCAATGGCGGCATCCGGCCGGCGCTCCACCAACGCGGCGGCCCCGGGCCGGACATCGTCCAGCGCCGCCAGCAATCCCGCCACCGTCACCCGCGACCCCGGCGGATTCACCCCACGGTCGAGCCCCATGCCCGTCGTATCCATTTCCGCCCCGTGCAACAGCCACGCCACCGCCCGGCGCGGCGAGCAAATCCACAGCGCAAATTCATCCGCCACCGGTAACACCGCCCGCAATCCCAGCAGCGGCTCCCGCAGGATCGCACTCACGAAGCTGCTGGCCGCAAGGTTCGGCCGGCCCGGACGGATCACCACCGTCGGCAGCCGGATCAGCACCGCATCCATAAACCCCCGCCGGGTCGCATCGGTCAGGATCAACTCCGCCGCGGCTTTCTGCGCCCCATAGGAATTGGCCGGCATCTGCCGCGCCTCATCCCCCAACACCGCATCCTGCCCGCCAGAAAAGCTCGCGACCGAGCTGGTAAACACCACGCGGGGCGGCACCGCGAGCCTGCGGCACGCATCGACCACCGCATCCGTGCCGCGCACATTGACCCGCCGCCCCAGCTCATAATCCGCCTCCGCCGCCGCACTCACCACCGCGGCCAAATGAAACACGACATCCGTGCCCGGCGGAATCGCGTCCGACGGCAGCGCCGCGATGTCACCCCCCACCGCACGCATCGTAAAATCCGCGTCCGGCAAACGCGGCGGCACCAAGTCGAACAGCGTGAGGCGCGTGACCGCGCGGCCCCCCAGCGTGCCATCCCGCGCCAGGCGCTGCGCGATCTTCTGACCCAGGAACCCGCCACCGCCCAAAATGCTGATCTGCATCTGCCACCCCCACCCCTATCCGTTCCCGTCCGGGCGCGCGATCATAGGCGCATGACCGACGCTCCGCCACGCATCCTCGCCAACCCAAGACCGGGCACGCCGGGGCTCGTGGTGCTGCCGGCCGGCGGCTACCGGCGCGCCCGGGCAGAAATAACCGCCTGGCCCGGCTATGCCCCCACGCCGCTCCATGACCTGCCGGCGCTGGCCGCCAAACTCGGCATCGCCACCCTCCGCGTGAAGGACGAGGCCACGCGCTTCGGCCTCGGCAGCGTGAAGGCGCTGGGTGGTGCCTACGCCGTGCTGGGCGTCATCGCGGCCGAACTCGCGCGCCAGGGCGTGATCGCCGGCGCCACCGCCGACGAGCTGGAGGCCGGGCGCTACCGCGACGCCACGCAAAGCATCACCGTCACCTGCGCCACCGCCGGCAATCACGGCCAGAGCGTCGCCTGGGGCGCACGACGCTTCGGCGGCCGGGCCGTGATCTTCGTCCACCCCGGCGTAAGCCCTGCCCAGCGGGACGCAATGGCCGCACTCGGTGCCGAAATCCGCGAGGTGCCCGGCAGCTATGACGACGCCGTCCACGCCGCCGCCGCCGAAACCGCCATGCATGTCATCAGTGACACCTCCTGGCCCGGCTACACCGAAATCCCCCGCGACATCATGCAGGGCTACCGCCTGATGCCGGACGAGGCGCTGACGCAATGGACCGGCCCACCGCCCACCCATGTCCTGATCCAGGCCGGAGTCGGCGGCATCGCGGCCGCGGTCTCCGTCCAATTGCGCGCCCACGGGATCACCCCGGCCCTGATCGTCGTTGAACCCGATCACGCCGCCTGTCTCTACGCCAGCGCCAGCGCCGGACACGCCGTCACGGTGCCCGGCCCGCACGACACCCTCATGACCGGCCTCGCCTGCGGCACACCGAGCCTGCTCGCCTGGCAAGAACTGGAGCGCTCGGCCACTGCCTTCGTCACCATCCCCGACAGCAGTACGGTGGCAGCGATGGGCGTCCTGGCCGGACACGGCATCGTCTCCGGCCCATCCGGTGCCGCGGGCCTCGGCGCACTGATGCTGCTGGGGCAAGAGAATGCGCTTGGGATCGGCCCCGAAAGCCGGGTCCTGCTCTTCAGCTGCGAGGGCCTCAACAAATGACGCCCCTCATCCAACTGGGCGGTGCCGTGCTGCTATTGGGCAGCGCCTGGCCGCTCACGCGCTATGCGGTGTTGCAGGGTGCCGGGTCCACCTGGTTCGCGCTGGGTCGGGCCGGGTTTTCAGGGTTGGCGGCGTTCATCGTCCTGGGCGCGCTCGGCCGGCTGCGCTGGCCCGGCTGGCGGGATACCCCGGCGCTGCTGGCGTTGGGCGTGTTCCAACTGGCCGGCTACTTCGCCCTGGCCCATGCGGCGGTGGCATGGGTGCCGGCCGGACGCATCTCGATCCTGGCCAATGCGGCGCTGATCCCCGCCGTGCCGCTGTCGATGCTGGTGTTGCATGAGGCGGTGCCGCCGCGGCGCTGGCTGGCGGCCGGTCTCGGCCTGCTGGGCGTGCTCGTCCTGATCGGGCCCTGGGCGATCGACTGGACCGCGCCGCATATCCTGGCCGGAAACATCATGCTGCTGGGTGCCGCGACCTGCTGGGCGCTGGCCATCGTCCTGATCCGCCGCTGGCCGCCGCCGATGGGACTCTCCGCCCTCCTGCCCTGGGGCTTCGCGCTGGCCAGCGTGCTGCTCAGCCCCCTGGCGCTCAGTCACGCCACCGGGCACTGGGCACCGCCCGCGCTGTGGATCCTGGCGGCGATCGGCTTCGTGGCCGGCCCGGTCGGCACCTGGTGCGTCATGGGCGCGCAGCAGGGCCTGCCGGTGGTGGTGTCCGGCGTAGGATTCTTGCTGATCCCCGCACTCGGCGTAGTGCTGTCCGCGCTCTGGCTCGGTGAGCCGCTCACCGGGGACGTGATCGCCGGGGCGGGTCTCATCCTGGGTGGCGCAGGCATCGCCGTCACCGGCCGCCGGTCATGATCCTGCATGCGACGGAGCTAGGGCAGGGGCCGCCGCTGGTGCTCCTACATGGATTGTTCGGCACTGGATCCAATTTCGGCACGGTCCAACGACGCCTAGCCGACGATCACCGCGTGCTGGCGCTGGACCTCCGCAACCACGGACAGAGCCCGCACGCGCCCGGCATGGCCTACGCCACCCAGGCCCAGGACGTGCTGGAAACCCTCGACGCCCGCGGACTCGGCCCGGCCGCGATGCTGGGCCACTCCATGGGCGGTAAGGTCGCGATGGCCCTGGCGCTCGCGGCCCCGGCCCGGGTCACCCGGCTGCTGATCGCCGACATCGCCCCGGTGCGCTATCCCCCGCATTTCCGCACCATCATCCAGGCCATGCAGGCTCTACCGATGCCGCCGGGCTTGACCCGGGCGGACGCCGGCGCCGCGCTGGCACCAGCGGTGCCAGACCCGGCAATGCGGAGCTTCCTACTGCAAAACTTGCGTTTTGGCGCCGCCCCTCAATGGCGGATCGGCCTCGAGGGCATCGCCGCCGGCCTGCCGGATATCGAGGGATGGGACGGCCATGGCCGCTACGAGGGCCCCGCGCTGGCGTTGTCCGGTGAGCGTTCGGACTACGTCATGCCGGAGCATCGCCCGCTATTCCGCGCTCTATTCCCCGCCATCCGGTTCGCGACGTTGCATGACGCCGGGCACTGGCTGCACGCGGATGCGCCCGAGGCGTTCGTCATGGCCGTCAGGTCGTTCCTGGCTGCTTGACCTTCTTCCCTTCGTCCGACGCCCGCCACAGATACCACGCCGCCATCGAGCGATGCGGGCTCCACGCCGCCCCGATCGCCGCCAGCTCCCGCGGCTTCAGCTGCGCCTCGTGCCGTTGGATCAGCCGCCACCCCTCCCGCACGCCGAAATCATCCACCGGCAGCACGTCCGGGCGCCCCAGCGTCGCGATCAGGAACATCTCCACCGTCCAGCGTCCGACGCCCCGGATGGTCACCAACCGCTCGATCAGCGCCCCATCATCGAGCGTCGCCGCCACCGCCGCACTCGGCACCACGCCGTCCAGCGTGCGGGCGCAGATGTCGCGGATGGCGGCGACCTTGCTGCCGGAAAAGCCGCACGCCCGCAGCGCCTCATCCGTCCACGCCATGACATGGCCGGGCCCGGGGAACTCCGTCCCATGCAGCGCCACGAACCGCGCCAGAATGGCCTCCGCCGCGCGTCCATGCAGCTGCTGGTGCGCGATGGCCCGGACCAGCGCCTCATACGGCTCCCGCGGCTTGGCGACGAAATTGCAGGGCCCGATCCGCTCGATCAGCGCAGCAAACGCCGGGTCGGCGGCGCGGAGGTGTTGGAGGGCGGCCATGGATGCATCCTAGAAATGACAAACGGTTTGCGCTACTCTGGCTCGGTCATGCGCCCTTATAGCAAGCGTCGCTTTGCCGAAGATGACCAAACGGAATCCAACCGCGTGACATCCAGTCTGGCGGGCTTGGCGCTCATGCTGCTGCTGGTCAACGGCGGATTGGTGCTGGTGCGCCACTTGCACCAAACCGCCCGCGTGGAGGACTGCCTGCTGGCCGGACGCATCAACTGCGACGCGGTGCTGGCACCCTAATCAACCAGCACCCGTCAATGCGGGCCGCTTGGCGAAGCAATTCAGGGGCAACCAGCACGCTCGGATCACAACAAACTAGCGGCAATGTTGACCGTCAACGCCACGATGACCGTGTTGAACAGAAACGACAGCAATCCGTGCACCAACGCCAGCCGGCGCAGCTTACGGCTGGTAATCTGCACATCCGACACCTGGAACGTCATGCCGACCACCAACGCGAAATAGGCGAAATCCCAGTAATCCGGGGCCTCGGCCCCCGGGAATTCCAACCCGCCCGCGACATTCCCTGTCCCCGTCACCCGGTCATAATACTCATGCGCATACCTCAGTGCGAATACCACATGCGTCAACAACCACGACACCAGCAGCGTCAGGCCCACCAACGCCACATGCAAGTTCCGCTCGAGATGCGGCAGGTCCTTGCTGCTCGACAACTCGGCCGTCAGCGCCACGAAACTCGCCGACGCACCGGCCAGCGTGATCCAGAATAGCGTCCACTCCCCCTCGTCCTGTTTATCGGCATAATCGGCCATCGCCGTCTCGTCCTGCCCGGCGGCAAACAGCGTGAACAGCAGCGCCAGCAACGTGATGGCCCCAACATCCCACGCGATCACCCACCGCGTGGAAGCCGTCACCACCGGCGGTAACAGAAAGAACACTGCTGTGCCCAGAACCGCAGCACCCAGCGTGCGCGGATGCCCGGTGACGACCCGGCCCAAACGTACCATGCCTAAATTTCCTATGATGCCGCACGCCGCCGGGACACACGCGGCGCTGCCGCCGGTGGTGCGATCCGCGCCAACGCGATCGCCACGTGCGCCCGCGCCACCCCGGCAAAATGGTGTGCAAGGTCCGTCGCCGCAGGAGACGCCAATTCGGCTTCCGCCACCGCCGCCAGGCGCTGGAACGCAGCAAGCGCCCCCTCTGGCGCATCGAGCGCGTTCAACCGCAGCGCACCCAGGCAAAATAGCGTGTGGAACAACTCCATCCGCGTCCCCTGCAGCGCGCCCACGGTCACGTCCAAATCAGCCAATAACGGCTCGAACCGGAGCGCCTCGTCATACGAATTCACATGCACATGCCGCACGAAGAACGGCGCAATGTGTGCAATCAGCAGCGCCGCCGGTGGATCGATCCGCCCCGCCAACCCCCCCGGCGATGGCCCAGCCAGCGCGGCCAGCAACGGTCCCTCCAGCTCCGGCGTCAGCTCGACCAGCATGTCCGTGCACAGCATCCGCGCGCGCCAGACGGTGTTCTTCAGATCACCATCGATCAGCCCATACTCATCGAGCGCCCGGCTCGTCTGCTGCGCCACCGCATAGGCGGCGCGGGCGAACCCCAGCACGGCCTCTGGAATCCGTCCCGGCAGCCGCCGTTCCAGCACCGCGCGCTGATACAACACCCCACCGAGGTTGAGCGGCTGCGTCACGCACATGCGATGCAGCAACGCCGGGCCCGGGGTGCCGAATTCACCCTCCGGCACCGGCGGCGGCAGCCGGCGGCGGGCGATGTCGATGCCGAACCGGGCGCGCCACGCCTCCGCCACGCGGGCAAACAGCGCCAGCACCGTCTCGACCGGCGCACCCTCCGCCTCCACCGCCATCAACCGCCCGGCGGCCCCATTCCACAACGGATGCCCGCTCTCCGCCGTCTCCAGCAAACGTCGCAAATAGGCTGTATACCCGGCGAAATGCGCCGCTTCCGCATCCGCCCGGAACCGCAACGGCACATCCGACGCATACACCACAAGGTTCGGCCCCGACGCCTCGCACCGCACGTGCTGAAACCCCGCCCGGCGCAGCATGAGCTCCATCGATGCCGCATTGAACAGCACCAGATGCCCTCCCGCCGAAAGCATCGCGAACAGCATCCCCTCATCGACCTCCGGCGAAAGGCCATCGGCATTGGGCGTCGTGAAGACCAGCCGCGCCCCCGCGGTCATCCAGCGCCGCAACAGCGCCAGGAACGGATACAAATCCGGGATATGCTCGATCACCTCGACCGCGACGATCAGGTCGAACGGCTCACCGAGCGCCGTCTCCTCCGTCAAATACGCCCGGCGTATATCGGCACCCAGCATGGCGCGCCCGTCCCGCGCGTAATGCGATGGATCGATCCCGATCGCGCGCCAGCCCAGCACCTTATCCGCCACATCGACCGAAAATCCGAACCCACATCCCACATCGAGCATGCTGCTCATGCCGGGATCGTCGAATTGCCACAGAAACCGGGTCATGTAATGCAGTCCGGCATTTTGTTCGACATAGACCTGGTTGAACAACTCGGACGGCTGATCGGCACCATAGTCCGGACGGACCCGGTCCAAGTAAAAACACCCGGTGCAACCGCCGCAACGCAGTAAAGTATGCGCCCCGCTGCGCAGCGTCACCGTATGTGGACCCGGCGCGTCGCACACCGGGCACGCGGCCATGAGGCTCTCGCCCACGACCCAGGTGACGCTCATGACCGCAATGACCGGCGCGCCGCCCGCTCATCCTGCAATGCCTCGATCCGTGGCCCCCGCGCCGCCGTGCCCCGCTCCAGCAGGTCCACCGCCTGCAGCAAATGGTCCCACCAGGCCTGGGTGTCGGTGGTGGAATCGGCATAGGCCCGCGCGTCGCGGCGTTCCGCATAACCGGACACCCGGTAATGCTCATACGCGGACGCCACATGACCCTCACGCACCGCGGCACCGACGTCCTCATGCATGTCGAGATAGTATTCGGCGTCGAAATTATCTTCCGGCAAGAACCGGGACCGCCGTTGCGCCACATAATCGAGCGTGGACGCCATCTCACTCCAATACAGCGGCGATGCCAGGCGCGCGCGCGACAGCGCCGCCGCCCAGGGGGCCAAACCCTCCTCGGTCACGACGCGCGACGGTGGGAATACCGGGGCCGGACCCGGGTGGCCACAGGCACGATACGCCCGCTCCAGCCCGTCCAACCACCCGGCATGCGTGTTGTCACACAGGATATGCGGACCCAGCCCGCTGTCTGTATAAGGCCGCGCAGTGCTGTAAACGCCCACAAGTCCCGCTGCCGCCGCGTCAAGCATCTTCACATCGCTCTTACCATCGATGAAATCCTGCGTGGACGAAGCCGCCGCCGCCTCCAGCGGGCAAACCAGGATGGACGGCGACAACGCACGCAAATACTCCAGATATGCCGCATGCGGCAAAATCCCGACATGCTCGACCGCGATCCCGGCGTCCCGCAACATCGACGGCGGCGCAGCCCCCATGAAAATCAGCTTTAGCCGATGCGCCGCACAGAAATCCCGCACCGCCCGTTCCACATTCTCCCGCATACCCGTCAGCGCCGGCGTGTCGGACGACACCCAAACGAGCGCCCGCGGCATCCCGGCCTGGATCGGCACCGGCTGCGCCACCGCCAGATTCGGCGTCACCACCGCCCGGTCCGCCAACCGCACGGCGCTCGCCCCTTGCAGTAACGACACCAGCCGCACGGTCGAAGCTGACAGCACGGCACACCGCCCGATCAACCCCAGCACCGCCTGCTCCGATCCACGCCCGAATCGCTGCCGATACTCCGGCGACGCCAGCAGATTATCGTCCAAATCATAACAGAACGGACGGTCCAACGCCCGCAGCAGCAGGTTCAGCCGCGGGTCGCTGCCCCGGTGCACCCATAGGGCATGAAACGCCGGGTCCGGGTCGTTCCGGCCCGTGGCACGGGTGCTGAACACCAGCCTGCCGTGCCGCATCACCGCATACCCGGCAATCGCCCCCCGGCGATGCATGGCCCCGAACGGCAGGTGGATGCGGATATCCGCCAGGTTCTCATGTTCGTCCGAGATTACCAGCACATGCGCATCGGGCCCCAGCGGCTGCGGCACCTGTCCTCCGGCCCGCCACGCCGCATGCGCCTCCCGCCGGCGTTCCACCGCCCGCACCACCCACGGCCCCAACCGGTCCGGAACCGCCGCACCCACGTTGCGCGCCCCCCGGCTCAACCGGGCCAAATCGCCCGCGCCCAGGTGCGTAAGACCCTCCGCCACGTCGGTGGCAAACAGCCCGGCCCCCCCGGCCTCGATCCGCTGCGTCACCGCGCCCGCCACCGTGGACAGGACCGGCCACCCGGCCCCCAGCGCCGCGGCGACGGACGGCGGCGTCCCCACCCGCTCCTCCGCCGTATCGTCCCGCAGATCCAGCAGCACCCCCGGGGCCGCCCCGGCCAGCTCATCCACAATCGTCACCGCGCCGAGTCGCCGTACCCGCCGCATCGTCGCCAGTCCCAACATCCCGCGTTGCACCGGAACCACGACCTGCAGCGTCCCCTGGCACGACGCCACCCACGCCGCCGCCGCCTGCAGCCGGTCCAGCATCGCGTCCGTGGCGTCATTTTCCAACACCACGATAACGCTCGACAGCCGGGTCACCTCACCCCGCAGCACCGCGGCCACCGCCGGCAACACCATGAGCGGCGCCCGCACACCGGCCCGGGCGAATTCCCCCGACCAAAACCCCAGCTCCGCTTCCGACCCGGCGAGCGCCAAATCGGCCCCGCGGCAGGCCTCGATCTGCATCTCGCGCCACGCCCTCCGGCGCGCCCCGCCCGCGAGCGCCCCCGGCCAAAACGCGAGGTCGGCGACATTGACCGCGTCCGGATACGGCTGCTCCCGCCCCGCCGGCTCCGCCCAAACTATAATCCCGGACGCCCGGTCGGGCGCGTCCGCCACCACCACCGCATGACCGGCGGCGGTGAGGATCGCCCCCAACTGGCGGCTCCGCGCCGTTTCCACGCGGCATACGACGCACGCGCCCATCACTCGGCCACCGCCAGCAACGCAGCGATCTGCGCATCCTGTCGCCGCACCAGCGCCACCAATCGATCCACCAGATGCGCCATCAAATCCTCATCGACCGGCAGGGGCGCCCGCGGATCGGCTTTCAATCGAACGTGAAGATCATGCTGCAACAGACACGCGGCCAGCGCCACGGCAGTCTCTCCGCTGCCCGCCTCCGCCAGCAGGACCGGCAACAGCGCCTCCGCGGCCAACGCCGGCCGTCCCTCGCGATACAGCACCCACGCCGCCTGCACCCGATCCGGCTCTGGCTGCTCCAGCACCGTCACCTTGGCCGTCACCCGCCGCCCCATCAGCGCCGAGCCCCCGCTACGAGGGAAGCGAGGCATGAATGGGACACGGAAACAGCGTTTGCCATGGGGGATTCACATGCCGCGACGGCATCCCCCCGTCAACAGCCCCCAACACGCGTTAGCCGGCTCGGATCAGTCCCATCAGCGGTGGCGCCCCCTCGCTGCCCGGAAACACCTGCGCCAGCGCTGGGCCCGACAGACCCAGATGCGCTTGCAGCAAGCCCTTCGCCACCGAACGCAGGTCCAGCGTCGGCTGCAAATCACGTCCCTCCAGCAACTTACCCTCGCCCAGCCCCGGCCAGGTCGCGAGCACCCGGCCCCCCTTGACCGCGCCGCCGACCACGAACGCCACGCCCCCGGTGCCGTGATCCGTGCCGCCGGTGCCATTCACCCGCGCCGTCCGGCCGAACTCCGTCATCACCAACACCGCCGTCTGCGCCCACGCATCGCCAAGCCCATCCTTCAGCGCCATGACCCCACGATCGAGCTGCGCCAGCGGTCCGTTCAACCGCTGCGCCTGGTTCACGTGCGTGTCCCAGCCCTCCAGCTCCATCGCCGCGATCCGCGGACCATCGGCGGCGGCCAACAGCCGGCCCGCGGTGCCCGCCAGCGTTGGAAAGCTATTCTTGTCCTTCGCCTCCACCGGTTGCCCGGTCGCGATGTGGTCGGCGGTAAAGCCCCGCTCCGCCAGCCCCTCCCGTAACGCCGGGCCCGTCACCGGGTCCGACTGATGCAGCGCCAGCAATTTCGCGTAAAGGTCGGCCTGCGGCGGCGCAAAACTCTGCGGCGCATACGATCCAATCGCCGCGGGCCCCCGCAACAACAACGGCAACGACACACCGATAGACAGCGCCGCGCCGGACGCGGGCCGGGCCGGCAGCGCCATCACCGCGCGGTTCAGCCAGCCCGAGGACATCCGCTCATCCGCGCCACTCTCCATCAAATCCTGCGCCTCGAAATGGCTGCGCGTCCGCACATGCCCCGCGACCGCGTGGACCGGCAGCGCCTGCCCGGCCCGGAACAGCCCGAGCATGCCGGGCATGGCGGGATGCAGGCCATAGAACCCCCCCAAATCGCCCATGCCCCCCTCGGCCCCCGGCTGCGGCGGAATAAGCCCCGGACGCAGCCCGATCAGCGCCGGGTCCCCATACGGCGGCACCGCCGACAGCCCGTCCAGCGCACCCCGCAGGATGACCACCACAAGGCGCCGGTCGGTCGGCGCCGCCGCCAGCGCCAGCGCGCTCCGGCCGAAGGCGACGGCAGAGGCGATCCCCAACAGGGCACCGCGGCGACTCACGAGCGAACGGTTCGAAGCATGCATGTCAGCGCCTCTGGAATTCAGGGGATGCGAGCAATAACGTCAGGCCGTCCCGCCGCGACCCGGCGCGGCGAATTTCGGTGCCGGTCGCATCCGACAACAGCGGACCGAGTGCCGTGTCGGCGAACTGCATCGGCTCCGGCAGATTACCGCGGCCGGCGAACCCATACGCCCAATCGACCCGGCGCAGCATCGCCTCCGGCCCCGCCCACTCCGCCGCACGGTCCGGCCAGCCGGAGGGCTGCGCCGCGCCGAACGGCGCCTGCCCGAGGCCCGACAAAATGGCGATCACCGGGACCTTCCGCGGCCCGTCATCATCCGCCGGCAGGCCCGAAGCGCGGAGGGCGGCCAGCAAAAAATCCTGCGGGCTGCGCAGTTTCTGCAACGGAATCCACGCGGACGGCAGTGTAATCAGCATTTGACACGCCGCACCAAGGTTGCCGCGCGTATCCCGCAGCGTCCCCTCGATCGCGCGAATGGCGTCGGGCGGCGGCGCATCGGCGATGAAATGCCGCGCGAGCTTGGTCGCCAGCGCCCGGTGCGTGGCCGGGTGCTCGCCCAAGAACCGGAGCGCATCGATGCCGCCCTGCTCGCCCTCGACGAACTGATACCCCATCAGCCGCTTCGGCCCTGGCTCATGCACGAACGGACGGAATTTATAGCCGAGCGGCGGCTCCTTCTGCTCGACCGACCAGCCGGTCAGGATCCGCGCGAACTCGGTCACATCCGCCTGGGTATAGCCGGAGGCGGGCGTGAGGGTGTGCAGCTCCAGGCACTCCCGCGCGAGATTTTCGTTCAGGCCCTTGTTCTGCCGCTGCCCGACGCGGCTGTTCGGGCCGAACGACTGGGCATTGTCTAAATACAGCAGCATGGCCGGATGCCGCATGACGGCCAAAAGCATGTCGCCAAACGGGCCGGTCACATACGGCCGGATCGCCTCCCGGATAAACGACCCGGCCAGCGCATTCACCTCACCCCGGCGGGTGCTCACCGTAAAATGGTTGGCCCAGAACCACACCAGCCGCTCCCGGAACGACGCCGGGGTCGTGATGGCGTTCTGGAACAATCCCTGCATCTCGGCACGGAACAGCTGCCCGGTGCGCCGCGGCTGCCCCTCCGGCGGCGGATCGCTGCGGTCCAGCATGAACGTCGCGATCGCGTCCGCCACACTGCCCCCCGGTTGCGGCTGCAGCCCGGCGGGAGCGGTGTCCGGTCCCACCAATTGCTGGCGGAGCCACGTGGACGGAGCGCCGGGCAGGCTCTCGCCAGCGGCATGGCCGAGGCCGAAGCGGATCAGGGCATGGGCGGCGCGGTTATCCATGCCCTCTATATAGACGACGGCGCGCCACGCCGAAGTTACATAGTGTATTTAACGCAAGCGTCTAACGTAGGAGCGTCTCCCGCCGCCAGTTCTTCTCCCGGAACAGCGGCGTCTCCGTCCGCGCCCGCCGCTCGGCCTCCGGCAGCGCATGCCACGCCAGGAATTGCCGCAGCACCTCACTGGTCACGAGCATGAGGTCGAGCGTCAGCGCCTCCTGCACCGCCAAAAACCGCACATCCTGCAGCTCCACGCTCGACCGCAGCGTGCCCGTCGTCATCGCCGCGTCCACCGTGAAAAACCGCGCGTTGAACCGGATCGGCTGACGCGGCGGGGTCACCGCCCGGCAAATATAATCGATCGCATCGAGCGCCGGCGGGCTGCCGAGCGACAGGCCGGCCTCCTCCTCCAACTCACGCGCGGCGGCGTGGATCAACGCACGGCTGAGCCCCGGACGCCGGCCAAGCCGGGCCAGAACGTCCGGACGGGGCGCCCGCGCGACCGGCGATGTGGCGTCCGTCGGGTCCACCGCGCCCCCCGGGAACACGAGCCGGTTCGGCACGAAACGGGCCCCGGCCCCCCGCTGCCCCATCAAAACCTCCGGTCCCGCCGCGCCCTCCTGCCACACCAGCAGACTAGCGGCATGACGGGCAAAGACGGCGGGGCGGCTGGGATCAGGCATGCCGATGAGCATAGCCAAGCCGGCCCGGGCAGCATACCGTTGCAAAAAACCGGGGGAACGATCCATGCGCCGCCTCATCTTGATGACACTCGTGCTGGTGGCCCCAGCCCAGGCCGAGCAACTCCTGGTGGGCCTCGACGGCAAGGCGTTTTTCGAGGCGGCGGGCGTGCGCTTCGGACCGCCGGGGGCCGACTCCGTACTCCTGATCGACATCACCGACCCGGCCCATCCGGCGCTCGGCGGCACGCTCACGTTGAACAACTCGGTCCTTGGGCCGCCGACCAACCTGCAAATCACCCCGGACGGCACGCGCGGCCTGATCGCCAGCAGCGCCCTGAACGCGTCCAAGGGTGAGGGCTGGGCCATGACGCCCGATGACAAGCTCTATGTGTTGGATCTGACCAGCGGCACCCCCCGCCTTACTGGCACGGTGACCACGGGCCGCATGCCCTCCGGCTTGTCCATCAACCGCGCCGGCACGCTGGCGCTGGTGGCCAATCGCGCCGGCAAAAGCATCAGCGTGGTGGCGCTGGACGGCACCCCCCGGCCGCTGGCGGAAATCCCGGTGGACGATGAGGCCGCCGCCATCGTGATCGCGCCGGACGGCACACGGGCGTTCTTTGCCAAGAACCTCGCGCACAAGGTCGGCGTGCTGCAGATCGACGGCACGGCCGTGACCTATGACAAGAAATGGGACATGCCGGTCGGCTACGGCGTCTATAATATCGACGTGACGCCGGACGGGACCCAGGTGATCGCGTCCAACACCGGCGTGGGCGGCGACGGCAACGTGGACACCGTCTCGGTAATCGATGCCCGCGCCACGCCGCCCCGGGTGATCGACCACGTGACGGTGGGCGACGGTCCGGAGGGCTTCGCCATCACCCCGGACGGCCAGCACGCCATCGCCGTCCTGCTGCGCGGCACGTCGGCCGCGCACACCGCCTGGTCCTACACGAAAACCGGTGCCGTCACTCTGCTGACCCAATCCGGCGGCCAGTGGCGGGTGACAGACCAGGCCGAGGCGGGCAATTTGCCCGAGGGCGTGGCCTTCAGTGCCGACAGCCACTGGGCCTATATCGGCAACTACACCGATAAGAACCTTCAAGTATTCCGGATCGACGGCGACAAGATCATCGACACCGGAACCAAGCTCACCCTACCTGGCCAACCGGCATCCCTGCGCGGAATGCGCCGGTAACCACGCGGAAGCTTCGTCATTGCGAGCCGCTTGGCGAAGCAATCCAGTAGCAACAGGCGCGCTCGTGGCCGTTGGATCGCCACGCCAAGCGGCTCGCGATGACGGGATTAGACACGCTGCATCCAAATTCGTCCCTCGCCCGTTATCGGTGTGTTGGTAGGCGCACACGCAGCAATACGCGCCGGCAACCAAGCCTTAACATACTGTAAAAAGGGACTGAACATGATTAAGTCTTATTCGGGAATGCTCACCGCGCTCGCCCTCGTCTTGGCCACACCCGCCTTTGCTCAGGTCATGGTCGGCGGCGCGCCGATGTATGCCAACAAGGACATCGTCGATAACGCCGTCAACTCCGCCGATCACACGACCCTCGTCGCCGCCGTAAAGGCCGCGGGCCTTGTTGACACCCTCAAGGGCCCGGGCCCGTTCACCGTGTTCGCCCCGGTCAACTCCGCCTTCGCCGCCCTCCCGGCCGGCACCGTGGACACGCTGCTGAAGCCCGAGAACAAGCCGGCCCTCACCAAGGTGCTGACGTTCCACGTCGTGCCTGGCAAGCTTGATGCGGCCGAGCTGATGAAGCGCGTCAAGGCCGGTGGCGGCAAGGCGATGCTGAAGACCGTCGAGGGCGAGAGCCTCACCGTCACCGTCATCGGCGGCGTTGTCACCGTCACCGACAGCAAGGGTGACATGGCCCACGTGACCACCGCCGACGTGTATCAGTCCAATGGCGTGATCCACGTCGTGGACAAGGTCCTCCTGCCGGCCTGAGCCTAACGCGCGCGCGGCAGGTGACGTTTTGAATGACGTTTCGAACTTTTGACATTCGAAGTTTGTCACCTGCCGCGCCTTGCTGGACGGGCTGCTGCGCGCAATAACAGCTCTATGATGGACGCAGCCAACGGCACAGCCACAGATCCTCCAGACGAGGTAGCCATGCTCCTGGCGCAATGCGCGACGGCGGACGGAGCCGCGTTCCGTAAACTATACGAACAGCAGGCCTCGACCCTCTACGGCGTCGCCTTACGCATCACCCGCCAGCCGGCCCTCGCCTCGGACGCCGTGCATGACGCGCTGCTGCAGGTCTGGCGCAACGCCGCCCGGTTCGACCCGGCCCGCGGCAGCGCCAAGGCCTGGCTCATGAGCCTCGTCCGCTACCGCGCCATGGACGCCGCGCGCCGCACCGGGCGCGAAGTCACCGGGGTCGAGGTGGACGAGCGCCCGGACACCGACCCGGACCCCCTCGCCCGGCTCCTCGCCACCAGGGAAGGCCACGGCCTTCACCGCTGCCTCCAGGAAGTCCCGGAGGATCGCCGCCGCCTCGTGGTGCTCGCCTTCGTGGACGGCCTCACCCACGCCGAAGTCTCCGCCCGGGTCGGCCAACCGCTCGGCACGGTAAAATCAAGTATCCGCCGGGCCCTGCAAGCGCTCCGCCTCTGTTTGACCGAGGACGTTAAATGATACCCCCCATCATCCCCGATGGCCCTCGCCTTACACCGCCCGACGAGGGCGTGCCGGATGATCTCGACCTCCTGGCGGCCGAGTACGTCCTCGGCAGCCTGACGGAGCAGGAAGAACGCGCGCTGCTGGTCAACTTCCCAGGGCCCGAGCTGCAGGCGCGGATCGCGGTATGGGAAGAGCGGTTGGCACCCCTCGGCGAAACCGTGCCCGCCGCCTCTCCCCCGCCGCAGCTCTGGCAGCGCCTCGTGCTGGCGACCGGCATCGGCGCGCAAATCCGTCCCACGGTGGACGCACGCCTGCTACGCTCCCAGACGCCCGCGTCCAATCCGGCACCGTTCTGGCGGTTCACCACCGCGGCCGCCACCATGATCGCCGCCGGGCTCGCCATGTTCATCCTGGTGCCCTCCGCCCAAGTGTCGGAGCCGCTGCTGGCCGCGCTCTCCCCGTCCGGCGCGCAACAGGCCGCGTTCATCGTCCGCGTGGACGGCACCGGCCTCGGCACCGTGTTCGCCCTCACCCCGCCCGAGGCGCCCGGCGGACGCGCGCTGCAGCTTTGGGCCCTCATGGACGCGCCGAAGCCCCCGGTCAGCCTCGGTCTCCTGGACGCCAAGGGCACCGTCCGGCTCCGGGTCCGCTCCGCCGCCGGGACCCGCCTCGCGGTCACGCTGGAACCGGCCGGCGGATCGCCGACCGGCAAGCCGACCGGACCCGTCATCTACACCGGATCGCTCACCAGCGGCGCGTGAACCCTTGACGCGCGGCCCCCTATTGCTCATGTGCTGTCAATCAGGACCCCACCGGTCCGATTTGTGGAACAGCCATGCTGAAACTGTCGAAACTTACCGACTACGCGGTAGTCGTTTTGGTGCGCCTCTCTCGCGGTGAGACGTGCCAAACGGCGCCCGGCATGGCGCTCGCAACCGGCGTGCCCGAGCCGACGGTCGCCAAAGTGCTCAAGGCGCTGGCGGCGTCTCAATTGGTCATCAGCCAACGCGGCGCCCGCGGCGGCTATCGGCTGGCGCGCTCGTTGGCCGAGATTTCCGTAGCCGAGATCGTGACCGCCATCGACGGCCCCATCGCGCTAACCGCCTGTGTCGAAGGCTCAGGTGCCGGATGCGAAGCGGAACAGCATTGCCCGGTGCGCGGTCGCTGGGACCCCGTCAACGCCGCCGTCCGAAAAGCGCTGCAGGCCATCAGCCTCGCCGATCTCGACCGCAGCGTGCCGCGTGCCTTCCCGCCCCATCCGCTTGCCTTCCCGGACGCCCACTCCCGTCCGATCCATCTCGCCGAATAAGTCTTAGGCCCAGCAATAGGATTTTCCGATGCCCGCCGTCGCCGAAACGATCGATACCGTCTCCGCCCTTACCCAATCGGGCTATAAATGGGGGTTTGAAACCGCCATCGAGATGGATATCGCGCCCAAGGGTCTGACCACCGACACGGTGCGCATGATCTCCGCCAAAAAACAGGAGCCGGAATGGCTGCTGGAGTGGCGGCTGGCCGCGTTTGCTGCCTGGCAGGCCATGGAAGAGCCGAACTGGGCCAAAGTCGGCTATCCCAAGATCGATTACCAAGACATCCACTATTATGCGGCCCCGAAGCGCCCGGCACCCAAGAGCCTGGCCGACGTCGATCCCGAATTGCTGGCGATGTACGAGAAGCTCGGCATTCCGTTGAAGGAGCGGGCGATCCTCGCCGGCGTCGAGGGTGCGGATTCCGTGCCGAATTTCGGTGCTAACGTCGCCGTGGACGCGGTATTCGACAGCGTATCGGTCGCGACCACCTTCCGCGATACCCTCGCCAAATCCGGCGTCATTTTTTGCCCCATCAGCGAGGCTGTGCGGGAACATCCGGAGCTGGTGCGGAAGTATCTCGGCACCGTCATCCCCACCTCCGACAACTACTTCGCCGCTCTCAACAGCGCCGTGTTCACCGATGGCAGCTTTGTGTACATTCCCAAGGGCGTGCGCTGCCCGATGGAGCTCAGCACCTATTTCCGCATCAACGCCAAGAACACCGGGCAATTCGAGCGGACACTGATCATCGCCGATGAAGGTGCCTATGTCAGCTACCTCGAGGGCTGCACCGCCCCCATGCGCGACGAAAATCAGCTGCACGCCGCCGTGGTAGAGCTGATCGCCTTCGACGACGCCCAGATCAAATACTCCACGGTGCAAAATTGGTATCCCGGCGACGTGAACGGGAAGGGCGGCATCTACAATTTCGTGACCAAGCGCGCTGCCTGCCGCGGGGCGCGCAGCAAGGTAAGCTGGACCCAGGTCGAAACCGGTTCCGCCATCACCTGGAAATATCCATCTTGCATCCTGCAAGGCGAGGGCAGCGTGGGTGAGTTCTATTCCGTCGCGGTCACCAATAATCGCCAGCAAGCTGATACCGGCACCAAGATGATCCATATCGGTAAGAACACCCGCAGCACCATTGTCTCCAAGGGCATCAGTGCCGGACGGTCGGACAATACCTATCGCGGCCTCGTGCGTATTCTCCCCCGGGCGTCCGGTGCCCGGAACTACACGCAATGCGACAGCCTGCTTATCGGCGATCAATGCGGCGCGCATACCGTGCCCTACATCGAAAGCCGCAACCCGACCGCCAAGGTCGAGCATGAGGCCACCACATCCAAGATCGCTGAAGACCAGCTTTTCTATTGCCGCAGCCGTGGCCTGTCGCAAGAAGACGCGGTCGGCCTGATCGTGAACGGCTTCTGCAAAGACGTTCTAAAAGAATTGCCAATGGAATTCGCGGTCGAGGCACAGAAGCTGCTTGCCGTGTCGCTTGAAGGGTCTGTGGGATAATGCTGTCGATACACGAACTGTCTGCAAAGATTGCTGACAAGGACATCCTACGCGGCCTGAGCCTCGATCTTCCGGCCGGGGAGATCCACGCCGTCATGGGGCCGAACGGCTCCGGCAAAAGTACGCTCGGCTACGTCCTCGCCGGCAATGAAGGCTATGAGGTCACCGGCGGCACCGTCACGTTCGAGGGTGCCGACCTGCTCGCCATGGAGCCGGAGGCGCGCGCCGCCGCCGGCCTGTTCCTCGCGTTCCAAGCCCCCATCGAGCTGCCCGGCGTCGGTAACGCCAACTTCCTCCGCACCGCGCTGAACGCGATCCGCCGGGCCCGCGGTGAGGCCGAGTTCGACGCCATCGCCTTCCTCCGCCTGGCGCGCGCCGAAACCAAGCGCCTGCACATGCCGGACGACATGCTCAAGCGCAACGTGAACGTGGGCTTCAGCGGCGGCGAAAAGAAGCGGAACGAGGTCCTGCAAATGGCCATCCTCCGCCCCAAGCTCGCGATCCTGGACGAAACCGATAGCGGCCTCGACATCGACGCGCTCCGCATCGTCGCCGATGGCGTGAACGCGCTGCGCGGACCGCAATTCTCCGCCCTCGTTATCACCCATCATCAGCGGTTGCTGGACCATCTCGTCCCGGACCGGGTCCACGTGCTGTCCGCCGGACGCATCATCCGCTCCGGCGGCCCCGAACTCGCGCGCGAGCTGGAGGCCAACGGCTACGCCCAGGTGGTCGCGGCGGCGGCATGAATCAGATCTTGCAAACCGGCGCCGACGCGTTCCTGACGCGCTACCAGGCCTTCCGCAACCGCCTACCCGGCGACCGCGCCACCCGTGACGCCGCCGCCGCCGCCTTCAAACTTCCCAGCGTGAAGTCCGAAGCCTGGCGCTATACAAGCCTGCGTCCACTGGCCGAGAGCACCTTCCAGGAACCGCTGACCGAGGTCTCCCTCGCACCGGAAATGGGTCAGCTGCTGGACGGCCCGCGCCTAGTGCTGATCGATGGCCGCTATCGCGCCGATCTGTCGCTGCTGCCGCCGCATGTGACCGTCACCACTTTCGCCGACCACCCGGATTTCGGCACGCTGCCGCGCGTGGACGAGCCGTTGGTGGCGCTGAACACCATGCTGGCCGAAGACGGCGTGCAACTTCACGTCGCCGCCGGCATCGATGCGGGCCTGCTCGTCCTGCTGCACATCACCCCGGACGGCCACCGCCCGATCGCGTTTCATCCCCGCCACAGCATCCACCTGGCTGCGGGTGCCAAGCTCATGGTCGTCGAAATCGCCCGCGGGCAGGGCACCTATCTGCATAATGCCGTGACCGAAGCCATCGTCTCCGCCCACGCGACGCTCACCCACGTGCGCCTGCAGGAAGAAAGCGCCACGGCATTCCACATCAACACGACCTTCGCCGAAATCGCCGAACACGGCACCTATGACGCGTTCGTGCTGACCCTGGGCGCACGGCTCGCCCGCACCGAAATCCACGCCCGCCTCGCCGGCCCGCACGGCATGGTGCACCTGAACGGCGCGCAACTGCTCGGCGGCCAGCAGCATGGCGACATCACCACCGTGGTCCGCCATGACGCACCCGAGTGTGGATCCCGCCAAACGGTTAAAAATGTGCTGTCCGGACACTCCCGCGGCGTGTTCCAGGGCCGGATCGAGGTCGCACGCATCGCCCAGAAAACCGACGGCTACCAGATGAACCAGGCCCTGCTGCTCTCACCCGACGCGGAGATCGACTGCAAGCCCCAGCTTGAAATCTATGCCGACGACGTGAAATGCAGTCACGGCGCCACCATCGGTGCGCTGGATCCCGATCAGCTCTTTTACCTCCGCAGTCGCGGCGTGCCGTCCGAGGAGGCGCGGGCCATCCTGGTGCGGGCCTTCCTCGCCGAGGCGATGGACCCGGTCACCCACGAAGGCACCCGCCACCTGTTGGAGCGCGCAATCGAACAATGGTGGGAACGCCAAGTATGAACGCCATCACCAAGCCCGTTTTCGATGTAGAACGCATCCGCGCCCAATTCCCCATCTTGGGCGAATCGATCCGCGGCAAGAAATTCGTGTTCCTGGACAGCGCCGCCTCCGCGCAAAAGCCCCGCGCCGTGATCGACGCGATGTCTCACGCCATGGAAACGCAATACGCCAACGTGCATCGCGGCCTCCATTGGATGAGCGAGCGCACCAGCGACGCCTACGAGGCCACCCGCGACGCCGTCGCCCGGCTGCTGAACGCGCCGAGCCGCGAGGAAATCGTCTTCACCGCCAACAGCACGGCCGCGATCAACCTGGTGGCGTTCAGCTACGGTGCCCTGATGAAGCCCGGTGAGGCGGTGGTGGTCAGCGCCATGGAGCACCACGCCAACCTGGTGCCCTGGCAGATGCTCCGCGACCGGCAGGGCATCGAATTGCGGATCGCCCCCATCACCGATGCCGGCGACATCGACATGGCCGGGCTCGAGGCCTGCCTGCGCGACGGCAAGGTCGGCCTGGTCGCGATCACGCACATGAGCAACGTGCTCGGCACCGTGACCCCGGCCACGCGGATCGCTGCGCTGGCGCACGAATACGGCGCCCGCGTGCTGTTCGATGGCAGTCAGGCGGTGGTGCATCGCGCGGTGGACGTGCAAGCGATCGACGCCGATTTCTACGTGTTCACCGGCCACAAGCTGTATGGCCCCACCGGCATCGGCGTGCTGTGGGCCAAGCGCGCCCTGCTCGAGGCCATGCCGCCGTTCATGGGCGGCGGCGACATGATCGCCAGCGTCAGCTACGAGCGCAGCACCTACGCCGAGGTGCCGCATAAATTCGAGGCTGGCACCCCCGCGATCCTCGAAGCCATCGGTCTCAAAGCCGCGATCGAGTGGGTGGAGGCCATCGGCTTCGACGCCATCGCCGCGCACGAGGCGGCCCTCACCGACCACGCGATCGCCCGGCTCTCGGCCATTCCCGGCCTGCGGTTGCTCGGTCAGGCGCAAGACCGCGGCGGCGTGTTCAGCTTCACGATGGAGGGCGCCCACGCCCATGACATCGCGACATTGCTCGACCGCCAGGGCATCGCCGTCCGCGCCGGCAACCATTGCGCGGAGCCGCTGATGCGCCGCCTGGGCGTCGACAGCTCGGCCCGCGCCAGCACCGGAATCTACACCACGCACGAAGAAATCGACGCCCTGGCCGACACGCTGGACCGCGTGCGCGAGTTCTTCCAGTGATGCTCCCCCGCCGTCATGGCGAGCCGCTTGGCGAAGCAATCCAGGAGCAACAAGCGCGCGTGCCGCCCCAGGAGCGCTTTGCCCGAGCCACAACCGGGTGCGCTGATGTTTGACGAGTTGCGCGACCTCTACAGCGCGGAAATCCGCAAGCACGGACGCACCCCGACCCATGCCCGGCGTCCGGACGGGTTCGACGCAGAGGCCAAGGGCGACAACCCGATGTGCGGCGACCGCGTCACGGTGTTCATCCGCCGCGACGGCGACCGGGTGGCCGCCGCCGGGTTCGAGGCCCGCGGCTGCGAGATCAGCGTCGCCAGCGCCGACCTGATGTGCGAGGTTGTGACCAACACATCGGCCGACCATATCCGGCAGGCAGCGTCTCAGGTGGCGCTGCTGGCGCAAACCGGGGAGTGCCCGGAATGCGACGCGCGATTAATGCCGTTCTCGGCGGTGCACGAGTATCGAAGCCGGGTCAAATGCGTGACCCTCCCGTGGAATGCGTTGCTCGCAGCGTTGGATGGCGAGAAGGAGAGTAGCAGTGAGTGACGTACAAGCCTGGACCCCGGACGGCGTGGACGCCCCCGCAAAGCCGAGCGAGGACGCCCTGCTCGCGGCCATTGCAACGGTGTACGACCCGGAAATCCCGGTGAATATCTACGAACTCGGGCTCATATACGCCGTCGAAATCGATGACGCGAATGCGGTCAAGGTCGAGATGACCCTGACCGCGCCGGGCTGCCCGTCTGCGCAGGAGCTTCCGGTCATGGTGCAGGACGCCATCATGGCCGTGCCCGGCGTCACATCCTGCCACGTGGATACGGTGTGGGAACCGCCATGGGACCCCAGCCGCATGACCGAAGACGCCCGCCTCGCGTTGAACATGTTCTGAGGGAAACGATCATGAGCGACGTTCAGAACGCCCCCCGCACCCGCCGTGCCTTGCCGCAGCTGATGACCCTCTCGGACGCCGCCGCCGAACGCCTGGCCGGCCTCTACGCCCGTGGCCAACAGGGCATGACGCTGCGAATCAGCGTCAACACGAAGGGCTGTTCCGGCCTCAGCTACGTCATGGACTGGGTCGAGGCACCCGGGCCCGGCGATGAGGTGGTGACCGACCACGGCCTTACGGTTCTTGTGGACCGCAAGGCGACCCTATTCCTGATCGGCAGCCAGATGGATTACCAAGTCAAAGACCTCACCGCCGGTTTCACCTTCAGCAACCCCAACGAAAAAGGCCGCTGCGGCTGCGGCGAAAGCTTCCACGTCTAACAAAAAGAAAAACCGCCTCCTCTTCCTCCGGGAAAGGGTTGGGGTGAGGGAAACCACACACCCAGACCTGGGCGGCTTCGTTGCCGCCGGGGCGGACTATATCCAGTCCCTGTCGCCTCCCTCACCCCGGCCCTCTCCCGGAGGAAGGGGGGGAAGACATTCCCTTGGATCGCACCACCGCGGCCGCGGTGGGACCAGTCAGCGCCGATAACAGCCGGTCTGAACCTTCGGCGGCGTGCGCACTGAGGCCAGCGCTATACACCGTCACATTCTGCACCGAGTCCGGCAACGGACCCACGAACTCCACCCCCGGCGTGGTCAGCAACTCGCTCACCTGCTGCAACGCCATGCTGGCCCGGCCGTCCGCCACCGCGCTGGCCGCCAAACCTGCATTGACCCGCACCAGCTTGATCGCCATCGCGTCCGCGATGCCCAGCCGGACGAACAGAGCCGTCAGATAAATCCCACTCGATCCGCCAGACGCCGGGTCCACGATCGCGACGGCGGGGGCGGCCAGCAGGGCGGCGCGGAAACGCTCGGCGCTGCTCAGATCCGGCCGTGGCCCGCCCGCCCGGACCGCGACGCCGATCCCGACCTGCGCCACGTCCCGCCGGCTGCCCGGCACCAAAGCCCCGTCCGTGATCAACCCGTCGATCACCGCCGGCGTCACGATCACCACGTCCGCGCCATGACCGCTCTTGATCCGGCGCAGCACCCCGCCGGCCGTATCCGCCTCGATCGTCACATGATCGCCCGATCCGGCCTCGAACCCGGCCACCAGCGCCAGCGCCGCCTGCTTGAACGCACCTGTGGTCAGCAGGGTAAAATCGGCCGCCCCCGCCGGCCGGCTCAGCAACAGCATGAGACTTGAAGCAGCAAGGGACATGGGCCAATTGTGCATCATGGAACGCATCCCTCCGGTTCTGGATATGACTCCCGACGGCGCTTTCCGCGGACCGCCACGGCCGCAGGGCGTGCCACTCTCGTTCAAGCTATTGGTCGTCGCGGGATTGGTGGCCGTCGTGGCGGGCGCTGCTGCAATCGCCCTGTTTGCACTAACGGTGCTGTCCTTCCTGTTGCCAGTCGTCGTCATCGCTGCCCTCGTCGCGTATGCGACCTTCCGGTATCGGCAGTGGCGCGCCTCATTCGGCCGCCAGCGCCAGGTCATGCCGCGCTGACGCGGCCGCAATAAGGCTATAGCTCAGCCGGCGCACTGCCTGGTCGTGCGTGGTGGTAAGGATCGCCACTTCCTCGACCGCCAACGCTGAACCCAACCGCGCCAGCTTCTCCGCCACCACCGGCCCGGTGCCGATCAGCGCCGTCTCACGGATGTGCTCGACGCGCCGCCGTTCCGCGTCCGAGTAGGCATACGCGAGCGCCTCC